>NZ_JACUUD010000008.1 GCF_014859505.1 Halomonas sp.
GAGTACCTGACTACGAATCAGGGGGTCGGAGGTTCGAATCCTCCCGGGCGCGCCAGATTCAGACCCGCCCTCCTAGGAGGGCGGGTCTTCTGCTTTCCCAGGGTCGTATTGATCGCTTTTCTGCTAGCCGGAGTCGCACGACCTCGTGTGTGACTCCGCGATCGTTTGAGGCGCCGTTGCTATTGCGACTGCGCCTCTTTTTTATGTCGCAAGTTTTTATGCCGCAAGCCCGGTGAGCAACGCATCCAGGTTGCTGATGCGCTTGAGTCGTTCGAAACGCCGGGCGGCCTCGGGGTCCCGGGCGCGCATGTGGCTCAGCCACTGCTTGATCAGCGAGCTGACCACGCGTTCGGCAAGTGTGCTACGCTGCAATGCAGCAAAGCGAGTGAGGACCTCGGCTCGGGTCGCCCAGGACGTTGGTGGCAGACGCTCCCCGGTAAGCTGCCAGTGGCGGATGCGCGGGGCCAGCCAGGGGTCGGCCAGGGCGCCGCGGCCGATCATCACGTCGCGGCAGCCCGAGAGGGTGCGGGCTCGCCAGTAGTCCTCGAGGCTCCAGATGTCGCCGTTGGCGACCACCGGGATCGACAGGCGGGCGCGGATGCGCCCGATCCACTCCCAGTGGGCGGGAGGTCGGTAGCCCTCGTTGCGGGTGCGGGCGTGCACCACCAGCTGGCGGGCGCCGCCGGCCTCGGCGGCCAGGGCGCAGTTCACGGCCAGACGGCGGTCGGCAAAGCCGAGTCGGAGCTTGGCGGTGACCGGGATGGCATGACCCACGGCCTCATGGACCGCTGCGACCACCGCATGCACTCGTGCCGGGTCGCGCAGCAGGGAGGCGCCGCCGTCGTGGCGGTTGACCAGCTTGGCGGGACAGCCGAAATTGAGGTCCAGGCTGGTGACCCCGAGGCTCAGTGCCTGGCGGGCATTGGCGGCCAGCGCTTTCGGGTCGGAGCCCAGCAGCTGCAGGTGCACCGGGACGCCTCCGGGGGTCGCGACGGCGGGGTGAAGCAGCTCCGGGCAGTGCTTGTGGAAGACGCGCGGCGGCAGGCGAGCATCGACGACCCTGACGAACTCGGTCACCGTCCAGTCGAACCCCGATTGTCGGGTCAGCAGGTCCCGGGTGTGGGCATCGATGACGCCCTCCATCGGCGCCAGGCCGAGCCGCCCCGGCGGTTCCTGTAGTAAATTAACAACGCTGACTTCCACCATGACACCATTGCAATTTGTCGACAATCTGGCAGGTTATAGCATCAGAAAAATTGCGCAAGGCGCCATGTTGTTGAGTGATCTCTGCATGGTGGCTCAAGATCACACGGAGGCACCACATGCGGGATTTCGAGCTGCTGGAGGAAGGCCTGACCCTGATGGCCCTGGGCATGGGCTTCGTTTTTGTTTTTCTTACCGTTCTGGTGATGACCATCACCCTGATGTCGCTACTTCTCCGCCGCTTCGCTCCCGAACCGGTCGAGCAGGCCGCCACCGGTGCCGCCCGCCCGCCGGCGCCTGCCCAGCAGGACGCTGAGTTGATGGCGGTGATCGGCGCCGCCCTGCATCGCTATCGCCAGCGCCATCGTCGCTGATACGCCCCTCTTTCTTTCACCTCATCCAACTCCTAAAAAAATACAGGGCCCCTTCCATGACTGACACCGCTCGCCCGCTCGGCATCACCGACGTCGTCCTGCGTGATGCCCACCAGTCGCTGTTCGCCACGCGCATGCGCCTGGACGACATGCTGCCCATCGCCGAGAAGCTCGACCGCGTCGGCTTCTGGTCGCTGGAATCCTGGGGGGGCGCCACCTTCGACGCCTGCATCCGCTATCTGGGCGAGGATCCCTGGGAACGCATCCGCGAGCTCAAGGCGGCCATGCCCAACACCCCCCAGCAGATGCTGCTGCGCGGCCAGAACCTGCTGGGCTATCGCCACTACGGCGATGACGTGGTGGACAGGTTCGTCGAGCGCGCCAGGACCAACGGCGTCGACGTGTTCCGCGTGTTCGATGCCATGAACGACCCCCGCAACCTGGAGCGCGCCATCCAGGCGGTGCGCAACGTCGAGGGCCATGCCCAGGGCACGCTCTCCTATACAGTGAGCCCGGTGCACACGCTGGACGGCTGGGTCGAGCTCGGCAAGACCATCGCCGCCATGGGCGCCGACTCGCTCTGCATCAAGGACATGGCCGGCCTGCTCAAGCCCTACGACGCCTTCGAGCTGGTCACCAAGCTCAAGGCCGCGGTGGACATCCCGATCCACATGCAGTGCCACGCCACCACCGGCCTCTCCACCTCCACCATCGTCAAGGCCGCCGAGGCGGGCATCGACAACGTCGACACCGCCATCTCCTCGATGTCCATGACCTACGGCCACAGCCCCACCGAGTCGGTGGTGGCGATCCTGGCGGGCACCGAGCGCGACACCGGCCTGGACCTCGAGCTGCTCGAGGAGATCGCCGCCTACTTCCGCGAGGTGCGCAAGAAGTACGCCGCCTTCGAGGGCTCGCTGAGAGGCATCGATTCGCGCATCCTGATCGCCCAGGTGCCGGGCGGCATGCTCACCAACATGGAAGGCCAGCTCAAGGAGCAGGGCGCCGCCGACAAGCTCGACGACGTCCTCCAGGAGATCCCCAGGGTGCGCGAGGACCTGGGCTTCATCCCGCTGGTCACCCCGACGTCCCAGATCGTCGGCACCCAGGCGGTGATGAACGTGATGATGGGTGAGCGCTACAAGTCCATCTCCAAGGAGGTCCAGGCACTGCTCAAGGGCGAGTATGGCGCCGCACCGGCCGAGCTCAACAAGGAGTTGCAGGCCCGCGTACTGGAGGGCAAGGCGCCCATCATCTGTCGCCCCGCCGACCTGCTCGAGGCGGAGATGGACAGGCTCGCCGCCGAGCTCAAGGAAAAGGCCAAGGCGGATGGTATACGCCTGGCCGAGGGGGAGCGCGAGATCGATGACGTGCTCACCTATGCGTTGTTCCCGCAGATCGGCCTGAAGTTCCTCAAGAATCGCGACAACCCCGACGCCTTCGAGCCGGCGCCCCAGGCGCCCGAGAAGGACGCCGCCGAGGCAACCGCCAACCTGCCAGCGAAGGCGCCTGCCAGGGCGCCTGCCGTCAGCGGTGGCGCACCGGTCGGGCCCGAGACCTATACCGTCAAGGTCAACGGCAAGGCCTACGTGGTCGAGGTCGCCGAGGGAGGCGAGATCGCCGACGTCCAGGCGCAGGAGGGCGATACTCAGCCTGCCGCCGAGGCCGCGCCGGCCGCTACCGGAGAGGTGATCAGTGCGCCGCTGGCCGGCAATATCTTCAAGGTCAACGTACGCCCTGGCGATGCCGTCAAGGAGGGTGATGTGGTGATCATCCTCGAGGCGATGAAGATGGAGACCGAGGTGCGCTCGGCTAGTGCCGGCACCGTCTCCGCCGTCAAGGTCGGTGAGGGCGACAGCGTCGCCGTCGGCGACGTGCTCATCGAGCTCTAAGGGCCTCCTCATGGAAAAGCTGGTAACCCTCTGGTATGGGTCGGGGGCCTACAACCTGACCCTCGGCCAGGCCGTGATGATCGTGGTGGGCATGGTGCTGCTGTACCTGGCCATTGCCAAGAAGTTCGAACCGTTGCTGCTGGTGCCGATCGGCTTCGGCGGCATCCTGGCCAACATCCCCGAAGCGGGGCTGGCCATCTCGGCGCTCGATCAGGCCATCGAGGTGGCGCGCCCGGCGGTGCTCCAGCAGATGGCCAGTGCCCTGGGCGCGACCCTGGATCCGCTGGCCGCCGAAGAGACGTGGCGGGCCACCCTCAAGGCGCTGGTGGATGAGGGTCCCTCGCCCGATCAGCTGCGTGGGGCCCATGATGTGGCGGTCAACGTCGGCTACGGCGACGGCCTGCTCTACGTCTTCTACAAGGTCGCGGTGGAGTCGGGGATCGCCCCGCTGATCATCTTCATGGGCGTGGGGGCGATGACCGATTTCGGCCCGCTGCTGGCCAACCCGCGTACCCTCTTTCTGGGCGCGGCGGCACAGTTCGGCATCTTCGCCACCCTGTTCGGGGCGGTGGGCATGTCGGCCATGGGCTGGATGGACTTCTCCCTCGAGCAGTCCGCGGCCATCGGCATCATCGGCGGTGCCGACGGCCCCACCTCGATCTATGTGTCGAGCATGCTGGCCCCGGAGCTGCTGGGGGCGATCGCCGTTGCCGCTTACGCTTACATGGCGCTGGTGCCCATGATCCAGCCGCCGATCATGAAGCTGCTGACCACCAGGCGTGAGCGCGAGATCACCATGACCCAGCTGCGTCCGGTGTCGAAGCTCGAGAAGATCGTCTTCCCGCTGGCCCTGCTGGTCCTGGTGGCGCTGTTCCTGCCGGATGCCGCGCCGCTGCTCGGCATGTTCTGCTTCGGCAATCTGATGCGCGAGTGCGGGGTGGTGGAGCGCCTGACCGATACCGCCCAGAACGCCCTGATCAACATCGTCACCATCGTGCTGGGCCTGGCCGTGGGGTCCAAGTTGATGGCCGAGAGCTTCCTGGCCCTCGAGACGCTCGGCATCATGGCGCTGGGCATGGTGGCCTTCGCCATCGGTACCGCGGCCGGGATCCTGATGGCCAAGCTGATGAACGTGATGAGCAAGATGCCGATCAATCCGCTGATCGGCGCCGCCGGCGTCTCCGCGGTGCCCATGGCGGCGCGTGTCGCCAACAAGGTCGGGCTGGAGTCCAACCCCCACAACTTCCTGCTGATGCACGCCATGGGGCCCAATGTGGCCGGGGTGATCGGCTCGGCGGTGGCCGCGGGGGTGATGATCAAGTACCTGGGCTGAGGCTCACCGGTACCGTCACGCAAACGGCGCCCCGCGGGGCGCCGTCTGTGTGTCGACTCTGTCGGTTCGTGGGGGCGTCACTCGTCGAGCAGTGCCAGCCGCCCGCGCAGCCGCGACTCCAGCTCACCGAGATCCACCGGGGTGTCGCTGGGCCAGCCCACGCGCAGGGTCACGCCCTCGGCGGCGTAGTCGGCGGCCTCCACGGGGATCTCGTGCTCGCCCAGCCAGGCCCGAGCCTCGGCCTCGCCGGCGAAGTCGACCTTCAGCCGCAGGGGCGTTCGCTCCACCACCTGGCGATGCGGCAGGGCATCCAGGCCCTGGGCGACCGCCTGGGCATAGGCGCGGGCCAGCCCGCCGGTGCCCAGCTTGGTACCGCCAAAGTAGCGGGTCACCACGCAGCCCACCTGGCCGAGCCCCGAGCCCTCCAGCACGCGGTACATGGGCCGCCCGGCGGTGCCGCCGGGTTCGCCGTCGTCCGAGTAGCCGATGGCGGCCTGTTCGCCGGGAGGGCCGGCGATGAAGGCGGTGCAGTGGTGGCTGGCATTGGGGTGGCGTCGCCGTGCCTCGGCCAGCAGGGCCTCGAAGGCGGCCACGTCGGGGGCGTGGCACAGCCAGGTGATGAAGCGGCTCTTCTCCACCTCCAGCTCGCTTTCCTGCCATTCGTCCGGGGGGAGGTCGGGGACGGGGTAGCGCATCAGGCGGCCAGTTCCTCCTGGCGCACCACGCCCATCACCAGCCCCAGCACCTGGATATCGCTGTTCTTCAGGTAGATCGGTGCCATGCGTTCGTTGGCGGGCTGCAGGCGCACCCCGGACTTCTCGATGTAGAGCTTCTTCAGGGTGACCTCCTGGTTGTTGATCATCACCACGGCAGTCTCGCCGTTCTCGGCGCTCTCCTGACGCTCGATGATGATCACATCCCCGTCGAAGATGTTGCAATCGACCATGGAGTTGCCGCGCACCCGCAGGGCGTAGGTGTTGCGGCGCACCATGCGTCCGGGGACCCGGATACTGGCGCTGTCCAGGCAGGCCTCGATGGGCAGCCCTGCCGAGACGCTGCCGAGCAGCGCCACCTCGACCAGATGGTCGTCGGCGGCGTCCGCGCCGTCGAGCAGGGCCCAGGCCTCGGCCAGGGGAAGGTTGGGGCGGCGAAGAAGGTACCGGGGGTTGACCTCGGGCATGGCGTGGGTCTCCTGTCGTCAGCCTTGTCGGCCGGATACTGTTGGCATATACAGTATCTGGAAAGGATAGCAGGGGTGGCCGATCACGCAAGGAGAGACCATCGTCGCAAGGCTTCACTCGGGTCAACCGCGACCGGCTGACGCAGCCACGAATCTGGCGGGAAAACCGCTTTCCGTGTAGAGTCTCGAGCCAAATTACCCATCCCGGAGTGTGCCTTGACCCTGAGCCTGCAAGCCCGAAAGCTGGCCTGCGAACGGGATGATCGCTGGCTCTTCGAGGATCTCGATCTGGACATCCAGGCGGGCGAGATCGTGCGCATCGAGGGCCCGAACGGCAGCGGCAAGACCACGCTGCTCAAGATCCTCTCTGGCCAGCTGGCCGACTATCAGGGCGAGCTTTACTGGAACGGTGCGCCGATGCGAGAAGCTCGCCAGGCCTTCCTGGAGAGCCTGCTCTATCTGGGCCACGCCCCGGGGGTGAAGGGTGCCCTGACACCGCTGGAGAACCTGACCTGGTACCAGGCCCTGGCCGGTCAGCGCGACAACGAGGCGGCACGCCTGGCGGCGTTGGAGTCCGTGGGGCTGGTGGGTTTCGAGGACGTGCCGGCCGGACAGCTCTCGGCCGGTCAGCAGCGCCGTGTGGCCCTGGCGCGGCTGGAGCTGACGCCTCGGCCCCTCTGGGTGCTGGACGAGCCCTTTACCGCCATCGACCGGGACGGCGTGGCGGCATTGGAGGAGCGGTTGATCGTGCATGCCCGCGCCGGTGGTTGCGTGCTGGTCACCACCCATCATGAGCTCAGGAATACCGACGAGCTGCGCCGGGTGCACCTGGGGAGAGGAGGGCAGTCCCATGGCGGGTTCTGAGACTCGGCTGGTCGCCGGGGAGGGGCGCGGCGTGTCGCGGCGGGAACCTCGCAGCGGCCTGGCGGTCGCACTGTGGGCGACACTCAAGCGCGATCTGTTGCTGCTGATGCGCCGGCGCAGCGAGGTACTCAATCCCCTGGTGTTCTTTGCGCTGGTGATCACCCTGTTTCCGATCGGTATCTCGCCGGATCCGCAGCTGCTCGCCACCATCGCGCCGGGACTGCTGTGGGTGGCGGCGCTGCTGGCGGCGCTGCTCTCTCTGGACAGCCTGTTTCGCGGCGACTACGACGACGGTTCCCTCGAGCAGCTGCTGCTGACGCCGCAGCCGCTGCCGATGCTGGCGCTGGCCAAGGTGACGGTTCACTGGCTGCTGACCGGCCTGCCTCTGGCACTCATGGCGCCGGTGCTGGGCATCATGCTGTCGCTGCCCGCCGGCAGCTACCTGGTGCTGGCGTTCTCGCTGGTGTTGGGTACGGCCAGCCTGAGCCTGATCGGTGCCATCGGCGCGGCCCTCACCGTGGGGCTCTCACGGGGGGGTGTGCTGCTGTCGCTGCTGGTGCTGCCGCTCTACATTCCAGTGCTGATCTTCGGCGCCGGCGCGGTACAGGCGGGTATCGTCGGCGATGGGGCGGCGGCTCACCTGGCGATCCTGGGGGCCCTGCTGGCCCTGGCGCTGATGCTGGCACCCTGGGCTATCGCGGCATCACTGCGCATCAGTATCAACGGTTGAGAGGTGGACAGGCATGTGGGCCTTTATTAACAAGTTGCGTTCCCCCAAGTGGTTCTATGCCATTGGTGCCAGGCTGCAGCCGTTCTTCTGGGTCGCCGCGGCGGCACTGATCCTGGTCGGTACGGTCTGGGGTCTCGCCTTCGCCCCGGCCGACTACCAGCAGGGCAACAGCTTCCGCATCATCTATGTGCACGTGCCGGCGGCCTTCCTGGCCCAGTCGATCTTCGTCAGCATGGCGATGTGTGGCCTGGTCTACATGGTCTGGAAGATCAAGGTGGCCGACATGGCCGCCGCCATGATGGCGCCGCTGGGTGCTGCCATGACCTTCGTGTCGCTCTTCTCGGGAGCCGTCTGGGGCGTGCCCACCTGGGGCACCTGGTGGATGTGGGATGCGCGTCTGACCTCGATGCTGATCTTGCTCTTCCTCTTCCTGGGGGTGATCGCCCTGCGCGGCGCCTTCTCGAGCCGCGACAGCGCCTCCCGGGCGGCCTCGGTGCTGGCCATGGTGGGGGTCATCAACATCCCGATCATCAAGTACTCGGTGGACTGGTGGTATACCCTCCACCAGCCGGCCACCTTTTCCATTACCGGACGCGCCGCCATGCCGATGGAGATGTGGGCGCCGCTGCTGATCATGGTGCTGGGGTTCTACAGCTTCTTTATCGCCCTGACCCTGATGAGGACCCGCAGCGAGATCCTGCGCCGAGAGTCCAACAAGCGCTGGGTGCGTGACCTGGCCGGGGAGAAGCGCTGATGGCCTTCGAGTCCTTCAATGAATTCATTGCCATGGGGGGGCATGCCCCCTACGTCTGGGCCGCCTGGGGGGTGACCGGCGCACTGCTGGTGGCGGTCGTCCTGCATGCCCGGGCCGAACGGCGCCTGCTGCTGCGCAACCTTCAGCGCCGGGTGCGGCGCGAGGAGCGCCAGGGTGCCAATCGGGGCGAGATGGCTGGAGTTTCACATCAAACGGGTGGTAATCACCATGACACTTAGCCTGACACCGAAGCGCAAGCAGAAGCTCTACGTTATTCTGGGGCTGGTCGCCCTGGCGGCCATCGCTGTGGGGCTGACCCTCTATGCCCTGCGCGCCAACATCAACCTCTTCTTCAGTCCGGTGCAGATCGCCGCCGGCGAGGCGCCCATCGAGCGCCAGATTCGTGCCGGCGGCATGGTCAAGGAGGGCACGGTGGCCCGCAACCCCGACAGCCTCGACGTGGAGTTTACCGTCACCGACTACGTCGACGACCTGCGCGTCCACTACAGCGGCATCCTGCCCGACCTGTTCCGCGAGGGGCAGGGCGTGGTGGTGGTCGGCCAACTGCAGCACGACGGCTACCTCAAGGCTGACCAGGTGCTGGCCCGCCACGACGAGAACTACATGCCGCCGGAGGTGGCCCAGGCCCTGGAAGAGGCCGGCTACAAGCCCGAGGACTTCCAGCAGAAGGCCGCCGAGGTGGCCAAGCGCCTGGAAGCCGGAGAAGGTGCCGGTGCTGAGAGCGGCGCCGGTCCCACCAGCAGTTCGTACTGACCAGGAGTGCCCATGCTGACCCAGATGATTCCCGAGATCGGCCACTATGCTCTGGTCATCGCCCTGCTGCTGGCGGCGGTGCAGGCGGTGATGCCCCTGGCCGGTGCGGCGACCCGTCGCCCGCTGTGGATGGCCTATGCCCGGCCCATGGCGTCCGGTCAGTTCCTGTTCGTGGCCATTGCCTACGCCTGCCTGACCGCCAGCTATCTGCTGGACGACTTCAGCGTGATGAACGTGGCCAACAATTCCAATTCCATGCTGCCCTGGTACTACAAGCTCAGCGCGGTGTGGGGCAACCACGAGGGGTCGGTGCTGCTGTGGAGCCTGATGCTGGCCGGCTGGGGCTACTTCGCGTCGCGGTTCTCCCGCGAGCTGCCCCGGGACATGGTCGCTCGGGTCATGGGTGTCATGGGCCTGGTCTGCGCGGGCTTCCTGCTCTTCATCCTGGTCACCTCGAACCCCTTCGAACGGATTCTGCCCCATGTGCCGGCGGACGGCGCGGACCTCAATCCGCTGCTCCAGGACATCGGCCTGATCCTGCACCCGCCGATGCTCTACATGGGGTACGTGGGCTTCTCGGTGGTCTTCGCCTTCGCCATTGCCGCCCTGCTGGGCGGTCGACTGGATGCCGCCTGGGCGCGCTGGGCGCGGCCCTGGACCAACCTGGCCTGGGCCAGTCTCACCGTGGGCATCGCCCTGGGCAGCTGGTGGGCCTACTACGAACTGGGCTGGGGCGGCTGGTGGTTCTGGGACCCGGTCGAGAACGCTTCGCTGCTCCCCTGGCTGACCGGCACGGCGCTGATGCACTCCCTGGCGGTCACCGAGAAGCGTGGCGCCTTCAAGAGCTGGACCCTGCTGCTGGCCATTACCACCTTCTCGCTGTCACTGCTGGGCACCTTCCTGGTGCGCTCCGGAGTGCTGACCTCGGTCCACGCCTTCGCCAACGACCCCTCCCGCGGCTTCTTCATCCTGATGCTGCTGGGCATCACCGTGGGTCTGTCGCTGCTGGTCTTCGCCCTGCGCGCGCCGCGGGTCAGCCACAAGGTTGGGTTCGGCTGGCTCTCCCGCGATGCCCTGCTGCTGGTCAACAACCTCATGCTGGTGATCATGACGGTCACCGTGCTGATGGGCACCGTCTATCCGCTGCTGCTCGATGCTCTGAATCTCGGCAAGATCAGCGTGGGCCCCCCCTACTTCAATGCGCTGTTCGTGCCGCTGACACTGATCATGTCCGTGTTCATGGGCCTGGGCCCGATCTCCCGCTGGAAGGACACCGCCCCGAACCTGCTGGTCCGGCGTCTGTGGCTGGCTGCCGTGGTGGCCGTGGTGCTGGGGGCTGCGCTGCCGCTGCTCTTCGCCGAGCATTGGAGCGCGCCGGTGGCCATTGGCCTGATCGCCGCGCTGTGGATCGTGCTGCCCATGCTGCGCGACCTCTACGACAAGGTTCGCCGCGCCAGTTCCATCGGCGCGGGCTTCAGGAAGCTCTCGCTGGCCTACTGGGGCATGCAACTCGGCCACCTGGGCGTGGCGGTGACCATCATCGGCGTGGCAGTCGTCTCCAACTACAACATCGAGCGCAACGTACGCATGGGGCCGGGCGACAGCGTCCAGGTCGTCGGCTACACCTTCACCATGACCGAGCTCACCGACCGCCGCGGCGCCAACTTCCTGGCCGACCGCGCGGTGATCGAGGTGCAGCGCAACGATCGCCAGCGCAGCTTCACCATGACCCCCGAAAAGCGCCTCTACCTGGCCACCGGCATGCCGATGACCCAGGTGGCGCTGCGCCCCGGCCTGTTCCGTGACCTCTACGTGGCCATGGGCGAGGACCTTGGAGACGGCACCTGGGCCATGCGCGTGCAGTACAAGCCCTTCGTTCGCTGGCTGTGGCTTGGCGCACTGCTGATGGCCATCGGCGGCCTGCTCGCCGTGGCCGACAAGCGCTACCGCCGCATGGCCACCGCCCCCGACCCCGAGGAGGCCGTGCTCAAGGCCGCCGCCGGCGATCGCGGCAAGGAGGCGACCGCATGAAGCATCGTTTGCTGCTGCTGTTGCCCCTGGTCGGCTTCCTGGCGCTGTCGCTTTTCCTCTATCAGGGCCTGTCGCTCAATCCCTTTCACCGGGAGTCGGCGCTGATGGCGCGCGACTTCCCGGCCTTCGACCTCGCCACCCTGGAGGACCCCGACCGCCGGGTGGACCGCTCGCTGCTGACCACCGGCGAGTTGACCTTGGTCAATGTCTGGGGCGAGTGGTGCCCGGAGTGCAAGCGAGAGATGCCTCAGCTGCTCGACCTCTCCCATCGCCACGATATCCGGATGGTCGGCATCAGCTGGAAGGACACCCGCGAGAAGGGGCTCGGCTTCCTTGAGGAGTTCGGTAACCCCTTCGAGATCAATATCTTCGACCCGGACAACGAGTTGGGCTTCGAACTGGGCGTGTTCGGTGCGCCCGAGTCCTTCCTGGTGGATGCCGACGGGGTGATCCGCTATCACCACGTGGGCTATATCGCCCCGGGTGAGGTGCGCGAAAAGATCCTGCCGGAGGTGGAAAGATGGCGCTGATGCGATCCCTGATCACGACGCTTGCCCTGCTGCTGCTGCTGCTGCTGCTGCTGGTGGCCGGCCTCGCCCAGGCCGGGGCCATCGAGGTGCGCGAGTTCGATGACCCGGTGCTGGAGCAGCGCTATCGCAGCCTGACCGCCTCGCTGCGCTGCCCCACCTGCGAGAACCAGGCCATCAACGACTCCAATGCACCGGTCTCCGGCGACATGCGCGACCGCGTCTACCTGCTGCTGCAGGATGGCCGTGCTGACATCGAGATCCTCGACTACATGGTGCAGCGCTTCGGCGACTACGTGCTCTACAACCCCCGCCTGGAGGGCCGCACCTTCCTGCTCTGGGGGCTGCCCGCGGGACTGGTGGTGCTCGCGGCACTCCTGGTGGTGCTGATCGTCAGGTCCCGCCGGAACGCCTCCGCGCAGGCGCTCTCTGCCAAGGAGCGCGCCCGACTGCAAGCCCTGATAAACCGCGAGAGAACCGAATGACCCTGTTATGGATTGCCTTTGCCGTCCTGCTGCTGCCGGCACTCTGGCTGCTCATCGCCCCGCTGCGCCGGGCGCGTGCCGTGCATGATGCCCAACGCGACCACGAGGCCAACGATCGTACCGCCGAGCAGAACGTGGCGATCTTCCAGCGCCGTCTGGCATCGCTGGAGGCGGCCCGCGAGCGCGGCGACCTCGACCAGGCCAGCTTCGAGGAGAGCCGCCTGGAGCTGGAGCGTGGCCTGCTCGAGGATACCGAGAGCCTCAAGCGTTCACCGCTGAAGGCCTCCGCCTCCGGCCGCCTGGCCGTGCCGATCGTGATGGTACTGGTGGTGGTGGCCAGCGTGCTCTGGTACCAGCGCGAGGGGGCCGAGGGCGACCTGACCCTGCTCGCGATCCAGGAGGAGGTGCAGAACCACCCGGAGGGTTCCATCGAGATGCTGGTCGAGCGCCTCGAGGAGCAGGCCGTGCGCCAGCCCGGCAACCCCAACGTCTGGTCCTCGTTGTTCCCGCTCTACCGTGACATGGGGCAGGGACGCGAGGCGATCCACGCTCTGGAACGGCTGATCGAGATCGAAGGGCGCTACCCCTCGCTGCTCGGCCAGCTGGCCCAGATCGAGTTCTTCGTGGCCGACCGCCAGCTGACCCCCCGGGTCCAGGCGCTGGTGGATGAGACCCTGGAGCGTGACTCCAGCCAGTCCACGGTGCTCGGCGTGCTGGGAATCGAGGCCTTCGACCGCAGCGCCTACGAGGCGGCTATCGACTATTGGCGCCGTGCCATCGCCGGCATGAGCGACCCGGCATCTGGCGAGGCGCTGCGCGAAGGCATCCGCATCGCCCAGGAGCGCCTGGGCGTCACGCCGGATGCCGAGCCGGTGATGGGTGAGGGCGAGGGGCCGGGGATTCGCGTCCGGGTGAGCCTGGACGAGGCCCTCAACGGCCGGCTGGGCGACGATGCCACTGTGTTCGTGGTGGCCCGTGACATGGGGGGCGATCTGCCCCCCCTGGCCGTGGCCCGCTTCCGGGCCAGCGAGCTGCCGGTTGAGGTGGTGCTTGACGAGCGCAACGCCATGTCGCCGGAGGCGAGTCTCGCCCAGGTTCGCGAGGCGCGGCTGATGGTGCGCGTCTCGGCCAGCGGCGACGCGGCGCCCCAGGCCGGCGACCTGTTCGGCGACCGCGAGGGGGTCTCGGTGGGCGCCACCGACGGCGAGCCCGTCGAGGTGGTGGTCGACCGTGTCTTCGAATAGCCTCGGCGGATAGCCGTCGATGCGCCTCAAGTCGATCCGCCTGGTGGGTTTCAAGTCCTTCGTCGACCCGGTCACGGTGCCCTTCGACGGCAACATGACCGCCATCGTCGGCCCCAACGGCTGTGGCAAGTCCAATATCATCGACGCGGTGCGCTGGGTCATGGGGGAGTCCTCCGCCAAGACCCTGCGCGGCGAGTCGATGACCGACGTCATCTTCAACGGCTCGACCGGCCGCAAGCCGGTGGGGCAGGCCGCCATCGAGCTGCTGTTCGACAACCGCGATGGCACCATGGGAGGCGTCTATGCCCAATACGCCGAGATCGCCGTCAAGCGGGTGGTGACCCGCGACGCCCAGTCCTCCTACTTCTTCAACGGCCAGAAGTGTCGCCGTCGCGACATCGCCGACCTCTTCCTCGGTACCGGCCTCGGGCCCCGCTCCTACGCCATCATCGGCCAGGGCATGATCTCGCGCCTGATCGAGGCGCGCCCCGAGGAGCTGCGCGCCACCCTGGAGGAGGCCGCCGGCATCTCCAAGTACAAGGAGCGCCGCCGCGAGACCGAGAGCCGCATGCGCCGCACCCAGGAGAACCTGGACCGCCTGGAGGATATCCGTGAGGAGCTGGACAAGCAGCTCGAGCGCCTGAGGCGCCAGGCGGAGGCCGCGCGGCGCTACCAGCAGCTCAAGAACGAGGAGCATCGGGTCAAGGGCGAGCTGGCCCTGCTGCGCGCCCGGGCCCTGCGTGCCCGACAGGGCGAGGAGGAGGGCCGCGTCAGCGAGCTCGAGACCGCGGTGGAGCGCGAGGTGCTGGGGCTGCGGCAGTGCGAGACCCGCCTCGAGGAGGCCAGGGTCGACCACGACCGCCTGGCCGCCGAGCTGGACGCCGAGCAGTCGCGCTTCTTCGAGACCACCACCGCCATCGCCAGGCTGGAGCAGGATCTCGAGCATGCCCGCGCCCGCGATGCCCAACTGGCCCGTGACCTGGAGGCCGCCCACCGCGACCTGCAGGAGCTGGCGCGCCTGGGCGAGGATGACGGCGAACGGCTGGCGCGCCTGGAGGAGCGCCTGGAGACCCTCACGCCGGAGCGCGAGGCCCTGGCCGAGCAGCTAGAGGAGCTGGAGGCGGCCCTCGAGGAGGCCGAGCCCGAGGCCCAGGAGGCCGACGCCGCCTGGGAGGCCTTCAGCGAGCAGTGGCGCGAGGCGAGTCGCGAGGCCGAGCGCGGTCAGGATCGCCTGCGCGAGCAGGAGTCACGCCTGGAGCGTCTCGGCGCCGACGAGCAGCGCCGCCGCCAGCAGCACGCGGAGCTGCCCGACATCGCGGCGCTGGCCGAGCAGCGTGCCGAGCTCGGCGAGCAGCTGGCCGAGCTGGAGCTCAGGCGCGAGGCCCTGGAGGCGCGCCGCGAGGGGCTGCAGCAGGCCCGCGATGCGGCGCGGGAGGCGGCCCGCGAGAGCGAGGCGGCCCGCGAGGCGGATCGCCAGCGACGCAGTGAACTGCAGGGGGAGCTCGCCTCCCTGGAGGCGCTGATCCAGGCCGGGCTGGCCGATCACGACGAGGCGCTGGATGCCCACCTGGCCGGGCTGGGCCTCGCCGGGGCCCCGCGCCTCGGTGAGTGCCTCTCGGTCGATGCCGGCTGGGAAGAGGCCGTCTCCTGGGTGTTGGCGCCCTGGCTGCGTGCCAGGCTGGCCTCCCTGGACGCTACCGCCCTGGCGGTGCCGCCGGCGGAACTGGGGCTGGTCGAGCCGCGCGAGATCGAGGCGCCCGCCGGCACCCTGGCCAGCCGCGTGCGGGGCGCGGGAGCCGCGGCCCGCTGGCTGGCGGGCATCCGCTGCGTCGAGAGTCGCGAGGCCGCCTGGGCCGAGCGCGAGACCCTCGCCCCCGGCGAGAGCCTGATCACCCCCGACGGCCTCTGGCTGGGAGCGGGCTGGGTGCGCCATCGCGGCCTGGGCAACGGTCCCGACGCCCTGCTGGTGAGCCGGCGTCGCCAGGCCGAGGCCGAGGCCGCCTTCACGGAAGTGGGGTCGCGGCTGGAGGCGCAGGAGCAGCGGCTGGCCGAGCAACTGGAACGTGCCGAACAGGCCGAGCGTGACTTGGAGGCGAGCCGCCTGGAGGAGCGCGACCTGGATCGGCACCGCCAGCAACTGGCGGTTCAGCAGAGTGGGCTGGCCAGCCGGCTGGAGCACCTGGAGGGGCGTGCCGCTGAGCTGGCCGAGGAGCTCGCCGGCCTGGCCGAGGCTCGCGAGGAGGCCCGGCTCGACATCGAGGAGGCTCGTGACCGCTGGCAGCAGGCCATGACGCGACTGGAGGAGGGCGCCGAGCGCCGGGAGCGGCTCGAGCGCGAACGGCAGGCTGCCCGCGAGCGCCTCGCCTCTCTGCGCGCCCGCCAGCGCCCCCTGGCCGAGCAGCTGCAGCGGCTGGCCCTCGAACAGGAGCGCCTGGCCGCCGAGCGTACCGGCCTCGCCGAGCACCAGGGGCGCGCCGCCGAGGCCCGTGAGCGCCTGCAGGGGCGACGCGAGGAGCTCGATGAGGAGCGCGAGCTGCTGCGCGAGCCGGAAGAGGAGCGCCGGGAGCGCCTCGACGAACTGCTCGACCGCCGCGAGCGGGAGGAGCGGGCCCTCAATGCGGTGCGCGCCCGCTCCGCCGAGCTGGTGGAGCGCCTGCGCGAGGACGAGCAGGCGCGCCAGGGTCATGAGCGCCGCCTGGAGGGCATTCGCGAACGCCTCCAGGAGGCGCGGATGCAGGTCCAGGCGCTGCACCTCAAGGCCGAGACCCAGGACGAGCAGCTGCGCGAGCTGGGCCTCGAGGAGCGCGAGCTGACCGAGGGACTCGATCCCAACGCCACCGAGTCCGCCTGGCAGGCCCGCCTGGAGGAGCTCGGCGAGCGCATACGCCGGCTCGGTGCCATCAACCTGGCGGCCATCGAGGAGTATGACCAGCAGGCCGAGCGGCGCGATTACCTGGAGGCCCAGCATGCCGAGCTCAGCGAGGCCCTGGAGACCCTCGACCGGGCGATCCGGCGGATCGACCAGGAAACCCGGGCCCGTTTCCGTGACACCTTCGAGCGAGTCAATGCCGGCCTGCAGTCACTTTTTCCGCGAGTCTTCGGCGGTGGAACCGCATGGTTGACCCTGACCGGCGAGGATTTGCTGGAGACCGGAGTCGCCATCATGGCCCGCCCGCCGGGCAAGAAGAACAGCACCATTCACCTGCTCTCCGGGGGCGAAAAGGCGCTGACCGCCCTGTCGCTGGTCTTCGCCATCTTCCAGCTCAACCCGGCCCCCTTCTGCATGCTGGACGAGGTGGATGCGCCCCTGGATGACGCCAATGTGGGTCGCTATGCCAGGCTGGTGAAGGAGATGTCGGAGAGCGTTCAGTTCATCTATATCACCCACAACAAGATTGCCATGGAAGCCGGCGATCGACTGATGGGGGTTACCATGCAGGAGCCGGGGGTATCGCGCCTGGTTTCCGTGGATGTTGAGGAAGCCGCCGCTCTGGCCGACGCCTGACGGGCTTGATGCCAAGCGTTAAAAGGGGTAACAAGGAGAGTGATAATGCTGCATTGCACGGATGCGGGAAGATCATCGCAGGGTGATTGCGCGGGGCATCGTCGACTCGGGGCAGGAAATCCCCGAGGGTTGACAAACAAAAAAAGTGGCCCCTTTTTTGGCGATCGCGCTATGCTAGTGACGGACAACCATCAGGCATGGCGCCTAAGCGAAAGGCTGACGACCCATGGAACTTAGAGAGTGGCTGATCATCCTGGGGTTGGCGCTGGTGACCCTCATCGTGGTGGATGGGGTGCGTCGCCTTCAGCGCCAGCGGCGAGTTCCCCGCCTCGATGAGGTGAAGGAGGACACCCGGAGCACCGACCCCGACGAGCAGGCCCGCGAGGCCGAGATCAACTGGGAACTGCCCAACGGAGGGGCGCGAGTCGTCAGGCCCGCGGATTACAGCCGTGTGCAACCCAAACCGAAGCTGGAGCGCCAGGAGCATCCTGGACCCTCTCGGGTGCTGGCCGGCTTCCGCCGACAGGCCGACAGGTTTCGTGCCAGCGATACGGAAGGTGCAGCAGAAAGCTCATCAGCAGTAAAAAAAGATGCCGCAGCAACGGCATCCGCCGGGCCTCGTGCCGAGAACCACGTGCCCATACCCGAGAGCGTGGCGACCGCTCGCCGGCCATTGCAGGATACGGTTGCCAAGACCGGCAAGACGGAGTCTGACCGGAGCGCGGTGTCAATGGCGCCCGCCTCGGCGGAGCTCGCTCAGACCGAATCCGTTCAGACCGAGCCCGATCAGCAGGCGACCGATCGCCGTGAGCCCAGTCTCTCCGCGCTGGACGATGAGTCTGACCAGGCGGTGGGCGCCGATGCGCCGTTGGCGGCTGATCCGAAGGATCATGATATCCACCCCCATCATGATGACGAGCACTATCGTCTGGTGGATCTGGAGGGCATGGGCGACTCCTTCAAGAGCGGTTCGAAGCGGGTCGGGGCGTCTGTCCAGCGTTTCGGTGCTTCCCTGCAGAAGACCCTGGCCGAGCGTCGGGAACAGAAGCGCCTCGAGAAGGCACGCCGCGAGAAGGAGAAGGCCGAGAAGGCCGCACTGGACGCCGAGCGTCAGCGCCTGGCCCGGGAGCAGGCCGAGGCGGAACAGGCGACCCGGGAAGCCGAGCGCCGTCGCCTCGAGGCACAGGCCCTTGCCGAGGCCGACGACAACGATCCGCTCTTCGCGCCGCCCCGCACTCGCCTGTCCGAATCGGCGTACGCCGAGTACGATGGGTCCTGTCCGGATGACGTCTTCGAGCCGGAGCCTGAACTGGAACCCGCCATGAACAGCGGCAAGGTTCGCGTGCATCCGGTCCTGGAGAGGGCCCTGCGCCATGACGTCAGCGCCGCGCATGCCCGTGAGACCCTGGGGGCTGCCAGCGAGCTCATCGTGATCAGCGTGATGTCTCGCGATGAAGAAGGGTTCTCCGGCGCTGCCCTGCTCGACCTGATGCTGGCGTGTGGCCTGCGCTACGATCGCGACATGGGGGTCTTCCACCGCTTCGAGACCGAGGATCCGGAGAGCCGCCTGCAGTTCTCCATGGTCAACGTGGTCAAGCCCGGTAGCTTCCCTATCGCGTCCATGGACGAATTCCGTACCCCGGGAATCACCCTGCTGATGCCACTGCCCGGCGCCGAGGACCCCTCCGCGGCCTTCGAAGCCATGGTGGAGACCGCCATGGTGATCGTTCGCCACCTGGGTGGTGAGCTGAAGGACGAGAATCACAGCGTGATGACCGCCCAGACCGTGGAGTTTGCCCGCCAGCGTGTGCAGGAGTTCGTGCGTCGCCATCGGCTGCACCGCTATCAGGTGAACTAGTCCCGGGCTGGGAGCTTGAAGAGGAACAACCCCATGAATTCATGGGGTTGTTCCTTTATGGGGTGCAGGAAACGCGGGTATGCGAGAATAGCTTGGCCTTCGTGATACCGGACCAGGGACACCATGAGTCAGCCCGACCAGCAGATCCTCGACGAGGTCGTGCGCCTGCGCGCCGAACTCGACGACGCCAACTACCGCTACTACGTCCTCGACGACCCGACCCTCACTGACGCCGACTATGATCGTCGGCTGCGTCGACTGCAGGCGCTCGAGGACGCCCACCCCGAGCTGGTCATCCCGGACTCGCCCACCCAGCGGGTCGGGGCGCCGCCGGACGCGGGCTTCCCCGAGATCCAGCACGCCGTGCCCATGCTGTCCCTGGACAACGCCTTCAGCGAGGAGGAGCTGACCGCCTTCGTCAAGCGCGTCAGCGACCGCCTGGAGGTGGACGGCGAGTCGCTGGCCTTCTGCTGCGAGCCCAAGCTCGACGGCGCCGCGGTGTCGCTGGTCTACGAGGCGGGCGTGCTGGTGAGCGGGGCCACCCGCGGGGACGGACGCACCGGCGAGGGGATCACCTCGAATCTCAGGACCCTGAAGTCGATCCCGCTGAGGCTGCGCGGCGAGGACTGGCCCGACCTGCTGGAGGTGCGCGGCGAGGTGATCATGGGCCATGCCGGCTTCGAGGCGATGAACGAGCGCGCCCGACAGGAGGACACCAAGGTCTTCGCCAACCCGCGCAACGCCGCTGCCGGCAGCCTGCGACAGCTCGACCCCCGGGTCACCGCCACCCGACCGCTGGCGTTCAGCGCCTACCAGGTGGCGCGTATCGAGCCCGCCCCGGGCGACCCTACCCACAGTGCCCTGATGGCGCACCTGGGCCAGTTCGGCTTCCGCACCAGCGGCGAGCTCCGGGTGGTGACCGGCAGCCGGGGAATGATCGACTACTGTCGCACCCTGGGGGAGAAGCGCGACGGCCTTGGCTATGACATCGACGGGGTGGTGATCAAGGTCGACGACTTGCGCCTGCAGCGCGAGCTGGGCTTCGTCGCCCGGGCGCCGCGCTGGGCCATCGCCTTCAAGTTCCCTGCCCAGGAGGAGACCACCCGGCTCAATGACGTGGAGTTCCAGGTGGGGCGCACCGGCGCCATCACCCCGGTGGCGCGCCTGGAGCCGGTCTCGGTGGCCGGCGTCACGGTCTCCAATGCCACCCTGCACAACGCCGACGAGATCCGCCGGCTCGGCGTCATGATCGGTGACACCGTGGCCATCCGCCGCGCCGGCGACGTGATTCCCCAGGTGGTACGGGTGATGGAGGAACTGCGCCCGTCAGACGCCCGGGAGATCGTCTTTCCCGAGCGCTGCCCGGTGTGTGACGCCGAGATCGAGCGCCTGGAGGGCGAGGTGGTGGCGCGCTGCTCCGGCGGGCTCTACTGTCCCGCCCAGCGCAAGGAGGCGCTCAAGCATTTCGCCTCGCGACGGGCGCTGGATATCGATGGCCTCGGCGAGAAGCTGATCGAGGCGCTGGTCGAGCGCGATTGGGTCACCACGCCGGCGGACCTCTTCCGCCTGGAGGCCGAGCGGCTGGCCGAACTGCCGCGCATGGGGCAGAAGTCCTCGGAGAATCTGGTGGCGGCCCTGACGAAGGCCCGGGCCACGACCCTGGCGCGCTTCGTCTATGCGTTGGGCATCCGCGAGGTGGGGGAGGCCACGGCGGCCAATCTGGCACGCCACTTCGGCACCCTGGAGGCGCTGATGAGTGCCGAACTGAGCGATCTCGAGGCGGTGGAGGACGTGGGGCCCATCGTGGCGGCCCATGTGCACACCTTCTTTCGTCAGCCCCACAACCGCGAGACCATCGACGACCTGATCGCCTGCGGCCTGCGCTGGGAGGAGGAGGCCGTGGGCGAGCGGCCGCAGCCGCTGGCCGGGCAGACCTGGGTACTCACCGGCACCCTTGCGAGCATGACCCGCGATCAGGGCAAGGCGCGCCTGCAGGCGCTGGGCGCCAAGGTCTCCGGCAGCGTCTCGAAGAACACCGCCGGGCTGGTGGCCGGCGAGGCCGCCGGCAGCAAGCTGGAGAAGGCCATGCAGCTCGGCGTGCCGGTGCTCGACGAGGCGGCCTTCCTCGAGAGATTGGCCGCCTGGGAGGCGGGCGATAGCGACATGCACCAGGGTGACGACGAGAAGGGCGAGGCATGAGCGGACGCTTTATCGAGGTGCCCTGGCGGATGCTTCCCGCCGAGACCCTGGAGGCCCTGCTGGAGGCCTTCGTCACCCGCCAGGGCTATGACACCTCCGACACGGGCGAGGGGATGCGCGGCTGGGTGGGGGAACTCCGGCGCCAGCTCGGGCGCGACGAGCTGATCATCGCCCACGACCTGCAGACCGAGACCACCGAGGTGATGACCCTGGCCCAGTGGCGGGCCTTCGGGCGGGACCTGGCCGATGACGAGGAGGGTTAGTTTCCTCTGATCAGGTCGCGGATCAGCCGCCGGCCGGGATGCAGGTGGTCGGCGAGCGGCTGCTCCAGGGGCAGCGGCTCGTCGCAGATCCGCGAGGCGATAAGCTCCGCGCAGAGCGGGGCGCTGGCCAGGCCACGTGAGCCGTGGGCGGCACTGATCCAGAGCCCGGCATGGTGGCGGCCGGGGATGTCGGGAATGCGCGTCGCGTTCCTGGCCAGCCCTGCGTAGGCCTCCCGCCACGCCTCGGCATCGGGGACCGGGCCGGCGTAGGGGGTCTTGTCCGGGCTTGCCGCTCGCACCCCGGCGCGGCCCTCGAGGCCACCCGGTGTGAGGTCAGCGCCTGCCTCGCGCAGCGCCGCCATGTAGGCAGGCAGGGTGCGCGCGAACTCGGCCAGGTTGGCGGCATGGTCGCTTTCGCGCACCTCGCCGTCGGCGTCATTGGGGGAGAAGGTGGCGCCGAAGGTGAGCCAGCCGTCCAGTGCCGGCGGCACATAGCCGCTGGCGCAGACCACCCGGCCGAGGTCCGGGGCGTGCGGCGGCAGGCGTACTCGGCTCACCTGGCCGCGCACTGGCTGCAGGGGGAGCCGCGCCGTCTGGGCGAAGCGGTTGGCCAGTGCCGCCGTGGCAATCACCACCTGGTCGGCTTCGAGCGTTGTGCCGTCGCCGAGCAGCAGGCGCCAGCCGTTGAGCCCGGTCTCCAGGCGGGTCACCTCGGCCCGGCGAAGGAGGATGCCGGGCGTCTCGGCGAGCCGCCGGCAGAGGGCATCCGGCCGCACCCAGCCGGCATCGGGGTAGTCCAGGGCCGGTGCCCCGGTCTCGACGCCCGCACGCTCGGCCGCCTGCTCGGCGCTGACCCCCTCCACCACGCCTGACGGCAGCGGATGGCGTGCCAGGAAGCGCGCCTGGCGCGCCGGCTCCTTCTTGCCGAGCGCGAGCTGCAGCACGCCGCTGGGCGACCACAGGAACTGGCCCGGGTCGAGGCGGGCCAGCCAGCGCCGGCTGTGGAGCAGCCCAGCGAGATAGACACGGCTCTGTGGGTTGGTCTCGGCGGCAAGCTTGACGTAGAGCGCCCCCTGGGCGTTGCCGGAGCCAGCGGCCCCGGGACCCTCGCGGTCGAGCAGGGTCACTGCCACGCCGCGCTCGGCCAGGGCGCCGGCCACGCTGGCGCCGGCGATGCCGGCGCCGATCACCGCCACATGGCGCACCGGCCGAGCCGCGGGCGGCGCGAACCAGGGGGTGGCGGTGCGTCGCCCATCCTCGGGCGGCGCGGCGATCCCGCCGGTCAGCATCTCGCGCTTGCGACCGAACCCCGGCACCTTGCGCCAGGCGAACCCGGCCGCCTTGAGGCCGCGCTTGACCACCCCGGCGCAGGTGAAGGTGGCGAAGGTGGCGCCGGGGCGCGAGCGCGCGGCCATGGCCGCGAACAGGTCGGCCTGCCACATCTGGGGATTCTTCGAGGGAGCGAAACCGTCCAGGAACCAGGCGTCGACCTGGCCATCGAGCAGGGAGAGGCGCTCGGCGGCATCGCCGAAGTGCAGGTCCAGGGTGACCCGCGGGTCTAGCCATAGCCGATGCACCCCCGCCACCGGCTCGGGCCACTGGGCCACCAGCGCCTCGGCGAGGCTGGCCAGGTCGGGCCAGATGGCCAGGGCCCGGGCGAGGTCCTCGCGGCCCAGCGGGTACTTTTCGGTGGAGACCAGGTGCAGCCGCGCCCGTGCCGGGGCATGGGCATCGAAGCAGGCCCAGGCGCACAGCATGTTGAGCCCGGTGCCGAAGCCGGTCTCACCGATCACGAAGGGGCGCCGTTCCTGCCAGCCGGCGAAGCGTTCCGGCAGCCGGTTGCCGCCGAGGAAGACATGCTCGGTCTCGGCGCGGCCGTCGTGGCGCGAGAAGTAGACGTCGTCGAAGTCGGCGGAGCGGGGGGCCTCCTCGCCGGTGTCATCGCGCTGCCAGTCGAGGCGGGCGGTCTCCAGGGCGGCGAGCGGGGGCAGGCCATCGGGGGCGGCGGTCACGGGGGCTCCATGGCGGGAATGGTCAGGGGAGAGGGCTGGTCACTATCTGATCAATGGCGCCGCGGCGGCGCCCCATGCCGGCTGGGGAAAAGCGTCCGCGGCGTTTCAACAGTCTTATCCACAGCCTCTGTGCAAAACTCGGCTGTGGACAGGCTGGCGAGTGGGGCGAGGGTCAGGGCATCACTTTCTTGAACGGCTTCACCGTGACCCTGGCGTAGACCCCGGCGATCATGTAGGGGTCGGCGTCGGCCCAGGCCTGGGCCTCCTTGAGGCTCTCGAATTCGGCGACCACCAGACTTCCGGTGAAGCCCGCTTCGCCCGGGTCCTCGCTGTCGATGGCCGGGTGGGGGCCGGCCAGCACCAGGCGGCCCTCGTCGCGCAGGAGCTCCAGGCGAGCCAGGTGATCCGGGCGGGCGGCCAGGCGCCGTTCCAGGCTGTTGTTCACGTCTTCACTGATGATGGCGTAGAGCATGGCAGTGGTTTCCTCGGGTTGGATGGCTGGCGCTGCAGGATGCGCCTGCGATTGACCGCGCACGGCCTGGCGCGCACCATGGAAAGCTATTCTGACAAAGTCCCCAGCCGGCGTCATGCCAATGTCCCCACTTCCCGCCCGTTTCGAGGGCGACCCCGAACCGCTGACCATCGACCTGCACATGCACTCCACCGCCTCGGATGGCGCCCTCTCGCCCGAGGCGCTGCTCGCGCTGTGCAAGGCGCGGGGGCTGACCCATGTCGCGCTGACCGACCACGACACCCTGGCCGGGGTGCCCGAGGCCGCGGCGGCCGCGGCGCGGGAGGGGCTCACCCTCATCCCCGGCACCGAGCTCTCCACCCAGTGGCGCGGCCACAACATCCACGTGGTGGGGCTGCTGCCTGAGGGCGTGCGCGGCCCCCTGGCCGAGGGGCTGGCGGCTCAGGCCGAGGCGCGCGAGCGGCGCGCGCACAAGATCGCCGAGCGGTTGGAGAAGATCGGCCTCGCCGATGCCCTGGCCAGGGCCCGGGAGCAGGCCGGCAGCGAGCGCCCCCTGGGCAGGCCCGATTTCGCCCGGGCGCTGGTGGCGGCGGGCCTGGTGCCCGACGTCGCCACCGCCTTCAGGAAGCACCTGGGGGATGGCAAGGCCGGGGACGTGAAGTCCCACTGGCCGGGGCTCAGCGAGGCGGTGGCCTGGATCGTCGCCGCGGGCGGCGTGGCGGTGCTGGCCCATCCGCTGCGCCACGGCCTGACCCGGCGCAAGCGCGGCCTGCTGCTGGATGCCTTCCGCGAGGCGGGGGGCCAGGCCGCCGAACTGGTCAGCGGCTTCCAGAACCCCGATGCCACCCGCGACCTGGCCCGCCAGCTCCAGGAGCGGGAGCTCTACGCCTCGCTGGGCAGCGACTTCCACTTTCCTGGCGGCCACCTGGCGCCGGGCAGCATGAGCCCGGTGCCGCGCACCGCCACGCCGCCGGTGTGGACCCACCCCAGGATTGCCGCTTGCGTCGGTGCGCTATAGTCACATCATGAACCGCATGGCCATTTCACAGGGAGCTTGACCATGAGCCAGTTCTTCCAGATTCACCCCGAGAATCCCCAGAAGCGCCTGATCGACCAGGCGATCCAGATCATCCGCGACGGCGGGGTGGTGGCCTATCCCACCGACTCGGGCTATGCCCTGGGCTGTCATCTCGGCGACAAGAAGGCCGTCGAGAAGATCAAGTGGCTGCGTTCGCTGGACGACAAGCACAACTTCACCCTGGTCTGCTCAGATCTCTCGGAGATTGGCACCTACGCCAAGGTGGATAACGCCGTGTTCCGGCTGCTCAAGGCTCATACGCCGGGTGCCTACACCTTCATTCTCACGGCCACCAACGAGGTGCCACGGCTGCTGCTGCATCCCAAGCGCCGCTCCATCGGGGTGCGGGTGCCGGATCATGCCATCACCCACGCCCTGCTCGAGGCGCTGGGCGAGCCGCTAATGAGCGTGACCCTGATTCCGGTGGACGAGGAGCTGCCGATGACCGATGCCGAGGAGATCCGCGACCGCTTCGCGGCCCACCTCGACCTGATCATCGACGGCGGCGCCTGCCACCTCGAGCCCACCAGCGTGGTCGACCTGCGCGAGCTGCCGCCGAAGATCCTGCGCGAAGGGCGCGGCGACGTCGATCCCTTTCGCGAGTAGGCACCCGCGCCGCCGCGACCGACACCGCCGTCTCAGCCCGGCGGCGTCTCCTCATGCTTGTCCGTGTCCTTGTCGTTCCCCCCAGCCTCTCGGGCCCTCCACCAGGCTTCCTGCTCCTCATCGGGGAGGTGCGGGTCGGGTGTCTCCTCGTCGAGCCAGGTGCCGCACTTCAGGCAATACTTCGCGGCCCGATCATGCTGGTCGTGGCCGCAGCCGGGGCAGGCCTGGTCGGAGTAGCGCTCCTGGCGGACCGAACGGATCACCTCCGCCGAGAACACCCCGGTGGGTACCACGATGATCGAGTAACCGGTGAGCATCACCATGACCGAGAGCCCCTGGCCCAGCGGGGTGACCGGCACGATATCGCCGTAGCCCACGGTGGTCAGGGTGACGATTGCCCAGTAGATGGCCTGGGGGATGCTGGTGAAGCCGGCCTCGGCGGGCTCGATCAGGTAGATCAGCGAGGCGAAGATGGTCACCAGGAAGAGCACGGTGAGCAGGAACAGGAAGATGGGATGCAGGGCGCGGCGCAGCGATTCCACCAGCAGCCGCCCCTCGCCGACGAACTGCATCAGCCGCAGGATGCGGAAGATGCGCAGCACCCTGAGCACTCGCACGATCAGCAGGGCCTGGGCCCCGGGGATGATCAGCGCCAGCCAGGTGGGCAGCACGGCGATGACGTCGATGACCCCGTAGAAGCTCTTCAGGTAGTCGAGTGGCCGTTCCAGGCTGTAGAGCCTCACCGCGAGCTCGATGGTGAAGGCGATGGTGAAGCCCCACTCCAGCCAGAAGAAGAGCTCGCCCCAGCGAGCCGCATAGGCCTCCACGCTGTCGAGCATCACCACCAGCACGCTGGCGAGTATCGTCACGATCAGGGCGATATCGAAGCCCTTGGCCGCGGGGGTATCCGATTCGAAGATGATCTGGAAGAGGCGGGTGCGCAGGCCTTCACCGCCGGAGTGGAATCCGAGATTCATCATGCTCTCCCTGTGGGATAGGGGGTTGCCGCCCGTCAGCCCAGCGGCCGGTCGGCGGGCAGGCGGCGGGCCAGGCGCACCATGGTCAGGCCAAACGCCGGGGTAAGCCAGGCCGGGTTGTAGAGCGCCTCGGCCAGCTCCCGGGCCGTGTCGCCGGTGTCGTCGCCGCTCGCTTCGGCCAGTCGACCCAGGGCATCGGCGGCCGCGTGGCGCCAGGTGTCATCGCCGCTGTCGGCCAGGGCGTCCAGCGCCACGACGGCACGATGCAGCCAGGCGCTCGGCGTGCCCCCCTCGGGCAGCCGCCAGGCGCCGAGCAGGGCGCCGCCTCGGGCGGCCTTGCTGGTGTCCGCGGGGCGCAGGGCCACCGAGCCGGCCAGCGCCTCGGCCAGCGACCAGAGGGCCTCGGGTTCGCCGGCCTTGAGTTCGAGTTCCATCTCGCGGATGGCTACCCGCCGGCCGTCAGCCAGGATCTCCCCCTCGTCCAGGGCCACCTCGATGCGCGCCTCGCGGTGGTCGAGCATCCGGGTCTCACGATGGAAGTCAGTGGTGAAGCGGGGGGCGAGCCGTTCCAGCGCCTGCTGGCCGAGCGTCGCCGTAGGCAGGTCCGCCAGTCCTTCCAGATCCAGCCCCGGCCCGGGCACCTCCCACTCCCATTCGCCGCGTTTCGACAGCCCGCCGCCACCCTCGCCGCGTGTCTTCAGCGTCTGCAGCAGGCGGCCATCGACCCGTCGAAGGCGCAGCGCCATGCGGGCCGCCTCCAGGTCACCCTGGGGGGTGTCGAAGTAGGTGTTGCCGAGGTGGGATGCCTGCATCGGCAGCGATGTCAGCAGCGGATGGCGGCGCAGCGCCGTCGGACCCTCCGGGCCCAGGGAAAGCTTCAGCTCGATCTCGCAACTCATGGCATTGCCACCTCATTTTGATGAATTCTGGATGATTTATTCATGACGATCTCCGGTGTGGCCTCTATACTGTCGCCGCCATTTCCCTGGTCGACAGAATCCCATGGTCACTCCCAACCCGTTCTCTGCGATGTTCGGTCGCTCGCCATTCCAGCCGCTGCTGGCGCATATCGTCAAGGCGCAGGAATGTGCCGACCAGCTGCTGCCCTTCTTCGAGGCTACCCTGGTCAACGACTGGGCCGAGGCCGCCAGGATTCGCGAGACCATCACACGCTTGGAACATGAGGCCGACGAGCTCAAGACCGAGCTGCGCCTCAACCTGCCCAACACCCTCTTTCTGCCCGTCTCGCGCACCGACCTGCTGGAGCTGATCAGCGTTCAGGACAAGATGGCCAACAAGGTGCGCGATATCACCGGCATCATGCTCGGCCGCAAGATGCGGATACCCGAGCCCCTGGCCGATCCCATGCGCGACTACATGCGGACCTCGGTCGCCTGCGTGGCCCAGTCACGGCAAGCCATGGAGGAGCTCGAGACCCTGCTCGAGTCCGGCTTCGGGCGCAACGTCTCCGACGTGATGCATCGCCTGATCCGCCAGCTGGACGTGCTCGAGCACCAGGCCGATGGCCAGCAGGTGGACATTCGCCGCCGGCTCTTCGCGCTGGAGAGTGACCTGCCGCCGGTGGACGTGATCTTCCTCTACAAGATCATCGACTGGGTCGGCGAGCTCTCCGACCGTGCCGAACGCGTCGGCAGCCGCCTGCAGATCCTCACGGCTCGCTGAGCCCCCCCGGGGGTTCGGCCATATCGAGCCCCGTCCAGACACGCCACTCCCGACAAGCCACATAGGACGGATCCCCTATGTCGATCATCGCGCAGCACGGCGAAATCTTCATCATCCTGGCCTGCTTCTTCGGCTTCTTCATGGCCTGGGGTGTCGGTGCCAACGACGTGGCCAACGCCATGGGCACCTCGGTGGGCTCGAAGGCCATCACCATCAAGCAGGCGATCATCATCGCCGTGATCTTCGAGTTCCTCGGCGCCTGGCTGGCCGGCGGCGAGGTCACCTCGACCATCCGCGGCGGCATCGTCGACCCGGCACTGCTCGAGGCCAACCCCCAGCTGCTGGTCTACGGCATGCTCTCGGCGCTGCTGGCGGCGGCCATCTGGCTGCTGATCGCCTCGGCCAAGGGCTGGCCGGTCTCCACCACCCACTCCATCGTCGGGGCCATCGTCGGCTTTGGCGCCGTGGGCCTGGGCGTGGAGGCGGTGGCCTGGGGCAAGGTGGGCACCATCGCCTCGAGCTGGCTGATCTCGCCGCTGCTGGCCGGCACCATCGCCTTCGTGCTGTTCAAGTCGGTGCAGCACCTGATCTTCGAGTCCCATGAGCCCTTCGCCGCGGCCAAGCGCTACGTGCCAGTCTATGTCTTTCTGGTGGGCTTCATCGTCGCCATGGTGACCCTGACCAAGGGGTTGACCCATGTGGGGCTGGATCTCACCTTCAACCAGAGCTTCCTGCTCGCCCTGCTGTTCGGGGCGATCATCATGGGCATCGGCATCGTGTTGCAGCGGCGCGTGGTCTTCGAACGCCGCGCCGATGACCAATTCGGCTTCAGCAATGTGGAGCGGGTGTTCGGCGTGCTGATGATCTTCACCGCCTGCGCCATGGCCTTCGCCCACGGCTCCAACGACGTGGCCAACGCCGTCGGTCCGCTGGCCGCGGTGATCAGCGTGGTGCGCAGCGACGGCGTCATCGACAGCGCCGCCCTGGTGCCCTGGTGGGTGCTGGTGCTGGGCGGCGGCGGCATCGTCTTCGGCCTGGTCACCTACGGCCACAAGGTGATCGCCACCGTTGGCACCGGCATCACCGAGCTGACCCCGAGCCGCGGCTTCGCCGCTACCCTGGCCGCCGCCACCACCGTGGTGCTGGCCTCGGGCACCGGGCTGCCGATCTCCACCACCCACACCCTGGTGGGGGCGATCCTCGGCGTGGGGCTGGCCCGCGGGATGGCGGCGCTCAACCTGGGCGTGATCGGCACCATCGTGATGTCCTGGCTGATCACCCTGCCGGCCGGTGCCGGCCTCTCCATCCTCTTCTTCTTCACCTTCAAGGGGATCTTCGGCTAGCCGCCGGCACCCCGCGCCAGAATCGGGCCCGCGATGTCGCGGGCCCGGTCGCTTTCCGAGGCGGTGCCGCGGCTTTCACTGCTCTGCTATTCTCGACTCTCGCTTCCCCGCATTCATCGCCCCGGAGAGAGGTTCTTGGACACACGTTTCCCCTTCGTCGACTGGTTCCGCAACTCGTCGCCCTATATCAATGCCCACCGCGGGCGTACCTTCGTCATCCTGATCGAGGGCGAGGCCATGGCGCGTGGGCGAGGGGAGCAGCTGATCCAGGACCTGGCGCTGCTTCACACCCTGGGCGTGCGCCTGGTCGTGGTGTTCGGCATTCGCCCCCAGGTGCAGCAGGCCCTGGACGAGGCCGATATCGCGCCCGACCTGCACCAGGGGCGCTGGGTGGCGGACGGGGCGGTGATGGCCTGCATCGAGCGGGTCGCCGCCGAACAGCGCCTGTGGCTCGAGGCGCGGCTGTCGCTGGGTCTGCCCAACACGCCCATGCACGGCGTCGAGCTCACCGCGGTCTCCGGCAACCTGGTGATGGCCAAGCCGCTGGGGGTCCGCGACGGGGTCGACTTCTACCGCAGCGGCGAGGTGCGCCGGGTGCGCGCCGTGGCCATCAAGGGGCTGCTGGAGCGCGGCTCTCTGGTGGTGCTGCCGCCGCTGGGCTTCTCCAGCACCGGCGAGGTGTTCGACCTCAACGCCTCCGACGTGGCCCAGCACGCCGCCATGGCGCTGGGCGCCGACAAGCTGATCCTGCTCGGCGAGGCCAGTGGCCTGTTCGATCAGAGCGGCCAGATGCAGCGGCAACTGACCCCGGCCGAAGCCGAGCCGCTGCTCGGCCAGGCGGCGTCCGGCAGCGAGCTGTCGCGCCACCTGGAGGCCGCCTGTCAGGCCGCCCGCCACGGGGTGGCGCGCACCCACCTGCTCTCCTGGCACGACCATGACGCCCTGCTCGGCGAGCTGTTCACCCGCGACGGGGTGGGCACCATGATCACCCAGCATCGCTACGAGCAGCTGCGTCCGGCGGAGCTGGCCGACATCGGTGGCCTGCTGGAACTGCTCGAGCCCCTGGAGCATCGCGGCATGCTGGTGCCGCGCTCCCGTGAGCGCCTCGAGCACGAGATCGATGACTATCTGGTGATCGAGCGCGACGGCATGATCATCGGCTGCGCCGCCCTGCACACCTTCAGCGCCGCCGACATGGGGGAGCTGGCCTGCGTGGCGGTGCACGGCGACTACCGCGGCGGCAGCCGCGGCGAGCTGTTGCTGGCCGAGGTCGAGCGGCGCGCCCGTCGCCTCGGCCTGGCCTCTCTGTTCGCCCTCACCACCCACACCACCCACTGGTTCTTCGAGCACGGCTTTTGCCTGGCCGATATCGACGAGCTGCCGCCGCTCAAGCGCGACGCCTACAACCACGCCCGCAAGTCCAAGATCCTGGTCAAGCCGCTGCTCGCCGGGCGCGGCTGAGGGGCCATCTTCCCTGTTGAACCGCTGCTCGAAGGCCGGGGCGTCGCCTTTCTGCGTCGCCCCGGCTTTCGCTGTCGCCAGAGAGTGACATCGCAAGCTGTTGATTATAAAAGTCTGTTTTTCTTTCCGGAAAAAGCTGTCGCCGACTGGCAACAGAAAACTGCCCTCCAGAGCCTCCTGGCGGCCCTGTTTGTCCCTCCTGGCCCTTTCATGCCGGCCGCCTGATTTTTAACTAATTGATTTGTAAGCATTGATGCCTTTTCTGGCACGCGGATCGCAATAATCTGGGTGAGCAACGGAGACGGTTCATAACGGCTCGAACCGTCTTCGATCGCCAAGGGTGTCGGGCAAACACTGCCCTGTGCGCCCGGCCACCGAAGCGATCAGCGTCTGCTCCTAGCGATGTGTGACTTAGGTTGCGATGAGACGGGTACCGACGCAGTCAGGGACGTGTACCACAAGGGGCAAGGATGCCCTGGCAAGGATGCCTCTCCCCCCTCCGGGGGGATCGAATCGCGCAGCATCGCCATCGGTCCGGCCGAGGCGGTGGTGCCAGGAACGAAGCAGGGCGGTGACCAGGCGATGGTTGACCACCGACATGAGGAGCCAGCCCCTGGCGGCGAATGGATCCCCATGGCTTCGGGGCCCTCGGGCCCATGGGAAGCGCATCGAGCGTACCGGTCAGGCGGCCTCTCGTCTCGCTTTCCAGCCCCTTCAGTTCCCTGCGTACTTGGGCCGGCTCTGCCGGCCCTTTTTTTTCCGCCACGCTGCCGCAGGGTCGGGTGGTCGCCGGAAGCACGGTGCCGCGTCGGCTGGCAGAACTCTGGTATCCTACAGGTCAAGATGATGGCGGTTTCTCCTGCTTTTCTGCCACGCACCATCCTGCAAAGAACGCTGGACATGACCACCCGTGTGACGCGTCGCTGGCGCCCCCGCTCCCTGTTTCAACTCGTCCTGCTCGCCTTCCTGGTGGTCATGTTGCCGCTTGGCGTGCTGATGTTCCAGGCCGGCCAGGCGCTCTCGGAGCTGTCGCGCCTGGCCGATGTCAGCGCCCGCCAGGCGGTGGAGGAGACCCGCCGGGCTCGCACCCTCGGCGCCCTGGCGCTGGAGATGGAGCGCAGCGCTCGCCAGTACGCCGTGGTAGAGCAGGAGAGCCTGCTCGAGATCTACGCCGAGCGCCTCGAGGAGTATCGGGCGACTCTCGCGCAGCAGCGAGAGCTGCTCGGCGAGGAGCGCGATGTGGCAGTGCTGGAGCGCCAGCTGGAGGCGCTGGAGCAGCTGCCCGACCTGCCCCTGGAGGCATTCACCGAGCAGCTGGGGCTGTTTCCCGCCTTCGCCGAGCGCACCGAGGCGATCCGGCGTGCCACCAACCGCCACATCGACAGCCGCATCGAGGCCATCCGCGAGCGAGCAGAGACAGTCCAGACGCGGCTATGGCTGCAGACCGCGGCGCTGGTCTCGTCGAGCCTCGTGCTGATGCTGCTCTTCTCCTGGTTGATCATTCGTCCGGTGCGCCAGCTGGAGCGGCGCATCCTCGGCATCGGCAGCGGTGCCCCTCGTGATGCGACGCGGCCCGTGCAGGGGCCGGCCGAGCTGGTTCAGCTCGACGAGCGCCTGGACTGGCTCGCCTCCCGGCTGGATGAGCTCGAGGCCGAGAAGCAGCAGTTCCTGCGCCATATGTCCCACGAACTCAAGACCCCCCTGGCCAGCGTGCGCGAGGGGTCGGCGCTGCTCGCCGACGGCGTGGCCGGTGAGCTCACCCCGCGCCAGCTCGAGGTCCTCGAGCTGATCGATGCCAGCGGTGCCGAACTGCAACGGATCATCGAGCAACTGCTCGACTACAACCTGCTGCAGCACAGCCAGCAGGTGGCCCCGGAGGGTCTCGATATCGCCATCGTGGTAAGGGAGGTGCTGGCCAAGCACCGCCTGGCGTTGACCACCAAGGGCATGCGGGTGACCTGCTTCGATGGCCCGTTGGAGTGGTCGCTGGATCGTATCGCCACCGCGAGGATCCTCGACAACCTGGTGTCCAATGCCATCGCCTACGGCGAGGATGGCGGCGAACTGGAGATCCGCGCCCAGCGCCGCCGGGACCTGCTGGAGCTGGAGGTGGCCAACAGCGGTGAGCCCATCGCCGAGGAGGACCGCCCGAGGCTGTTCGAGGCCTTTTACCAGGGCCGCATCCGGCGCAAGGGGCCACTGAAGGGCTCCGGCATCGGCCTCTCGGTGGCCGCCGACTGCGCCCGGCTACAGAATGGCCGGCTCGAGCTGGTGGAGGATTCCCGGCTGGCGGTCTGCTTCCGGCTGACGCTGCCGCTGCGGGTGCCTGACGCCGAGCTTTCCGATTCCCGGATGCCCGCCCTGGAGGCGGGCCACCATGCAAGGAACTGACGCCATGCGATATCGCCCCCTGCTGGCCTGCGCGACCGTCCTTTGGCTGGCTGGCTGTGAGCTGCTGCCGGAGTCACCCTTCGACCAGCCCACCGGCCGAACGACCAGCGGGGTGGCCGCGGTCGGCAACTGCCAGGCCGAGGTTCCCAGCTTCGCCGACGAGGCGTGCCTGCTCTACGACTGGGTGGCCTTCGGCCTGACCTCCCAGCGAGGCGATCGCGCCTGGCGCGACCCCATGCTTACCCGGCTCCAGGGCAACGCCGTCGAGCGCCGCCTGGCGCGGGCCGTGGCCCTGGCCTGGGGCAGCGAGCGCCAGTGGGACCAGGCGGCGGAGCTCTTCAAGGCCGACCTGGCAGCGGCGCCAGCCGAGCTGCAGCCGCTACTGCGCTACTGGCTGAACGAGTTGGAGGGGCGCCGTGCCATGGCTGGTCGTCTGGAGAGTGCCCAGGGGGAGCTGGCCGGCACCGAGCAACGCCGCGCGGCGCTGGAAGAGGAGAACGCCGCCCTGGCCGAGAAGCTCGAGGCGCTCACCGCCATCGAGCAGAGCATCAACCTGCGACAGCAGACCGACTGACAGGAGAACGACCGTGAAGCACGCGACCTCCCTGCACCTGCAGGCCCATGCCCAGGGCGTCCGGACGCCGGGCAGTGCGGCGTCGGGCCCGCGCGGCGCGACCGGCCCGCATATCCTGCTGGTGGATGACGATGTGAGCCTGCTCAAGCTGCTGGGCATGCGGCTCGAGAGCCGCGGCTTTCGGGTCACCACCGCCGAGAGTGGCCGCGAGGCGCTGAAGGCCCTGGAACTCGATCGCCCGGAACTGGTGCTGACCGACCTGCGCATGGACGAGATGGACGGCCTGGCCCTGTTCCAGGAGGTGCAGCGCCAGGCGCCGGGGCTGCCGGTGATCCTGCTCACCGCCCACGGCTCGATTCCCGATGCGGTCAGCGCCACCCGCCAGGGGGTGTTCAGCTTTCTCACCAAGCCGGTGGACCGCGACGAGCTGTTCGCCGCCATCGATGAGGCGCTGGCCCAGGCTCCGGGGCCGGCCCTCGAAGGCGATGACACCTGGCGTGCCGAGATCATCACCCGCAGCCCGATGATGGAGCGGATTCTCGAGCAGGCGCGCATGGTGGCCAGCTCCGACGTCAGCGTGCTGGTCACCGGCGCGTCCGGCTCCGGCAAGGAACTGCTGGCCAATGCCATTCACCGGGTGAGTCGCCGCGCCGACAAGCCCTTCGTGGCGATCAACTGCGGTGCGCTGCCGGAGCAGCTGCTGGAGAGCGAGCTGTTCGGGCACGCCAAGGGCGCCTTCACCGGCGCGGTGAGCGAGCACAAGGGCCTGTTTCAGGCCGCCGATGGTGGCACCCTGTTCCTCGACGAGATCGGCGACATGCCGCTGCCGCTGCAGGTGAAGCTGCTGCGCGCCCTGCAGGAGCGCCAGATCCGACCGCTGGGCTCCACCCAGTCGACCCCCATCGATGTGCGCATCATCTCGGCCACCCACCGCGACCTTGACCGCGCCATGCGCGAGGGAGAGTTTCGCGAGGACCTTTACTACCGCCTCAACGTGGTCAATCTGCGCCTGCCGGCCCTCAAGGAGCGTGCCGAGGACGTCCCGCTGCTGGCCAAGCACCTGGTGGCCAAGGCGGCGGAGCGTCACAAGCCCTTCGTGAAGGGCTTCTCGCCGGAGGCACTCAACCTGCTGGCCGCCAGCGCCTGGCCCGGCAACGTGCGCCAGCTGGTCAATGTGGTGGAGCAGTGCGTGGCGCTGACCAGCACGGCGATGATTCCCGAGGCGCTGGTGTCCCAGGCCCTGATCGCCGAGGACAGCGCCCTGCCCACCTTCAATGACGCCCGGGCCGCCTTCGAGCGCAGCTACCTGATCAAGGTGCTCAAGATCACCGAGGGCAACGTCACCCAGGCGGCGCGCATTGCCGGGCGCAACCGTACCGACTTCTACAAGCTGCTGGGTCGCCACGACCTGGAGCCCGGCGCCTTCAAGCCTGGCGCCTGACCCACGCAACGACGACGCCCCCTGCCGAAGCAGGGGGCGTCAGGTGGATCGCCTGGACCGTCGGCGCCCTTACTCGGGCAGCTTGGCGCGGCGCAGGTAGGGGAAGAGGGTCTCGAACTCACCGAACTTGGCCTTGGCGTCTGCATCGGACACCGTCGTCGGGATGATCACGTCCTCGCCCAGGGTCCAGTCTGCCGGAGTGGCCACTCCCTTGCCGTTGGCGGTCTGCAGGGCATCCAGGGCGCGCAGCACCTCGCCGAAGTTGCGGCCGACGTTCATCGGGTAGGTCATGGAGAGCTTGAGCTGCTTGTCCGGGCCGATGATGAACACCGTGCGCACGGTGGCGCTGTCGGCCGGGGTGCGGCCGTCCGGCAGGTAGGCTTCGGCGGGCAGCATGTCGAACAGCTTGGCGACCTTCAGGTCCTCGTCGGCGATGATCGGGAACTCGACATCGCTGCCGGCGTAGGTCTCGATGTCGCTGATCCACCCCTTGTGCTCCTCCACGCCGTCCACCGAGACGCCGATCACCTTGGTGCCGCGCTTCTTCCACTCCGCGCCAAGCCTGGCCACGGCGCCGAACTCGGTGGTGCAGACCGGCGTGAAGTCCTTGGGGTGGGAGAACAGGATGGCCCAGCTGTCGCCGATCCACTCGTGGAAGCGGATCGGGCCCTGGCTGGTATCGGCCTCGAAATCCGGGACAACATCATTGATACGCAGTGACATGGTGTGACTCCTTGCAGGGCGGGACCGGTCTCCGGGAGCCCTGGCGAGGTGCCAGGATCCAGGGGCAGGTCGAATGTTTCGATGTCAGTCTAAGCCTATCCGGGTCTGCCGGTGCCTTGAACCCCTCACCTCGAGGAGATTTCCTCCTGTGGCGTGATGTCGCAGGCGTCGGCGCGGACCACCCTGAGGTCGAGGATCCCCTCGCCGAGCCGTGCGCTGAGCGTCTGGCCCGGCGCGGTGTCCGTCGCCCGCCTCACCACCTGCCCCCGGGCGTCTTGCAGGATGGCGTAGCCGCGTCCCAGCACGGCCAGGGGGCTGACCGCCTGCAGTTCTCGCACCACCGCCGCCAGCTGCTGTCGGTGGCTCGCCAGCTGTCGGGGCATGGCGGCGTGCAGTCGCGCCTGGGCCCGCGCGAGGCGCTCGCTGGCCTCCGTCAGGCGCCGTGCCGGCCCGTGCGCGGCCAGGCGGGTCGCCAGTTGCTGCTGGTGGCGACGCTCGGTCTCGAGCCGCGCGGCCATGGCGCGATCCAGTCGCCCCTGGAGCAGGCCCAGGGCCTCGCGGCGGCGCACCAGCACCTCGCCGGGGTGGCGCAGTCGGGCGCGCAGGTGGTCGAGCCGCTGGGCCTCGCGCTCCAGGCGCCCCTCGGCGGTGCGGGCCAGGCGCGTCTCCAGCGCTGCCAGGCGGCGGGCCAGCTCGCGCTGGTCCGGCACCAGCTGCTCGGCGGCGGCCGAGGGGGTCGGTGCACGGGCGTCGGCGGCGAAATCGGCCAGGGTCACGTCCACCTCGTGGCCCACCGCCGACATCACCGGCAGGCGCGAGTGGAAGATCGCCCGGGCCAGGTGCTCGTCGTTGAAGGCCCACAGGTCCTCCAGGCTGCCGCCGCCTCGGGTGATCAGAATGGCGTCCCGGGCCGGGTCCAGCGCCGCCTGTCGATTGAGCAGACCCAGCGCCGCGATCAGCGCTGGTGCCGCCTCGCGCCCCTGCACCGGCACCGGAATCACGGTGATCTGGACCAGCGGCCAGCGCGCCGCCAGCACTGCCAGCACATCTCGGATCGCCGCGCCGGTGGGGGAGGTGAGCACCAGCAGGTGGCGGGGCGGGCAGGGCAGCGGTCTGGCGTTGGCGAACACCCCTTCGGCGGCGAGCTTCGCCTTGAGCCGTTCGAAGGCGGCCAGCAGTTCGCCGACCCCGGCGGCCTGCACGGCCTCGGCGATCAGCTGATAGTCCCCGCGAGGCTCGAAGATCGACAGCCGCCCACGCACCCGCACCCGGTCGCCGTCGCGCATGGGGGCGGCCACGAAGCGCGCACGGGTGCGAAATAGCGCGCAGCGCAGCTGGGCCTGGTCGTCCTTGAGAGTGAAGTAGAGATGGCCGGAGCTCGGCCGCGACACGCCGGAGAGTTCGCCCTCCACCCACAGTTCGTCGAAATCCCGCTCCAGGGTCTGGCGGACGCGGCGGTTGACCTCGCTGACGGAGAGGGTATGGGGGGCGGCGGTCATGGATTCGGCTCCTGGGGCTGACGGCCCAAGCCTACCATGGCGCCGACGGCCCCATGGACGCCTGGCGTCGGGGCCCCCTCATGCCGCCCCCCTGACACAGCGCCGCCGGGCACGGGGCCCGGCGGCGCATCGTCCAGTCGTTGGTGGTGGCAGGGCCGAGTCAGTCGGCGCCCACCGCATCACGGGCGGCTTCCCAGGCGCGCTGAGCATTCTCGCGGGTGGTCTCCCAGGCGCGCTCGGCCCCTTCCTGGGTGGTCTCCCAGGCGCTCTCGGCGCCCTCCTGGGTCTGCAGCCAGGCCTCGCGGGAGCGCTCGCGGGCCCGCTCCCACCAGTCATCGCTGTAGACGGGGTAGCCCTCGAGCGCTTCGGCGCTGGCCTCCAGCATCACGCGGTGCTCGGTCTCGCCGTCGTCATCAAAGTGGGTGAGAAGGGTGAACTGGCCCGACTCGACGATGAAGTCGCGCCCGCCGAGGCCCAGCACGCTGCCGCTCTCGATCACCAGGGCGGTCACCTGCATCGCCTCGTCGAAGAGAATGTCCTCGACCTCGCCGACGCGCTCGTCGGGGTCGCTGGTCAGGTAGACATCGGCGTCGAGGATGTCCTCGGCGGAGTAGAGGCCCTGGGGTTCGTAGGCCGGCTGGGCCTGGGCGCCCAGGGTGAGGCCGCCGGCCAGGGCGGCGACGGCGAGGGTCAGGGTGGACTTCTTCATGCTCATGGTTCGCTCCTTGATCGTGCCATTTCCCTTGATCGGTTCCCTATTCATGGCGTCACGCCCCCGCAGGGGCTCACCTCCACCCTAGCGCAGCCGGCGTAATCATGGGTAATGAATGGTTTTCTAATGTCACGGGCGCTTCCGGAGCGGCCCCATCACCCCGTGACGTCACCTACCCTTGGCCGCTATAATAGGAGATTAACTTCTTTCTCCCCTCCAGCTCACTGGGTGTTGCCGATTATGCTCCGTATGGCCCAAGAAGCGCTTACATTCGATGATGTCCTGCTCGTTCCCGGCTACTCCGAGGTCCTGCCCAAGGACGTCAGCCTTCGGACCCGCCTGACCCGCGACCTCTTCCTCAACATTCCCCTGGTCTCCGCGGCCATGGATACCGTGACCGAGGCCCGCCTGGCCATCGCCATGGCCCAGGAGGGCGGTATCGGCATCATCCACAAGAACATGACGATCCCCCACCAGGCCGCCGAGGTGCGCAAGGTCAAGAAGCACGAGAGCGTGATCGTCAAGGACCCGGTGACCGTAGGGCCGAAGGCCAAGCTGGAGGACCTGCTGGCCATGGCCCAGGAGCATGGCTTCAGCGGCTTCCCGGTGGTCGAGGGCGAGACCCTGGTGGGCATCGTCACCGAGCGCGACATGCGCTTCCAGCCTAACCACGGTGACAGCGTCTCCGACATCATGACCCCACGCGAGCGTCTGGTGACGGTGACCGAGGGCACCGACCTCGCCGTCATCAAGGGCAAGATGCAGGAGCACCGCGTCGAGAAGATGCTGGTGGTGGATGACCGTTTCCACCTGCGTGGTCTCGTCACCTTCAAGGACATCGAGAAGGCGCGCACCTTCCCCCTGGCCGCCAAGGATGCCGATGGCCGCCTGCTGGTCGGGGCCGCCGTGGGCACCGGCCCCGAGACCCCGGATCGCGTGGCCGCCCTGGCCGATGCCGGCGTGGACGTGATAGTGGTCGATACTGCCCATGGCCACTCCAGGGGCGTGATCGACCGGGTGCGCTGGGTGAAGGAGGCTTTCCCGAAGATCCAGGTGATTGGCGGCAACATTGCCACCGTCGAGGCGGCGCGTGACCTCGCCGAGGCCGGTGCCGACGCCGTCAAGGTGGGCATCGGCCCCGGCTCCATCTGCACCACCCGCATTGTCGCCGGCGTGGGCGTGCCGCAGATCACCGCGGTGGCCAACGTGGCCGCGGCCCTCGAGCCCTTCGATATCCCGCTGATCGCCGATGGCGGAATCCGCTTCTCCGGCGACCTGGCCAAGGCGATCGCCGCCGGTGCCAGTGCGGTGATGGTCGGCGGCCTGCTGGCCGGCACCGAGGAAGCCCCGGGCGAGGTCGAACTGTTCCAGGGCCGTACCTACAAGGCCTACCGCGGCATGGGCTCCATGGGCGCCATGGCCCAGAGCCAGGGCAGCGCCGACCGCTACTTCCAGGACAAGGACGCCGGCGCCGAGAAGCTGGTGCCGGAAGGCATCGAGGGCCGGGTGCCCTACAAGGGCATGATGAGCGCCATCGTCCACCAGATGATGGGCGGCCTGCGCGCCTCCATGGGCTACACCGGCTGCCGCGACATCCAGGAGATGCGCACCAAGCCGCAGTTCGTGCAGATCACCGGGGCCGGATTCGCTGAGTCCCACGTGCATGACGTGCAGATCACCAAGGAAGCCCCGAACTACCGGGCCGGGTGATCCCGCACACTGATCTGACGCGGCGGGGGCAACCCCGCCGCTCGCTTTTGGATCCGGCTTGCCGCCATACCGAGATGCTTTCATGACCGATATTCACGCCCACAAGATCCTGATCCTCGACTTCGGCTCCCAGTACACCCAGCTGATCGCCCGCCGCGTGCGCGAGATCGGCGTCTACTCCGAGATCCGTGCCTTCGACATCACCGAGGCCGAGATCCGCGAGTACAACCCCAACGGCATCATCCTCGCCGGCGGCCCGGAATCCGTCACCGAGCTGGGCTCGCCCCGCGCCCCCCAGTGCGTGTTCGAGATGGGCCTGCCGGTGCTGGGCATCTGCTATGGCATGCAGACCATGGCCGAGCAGCTCGGCGGCGCCGTGGAGGGCTCCCACGTCCGCGAGTTCGGCTACGCCCAGATACGCGTCGACGAGCCGACCGCGCTGTTCCGCGACATCTCCGACCATATCGACCACGCCACCGGCAAGGGCCTGCTGGACGTGTGGATGAGCCATGGTGACAAGGTGGCCCGGGTGCCTGACGCCTTCACCGTCACGGCCTCCACACCGAGCTGCCCCATCGCCGCCATGGCCTGGGAGGAGAAGCGCTTCTACGGGGTGCAGTTCCACCCCGAGGTGACCCACACCCTCCAGGGCCAGCGCATCCTCGAGCACTTCGTGGTCGAGATCTGCCAGGCCGAGTGCAACTGGACCCCGGCCCAGATCATCGAGGACCAGATCCATCGCGTGCGCGAGCAGGTGGGCGACCGCCACGTGCTGCTGGGCCTCTCCGGCGGCGTCGACTCCTCGGTGGTGGCGGCCCTGCTGCACAAGGCCATCGGCGACCAGCTGACCTGCGTGTTCGTCGACAATGGCCTGCTGCGCAAGGCCGAGGGCGACCAGGTAATGGAGACCTTCGCTCGCCACATGGGCGTCAAGGTGATCCGCGTCGACGCCGAGGATCTGTTTCTCTCCCGGCTCGAGGGCGAGGCCGACCCCGAGCTCAAGCGCAAGATCATCGGCAACACCTTCATCGACGTCTTCGACGCCGAGGCGGCCAAGATCGAGGGCGTGGAGTTCCTGGCCCAGGGCACCATCTACCCGGACGTGATCGAGTCGGCCGCCGCCAAGACCGGCAAGGCCCACGTGATCAAGTCACACCACAACGTCGGCGGCCTGCCCGAGACCATGAAGCTCACGCTGGTCGAGCCGCTGCGCGAGCTCTTCAAGGACGAGGTGCGCAAGCTCGGCGTCGAACTCGGCCTGCCCTACGACATGGTCTACCGCCACCCCTTCCCGGGGCCGGGCCTGGGCGTGCGCATCCTCGGCGAGGTGAAGAAGGCCTATGCCGACATCCTGCGCGAGGCCGACGCCATCTTCATCGAGGAGCTGCACAATTCCGGCTGGTACCACAAGACCAGCCAGGCCTTCGCCGTCTTCCTGCCGGTGAAGTCCGTCGGCGTGGTCGGCGACGCCCGCCGCTACGAGTGGGTCATCGCCCTGCGCGCCGTGGAGACCATCGACTTCATGACCGCCCGCTGGGCCCACCTGCCCTACGAGCTCCTTGAAACGGTCTCCAACCGCATCATCAACGAGATCAGTGGCGTCTCCCGCGTCACCTACGACGTCTCGAGCAAGCCGCCGGCGACCATCGAGTGGGAGTGATCACGGTGCGACGCAGCGCCAGCCATTAGGAATGATGAGGCCACCCATGCAGTCAGGTGGCCTTTTCGATGAGGGAGCGAAATCATGGTCCCAAGGAAGCGGATATGGCCAGCGATGATGAGCTCATAGCCCAGGCAGTGGCCTATGCCCGAAGCCATCGGCAGCGTATTGCCCGGGAGAGAACGAACCTGGAGCGCTACTCAGCCGAGGAACGACCGATCTCGATCTTCATGGCGGGATCACCAGGCGCGGGCAAGACCGAAGTTTCAAAGGAGTATGTGGCGGCCATCGATGAGCTCAGGGCAGAAGGTTGCGATGGCCTGGGTGGCATCCTGCGCATCGACCCCGATGACCTGCGGGAGGAGCTTCCTGGCTACACAGGAAGCAACTCTTGGCTGTTTCAGAGTGCGGTATCCCTTCTGGTAGAGCGGATTCATGACCTTATGCTCAAGCAGCGGCAATCGTTCATCCTGGACGGTACCCTGGCCAGCCTCGAGGTGGCGAGGAAGAACATTGCTCGCTCCTTGCGCAGACAGCGGGATGTGCAAGTTTTCTATGTATATCAAAACCCTCTGCTTGCCTGGCAGTTTGTGTGCGGTCGGGAGAAGGTCGAAGGACGCAACATTCCCCGCGAGAGCTTCATCCGCCAGTTCCTGGACGTTCAGGATGTCGTGACGCAACTCAAGCAGGAGTATGGTGGGCGAGTGGCGCTGGACATGATCATCAAGGACAATGATGGCTCGAACCAGCGATGGGAGACTGACATAGCGTCGATTGATGGTTTTCTACCCGAGCGCTACACTCGAGATGAACTGGAAGCCTTGCTCCCGGAGGGGGTTTGAGCATGAAGCATAAAATGGTGAAATCTACTCCACTCACGCATTTTCAGCGGCATGCCTCCGATGAGCAGAAGCAGGCGCTGCGTGCCAAGGTCATCAGCAATGCCATTGCGCGCCAGAAGCGAGTCCTGGAGGCGGCCAAGGAAGGGTGCTGATGCCTGGCTGACGAAGGTGGGTGCGGTGGATTGCCCAGCGCGCAGTGGCCACCATCGAGTGGGAGTGATCCCGCGCCGTAAGACCGACAGGAAACCCGCCCATGTGGCGGGTTTCCTGCTTCTGGAGGGATCTGACCTTGCCCGGTCTCTCTGCACATCGATGCCGAGGGCAATACCCGGCTCGGCTGAGCTTGCCGCCATGCCGGGCGCGCGGAATGGATTGACAGCGCCGCGCGGTCGGGCATCAATGGAGCCGACCCCGCTGGGGAGCTACCGGGAGAGGCGGCGATGGAACAGCATGACCACGACAGGCACCGCGGACCGCAGCTGCAGCATGACGAGCTGCCCAAGGAGCACGAGGACCCGCTGATCCGACGGCTGCATCTCATCATCCGTTATGCCATCAGGCTTCTGGCGGTGCTGATGGTGCTGGTGATCATCTGGGGTGTCCTGGATGTCATGTACGTGCTCTACACCAAGTTCATCTCGCCGCCGGTGCTGTTGTTCGAGGTCAGCGACATCTTCGTGATCTTCGGCGCCTTCATGGTGGTGCTGATCGCCGTCGAGATCTTCGTCAATATCCGCCTCTACCTGGGCACCAATATCCTGCCCATCCGCCTGGTGGTGGCCACGGCGCTGATGGCGATCGCCCGGAAGGTGATCATCCTGGATATCGCCACCGTCACCGCCATGGAGATGCTGGCAATCGCCGCCGTGGTGCTGGCGCTGGGGGTGACACATTGGCTGGTGGGCAAGCCGGACTAGGCTCTGATGCCTGGCGTGGACGATCAGCGCCACCCCATCAGCCAGGTGTCGTCATCCTTGAGCGCCTGCCAGGGCAGGGTGGTCTCTCGGTTCGTGTAGACGGCCTCGAGCGTTACCGCGACCACGTTTTCCTCTTCATCGCGCTCCAGCGTCGTCACCAGAAAGTGCTTCTCCTTGTTCCGGGGCCGTGCCGCGGTCCACTTGCTGTGGTGCAGCTTGTCGGGGTTGATGGCGTTCATGGTGTCTCTCTCCGGGGGAGCCATTGCGAAGGTCATTCAGAGCCTTACCAGCATCTTGCCGGTGTTGGCGCCCTCGAACAGGGCCAGGAAGGCATCCGGCGTGCGTTCGAGGCCTTCCTCGACGGTCTCCGCGTAGTCGATCTCGCCGTTGGCGACCTTCGGGCCGACCTCTTCCAGGAAGCGCGGATAGTCGGCCCAGTGGTCGAAGATGATGAAGCCCTGCATGCGCAGGCGCTGGATCAGCACCATGGCCAGGTTGCTCGGCCCGGGTGTCGGCCCCTCGGCGTTGTAGCGGGTGATCATTCCGCACACGGCGATGCGCCCACCGGTGCGCAGGGTGTTGAGGGCCGCCTCCAGGCAGACGCCGCCGACGTTCTCGTAATAGACGTCGAAGCCCTCGGGGCAGGCCGCCTGCAACGCCTCGGTCAGCTGCTGGGTGTCCCGGTCGCGGTAGCTCACCGCCTTGATGCCGTGGGACTCCAGCCACGCGAGCTTCTCGGGGGCTCCGGCGATGCCCACCACGGTGCCGCCCCGAGCCTTGGCCAGCTGCACGGCCAGCGAGCCCACCGCGCCGCTGGCGGCGCTGACCAGCACATTGTCGCCCTCCTGCATCTCGGCGATCTTGTTCAGGCCTGTCCAGGCGGTCATGCCCGGCATGCCCAGCACGCCAAGGTAGGCCTGCTCCGGCACCTCTATGTTCGGCAGCGGCTCCACCTGGTCGCCCGGCAGCTGGGCAATGTCCCGCCAGCCGGCCATGTGGCGGACCCTGTCTCCCACGGCCAGGCGTGCGTCACGAGACTCGATCACCTCGCCCACCGCGGCGCCTTCCAGCGGTTCGCCGATGACGAAAGGGTCGATGTAGGTCTTCACGCCGCTCATTCGCCCGCGCATGTAGGGGTCCACCGACAGCCATTTGTTGCGGATGCGCACCTCGCCCTCGGCCAGGGCGGGTAGTTCGGCCTCGTGCAGCTCGAACAGCTCGCGAGCCGGCGTGCCCTGGGGGACGTCGTTGATGGTGAAGTAGCGTGACTGCATGGTGTCTCTCCTTCGCGGGACGGGGAATTCGCCAGTCTAGGACAGGCGGCGGCGCCCGAGCCAATCTCACCGAGGCGGGGCCAGCGATGTCTGTCGGCCAGGGTGAGGGGCCAGTGGTACCGATGCAAGGGCGCCCTTCCAGGAGTGGCGTTCCCCTCGAAGGGCGACTTGCTGCTGGGCCTCCTGCCTGCACCCTGCCTAGATGACGGCCTTCCGGTATCCTGCCGGTAGCGCCGTGGCGGCGTCACGCCGCCGGACGTGTCGAGCAGGCCGCGGCAGGGTGTCAGCCAAGGTAGGCCACGTAGGCCTCGAAGGCGGCGCTTTGCCATTGTGCCTGGCAATGCCAGAACGCGAGGACTTCGGTATCGAAGGTGAATGCGTTGGAATCTTGCATGGTAGTAGTCCTCCTGAGTGGGACACCTTCCACCATAGGCTCTTTTTTGTTGCATTGCAGCAAAGAATGGTTTATGCAGCTACCCTAATCTGAGCCGAGGACACATCGATCGGCAGGGGCAGTGAATACAGGGATGATAATCAGTGTCTTGTCAGCGTGGTCGCCAGGCTCTGGAAGCGAACCGTGCTCAAAATCAGCGCAGCTGCACCCTGTCCAGCGCCGCCGTCAGACGCTCGATCAGCTCGCCGCTGTGGCGCCAGAAGTGCCAGTAGAGCGGCACTTCCAGCACCTGGCCGGGGGCGATGCTGACCAGTTCGCCTCGGGTCAGCCACTCCTCGGCCTGCATCAGCGGCATCATGCCATGGGGAACGGCGGCAGGCTGCTACCCCAGGCCGCGGCCCAGCAGGTCGTCGGCCACGGCGCGGGAGGCCTGGGCGAACTCGATGCGTGCCGCGGCAAGGGCGCTGAAATCGCGGGAGTCGCTGTCGCGCTCCAGGCGGTCGAGCAGCGCCTTGGCCTGGGCCAGGCGGCGGGCGAGAACGGTATCGAACACCAGGCAGGCGTCGGGGACTTCGGGATCGGCAAGCGGCTGGTCGATCAGTTCGGAGGACAGAGACGGGCGACAGGGCACGGCGTCCATGGACAGCATCCTGTGTGAACGGAAGACCCGGGGTGGCCGGGAAAAGGCGAATGCCTTTGATCATATCCATAGAGCCTAATGGCCAGCGTTGTCAACAATGCCGAGAGGACGATTTTGTCAACGAGTTTGTCAACGAGCGCCGATAGGGCCGTTGCGGTCATGAGGTGGTGGGGCCCGCTGCGGTTGAAGGTGGCGGCCGGTGGCCCCATGCTGGGTGATTGACGACAATCAGGGGGGGCGTGTCATGGGGTCAAGGAGCATGTCATGGGTGTGAAGAGCTTTGCCTGGGGCTTGATTGTCCTCGGGGTGGCGCTGGGGCTATTCGGCTGGAGCGCCTGGAATCCGGTGGCCTTCGTGGGGCTGACCCTGGCTGTGGTGGGGGCGGTGGTGCTGGCCACCCGGCATCGCGGCCCGGGCACGGGGGCCTGACAAGCCGCTTCATTGGGCTTATGATGGATGAATTCGACAGTCCTTCCCCCCTCTCGGGTGGAGGGCTGTTTTTATTGGATGGCCGCCAAGGCTTTCTCTCTGCGTTGACGAGCTATCAGGAGGTCGCATGTCTTACCGCCCCCCCATTATCATCAATCGGCTCGATGCCGAGCGCCTGCAGCGTCTGATCGACGATGCCAGCGACAAGGATCTGTTCGTTGCCGATGCCCTCGAGGAGGAGCTCGAGCGAGGCGAGGTCGTCGATCCCGAGGAGATCCCCGAGGACGTGGTCAGCATGAACAGCCGGATCCAGTTCACCGACCTGACCCGCAACCGCCAGATGATCCGCACTCTGGTCTACCCCCACGCCCTGGCCACCACCGAGGATGGCATCTCGGTCATGGCGCCGGTGGGTGCCGGGCTGATCGGCCTGCGCATCGGCGACACCATCGACTGGCCGCTGCCGGACGGTCACGAGGTCAAGCTGCGCGTCGATGCCATCTTCTGGCAGCCGGAACGCGAGAAGCAGTTCCACCGCTGAAGGGGCGTTTACCAGCATGCCGTTTTCTCTCTGGCTCTCCCTGGCGGCAGTCTGCGCCATGGGGGCCATGTCGCCGGGCCCAAGTCTGGCCCTGGTGCTGCGCCATACGCTGGGCGGCGGTCGCGCCCCCGGGGTGGTGGCGGGGCTCTCCCATGCGCTGGGCGTTGGGCTCTATGCGCTGCTGACGGTGTGGGGGCTAGGCGCGCTGATCGTGCGCCAGCCGATGCTGTTCCAGATGATCACCTGGGCCGGCGCGGCCTATCTGGCCTGGCTCGGCCTCAAGGCCCTGCGTGCCGGTCGCGCCGGCCCGCTGGAGGCCGGCGCGGTGCCCACCACCCGGCGCCAGGCGGCCCGGGAGGGCATGCTGGTGGCGCTGGGCAATCCCAAGCTGATCCTGTTCTTCATCGCCCTGCTCAGCCAGTTCGTCACGCCCGACATGAGCCTGGCCGCCAAGGCGGTGATCGTGCTCACGGCGATGATCATCGACGGCGCCTGGTATGTTCTGGTGGCGGTGGGGCTCTCCCACTCCCGGGTGCTGCCCTGGCTCCAGGTGCGCTCCCACTGGATCAATCGCATTACCGGGGTGCTGCTGCTGGCCCTGGCGTTGCGCGTGGTGGCCGGGCCGCTGGCGTAGGCAAAGTTGATGCCGGTCATCATACCTGTCGTGTGAGTTTCATCAGGCGGTGTTACGCTCTGGTTACTCGTTGACCGGAATCCCGCCGATGTACGACTCCTCCCCTGCACCACTTGCGCTGGTCCTGGAGGCCGACCCGGACGTCGCCGCCGTGCTTTCCCTGCAGTTCGAGGTACTGGGTCTGGAGACCCGCTACTTCCAGCATTCGACCGCGCTGCTCGCGGCGGTGGTCGCGCGGCCGCCGCGCCTGGTGGTGCTGGGGCTGGGGTTCGGCAGCGAGGACGGCTTTCTGCTGCTGCGCCGCCTGGCGGCCACCGGCTACCGCGACTGGGTGCTGCTGCTCTCCGGGGTCGAGCGCAAGATCGCGCGGATCGCCGAGCGGGTGGGGCATACCCTGGGCCTGCAGATGCTGGGCTGCCTCGACAAGCCGATGCGTCTGACCGAGCTGCGCCGCTGCCTGGACAACCTGAGGGTGGGCTGTCGGGCGCCGCTGGAGGCGAGGGGCGAGCCGCTGTTCAGCGCCGACGAGCTCGAGCAGGCCCTCACCCGGGACGAGCTCACCCTGCATTATCAGCCCCAGTTCGAGCTCGCCACGGGCCGGCTCAGCGGGGTCGAGGCCCTGGTGCGCTGGACCCATCCGGCCCTTGGCCTGATCGGCCCGGCGAGCTTTTTGCCCCTGCTCTCCCTGGACCAGGGCAAGCGCCTGACCCGCCACGTGCTGGCGCGTGCCCAGGCCGATGCGGCCGTCTGGCTGCGCGAAGGCGTCTCGGCATCGGTCTCGGTCAACGTGACCGCCGATGACCTGATGTGTCCTGACCTGCTGGAAGTGGCCTGCCTGCGCTCCCCCGAGGATCCTCCCCTGGTGCTCGAGATCACCGAGACCGCCGCCATGCAGGATGAGCTGCTGGGCAGCGAGGTGGCGGCGCGGCTCTGCCTGGGGGGGCTGGAGGTCTCGGTGGATGACTTCGGCATCGGCTTCTCGTCACTGGCGCGGCTGCAGATGCTGCCGATCAGCGAACTCAAGGTGGATCGCAGCTTCGTGCAGCATCTCCAGGAGGAGTCCCAGGACGCCGCCATCGTCGAGGCGGTGGCCCTGCTGGGTCGGCGCCTGGGCATCCGGGTGGTGGCCGAGGGGGTCGAGGATCCTGCCAGCCTGGCGCTGCTGGAGCGCTTCGGCTGCACCCACGTGCAGGGCTACGGGCTGGCCCGCCCGATGCCCGCGGAGGCGATCCTCGAGGTGGGATCGACTCATGACTCAATGCGTGCCAGCAGCGCGGTACAGGGCGAGCCGCTGGGCAGCACGCCATAGGCGGGACTGGCCTCGTCGCCCAGCCGGGTGGCACAGAAGGTGTCGGCCACTTCCGCAGGGGCGTGCTGCACCAGCAGCGCCGCCTGCAGGCACTGGGCCAGTCGCTGGGTGAGCCAGCGGGCACGGGGCTCCAGCCGCTCGGCGGGCTCGGCCACCAGCCGCTCCAGCTCGGCCAGGGCGGCGTCCAGCCGGCGATCCTGACCCCGGGCGGGTGCCACCTCCTGCCACCAGGCGGCCAGCGCCTCGGGGTGGCGGCCCAGCACCCGCAGCACGTCCAGGCAGATCACGTTCCCGGATCCCTCCCAGATCGAGTTGACCGGCGCCTCCCGGTAGAGTCGCGCCAGGGGCGACTCTTCCACGTAGCCGATGCCACCCAGGCACTCCATGGCCTCGGCCATGAAGCCGGGGCTGCGCTTGTTGTGCCAGTACTTGGCCAGCGCCGGCAGCAGCCGGCCCAGGGCGCGTTCGCTCTCGTCGCCGCGAGCGGCGCCGTCGAAGGCCCGGGCGGTTCGCATTGCCAGGGCCACCCCGGCTTCCACCTCCAGAGCCAGGTCGGCGATCACCGCCCGCATCAGCGGCTGCTCGGCCAGCGCCCGGCCGAAGGCGTGGCGCTCGCGCACGTGTCGCCAGGCTGCCAGCAGTGCCTGGCGCATCATGCCGACCGGCGCGGTGGCGGCGTCCAGGCGGGTCTGCTGGACCATCTCGAGGAGGGTGGCGATGCCGCGCCCCGGCGCGCCGATGGGCTCGGCCCAGGCGCCGCGGTACTCGATCTCCGCCGAAGCATTGGCGCGATTGCCGCACTTCTCCTTGAGGCGCTGAAGCTCGATGGCGTTGCGCTCGCCGTCCGGGGTGAAGCGCGGCACCAGGAAGCAGCCGAGCCCGGCGTCGGTCTGGGCCAGGGTCAGGAAGGCGTCGGACATCGGCGCGCTGCAGAACCACTTGTGGCCGGTGAGCCGCCAGCCCCCCTCGGCGGCCTCGGCCTGGGTGGCGGCGAGGGGCTCGGCTCGCGTGGAAGTGCCACGCAGGTCGCTGCCGCCCTGCTTCTCGGTCATCGCCATGCCGAAGGTGAGGCCCGTCTTCTCTTCGGCCGGCAGGGGGCGAGGGTCGTAGTCCCAGGCCAGCAGCCCCGGCGCCCAGTGGGCCTTCGCCCGGGGGGAGTGTCGCAGTACCGGCATGGCGGCATGGGTCATGGTCACCGGGCAGCAGAACCCCGGCTCCACCTGGGTCAGCAGGTAGAGTGCCGCCACGTGGGCCTGGTGGCCGCCGCGGCCCTCCTCCTGCCAGGCCACGGCATGCCAGCCGTGGTCGATGGCCAGGCGCATCAGCTCGTGGTAGGCGGGATGGTAGCTGACCTCGTCGAGGCGCCGACCGTGGCGGTCGAACAGGCGCAGCTCCGGCGGGTGGTGGTTGGCGGCCTCGCCGAGTGCCTGGACGCGCTCGCTGCCGGCCTCGCGGCCCAGCGGGGCCAGGCGGCGAGCCACCCAGTCCGGCGCCTCCCGGGCCAGGGCCTCGCGCAGGGGCGCGTCGCCGCTCAGCAGGTCGATGTCGCCCGGCGGGGGGGGCTGGTTGGTCACCCGATGGGTGGCCAGCCGGGTGCGGGGAGCGTGGTCGGACATGGCGTACCTCCAGCAGAGAAGGGTTGCACTGAGCATGGTGGTCGGATGGGGCGTGGTCAACGTGACGCCGCGGCGCCGACTGGGTAGGCTTGGAGCATTTCCCGGGGAGATGCCCATGACCGACGCCCTTAGCGACGAGACGCTGCCGACGCCGCATGTCGCCCGCGAGCGCATCCAACTGGTGGATGCCCGCAACCGGCCCTGCGGCAGCGCCTGGCGCGCCGCCATGCGGCGTTTCCGCTTCTGGCATCGCGCCACCTATATCGTGGTGCGCAACGTCCGCGGCGAGATCTGCGTGCAGCGCCGCACCCTCACCAAGGAGGTCTTCCCCGGCGGGCTCGACCTGGCCGCCGGCGGCGTGGTGGGGGCCGGCGAGGCGGAGCACCTGGCGGCGCGACGCGAGCTGGCCGAGGAACTCGGCATCCGCGGCGTGCCGCTGAGGCCCGCGGGTGGCTTCGTCCACGCCGAGGGTGGCCACCATATCTTCGGCAGCCTGTTCCTGGTCGATCACGACGGCCCGCTGGCGCTGCAGGCGGAGGAGGTGGCCGAGGTCTTCTGGCGCACGCCCGGCGAGGCCCTGGCGCTGCCCGGGGTGACTCCGGATACTCGTCAGGCGTTGCAGGCGCTGCTCGATGGCGGCCTGCTGGAGGTCGCGCCATGAACCGCCCGGCTCGGCTCACTGACCTGGAGGCCGTGGTGGCTGCCCTGGAGGGGGTGGTGCTCGGCAAGTCCCGGGAGGTGCGCCTGGCGCTCTGCTGCCTGCTGTGCCGCGGCCACCTGCTGATCGAGGACCTGCCGGGGCTGGGCAAGACCACTCTGGCCCAGTCGCTTTCGCGGGTCACCGGGCTCGACATGCAACGCCTGCAGTTCACTAGCGATCTGCTGCCCGCCGATGTGCTCGGGGTCTCTGTGTTCGACCCCCGCGAGGCGCGTTTCACCTTCCACCCCGGGCCCATCTTCCACGGCGTGGTGCTGGCCGACGAGATCAACCGCGCTACCCCCAAGACCCAGAGCGCCCTGCTCGAGGCCATGGAGGAGGGGCGGGTGACCGTGGAGGGGGAGACCCGGGCGCTGCCCGATCCCTTCTTCGTGATCGCTACCCAGAACCCTCAGGAGCAGGCGGGCACTTTCGCCCTGCCGGAATCCCAGCTCGACCGCTTCCTGATGCGCCTCTCACTGGGCTACCCGGACCGCGGCGCCGAACGGGAGATCCTGCGCGGCCGCGCCGGGCGGGTCCGTCTCGATGCCCTGCCGGTGCTGCTGGATGCCGAGCGCCTGCGCGCCTGGCAGGCGCGCCTGGACGACATTCACGTGGCCGATGCGCTGCTCGACTATGTCCAGGCTCTGGTGGCGGCCAGCCGCGACCACCCGGAGCTGGCCTGGGGGCTCTCCACCCGCGGTGCGCTGGCGCTGCTGCAGGCGGCCCGCGGCTGGGCGCTGCTCGAGGGGCGTGACCATGTGCTGCCGGAGGACGTCCAGGCGGTGTGGGGGCCGGTGGCGGGCCATCGCCTCAGCAACGGCCGGCGCGAGGAGGGCGAGGCCCTGGCGCGCCATCTGCTGGCCCGCGTGCCGGTGACGACCTGAGCATGCGGCTGGCGACACTGGGCGAGCGCTGGTGGCGGCGCATGGCGATCGCCCCGGGATCTGCGCTGCCCCAGCGGCGGCTCTTCCTGCTGCCGACCCGCTTCGGGCTGGGCTGGGCAGTGCTGTTCCTGCTCCTGCTGCTGTTCGGCATCAACTACCAGAACACACTCGCCTACCTGCTGGCGTTCTGGCTGTTCGGCCTGGGGGTGGTGGCCCTGCTGCGCGCCTGGCGCAACCTGCTCGGCGTCACCCCCACCCTGCACCTGCCCCACGAGGTGTTCGCCGGCGGCGAGGCGCGCCTGGGCGTGGCGCTGGCCGGCGGGCGGCCGCGCACGGCGCTGGAACTCCACGCCGGAGGCGCCTCGGCGCGCATCAATCTGCCCGAGGGGCAGGGAGAGGCCATCCTGGCTCTGCCGGCCCCCGTGCGGGGCGAGCAGCGCCTGCCGCTGCTGCGGCTGGAGACTCGCTGGCCGCTGGGGCTGGTGCGCGCCCTGGCCTGGCTCGAGAGCGACGAGCGGCTGCTGGTCTATCCGTGCCCCCTGGAGGAGGACGAGGCCGAGCACCGTCACGCCGGCGCGGGCCTGGAGGCCACCGACTTCGCCGGCCTGCGCCGCGCCGAACCCGGCGACAGCCCGGCACGGCTGGCCTGGAAGCAGTGGAGTCGCACCGGGGTGCTGGCCGCCAAGGCCTTCAGCCTGCCGCCCCGCCAGCAGCTTTGGCTCGACTATGACGCCTGCCGTGGCGACCCCGAGCGGCGGCTCTCCCTGCTCTGTGCCCGGGTGCTGGCCCACCACCGCGCCGGCGACCGCTACGGCCTGCGCCTGCCCGGGGTGACCCTGCCCCAGGGGGAGGGTCCCCACCAGCGCCGCCGGGCCCTGGAGGCGCTGGCACGCTTTTCCCCTGCGGGCGAACGGGAAGCCGGACGATGAGGCTCAAGATGAGGCGGAACATGACCGGCCGCGTCGGCGGCGAGGCGGTGCTGGCCGACGGCCGGATGCTCAGCGGTGCCATGCTGCGCCAGCTGTTCCTCGGCCAGTGCCTGGTGCTGGCCCTGCACCTGGCCTGGATGCCCGCCTGGCTGGCGGGCATCGCCGCTCTGGTGGCCGGCTATCGCTATCTGCAGCTGCGCCGGCGGCTCGGGCGTGCCGGGGTGCTGCTGCGCCTGGCCGGCGTGGGGGTGCTGACCGGCGCCCTGTGGCTGCATTACGGCACCCTGGGGCAGATGGAGTCAATGATCGGCCTGCTGGTCGGGGTCTACCTGCTCAAGCTGCTCGAGACCCACACCCGCCGGGATGGCCGGGTGGTGGTGGCGATCGGGCTGGTGGCCATTACCGTGGCCTTCCTGCACGACCAGGGCATCCCCATGGCCGCCGGTGGGCTGGTCGCGCTGGCCTGGCTGGTGCACTCGCTGGTGTGGCTCTCCGGGGGTGACGGGCGTCGGGCCTGGCGGGAGAGCGCCTGGCTGCTGATCCTCTCGGCGCCGCTGATGGTGATGCTGTTCGCGGTCTTTCCGCGCATCGGCCCGCTGTGGAACCTGCCCCAGGCCGACCGTGCCTCCACCGGGCTCACCGACGAGATCGCCCCCGGCGACATCGCCCAGCTCTCGCGCAGCGATGCCCGCGCCTTCCGGGCGCGCTTCGACGGCGCCGAGCCCACCCCCGCCGAGCGTTACTGGCGGGTCTATACGCTTTCCGACTTCGACGGCGAGCGCTGGCGTCGGACCCCCCCCGAACGCCTGGCCAGTACCCTGGGTCGCCCGCTGGGCCAGTTCGTTGCCGAGGGCCGCCGGTCGCCCTGGCTCGACGGGGAACCGCGCTTCGAAGCGGAGCTGCTGCTGGAGCCGGACAGCCGCCCCTGGCGTCCCTCGCTGGGCGCGGCGCTGGCCAGCGACGAGCCCCTGCGCTTCCTGGCCGATGGCACCCTGGAGGGTACCTCGCCGCTGGCCTCGCGCAGCCTGCTGCGCATGAGCAGCACCGGCCAGGCGCCGGCCAACCCCGACCCCGCCGGCCCCACCTGGCACACCCTGCTGCCCGCCGAGGGCAACCCCCGCACCCGCGAACTGGCCGAGCGGATGTGGCGAGAGAGCGGCGGAGAGCCCCGCGCCTTCCTGGCCGCCATCATGGCCCGCTTCGGCGGGGCGCCGTTCCGCTATACGCTGTCGCCGCCGCGGCTGACCTCCGCCGACCGGGTCGACGAATTCCTCTTCGAGAGCCAGGCCGGCTACTGCACCTACTATGCCTCGGCCATGGCGGTGCTGGCCCGCTCGGTGGGCCTCCCGGCCCGTGTGGTGGCGGGCTTCCTGGGCGGTGAGCGCCATCCCGACGGCCATTTCACCATCCGCGACTACGACGCCCACGCCTGGGTCGAGGTGTGGCTCGATGGCGCCTGGCAGCGCATCGACCCCACCGCGGCCATCGCCCCGGAGCGCATCGAGGAGGGCGCCCAGGCCGTCGATGATGGCCGCGAGGCCTTCCTGGCCGATGCTCCCTTCTCGCCGCTGCGCATGCGCGAGGTGGGCTGGGTCAATCGGCTGCGCCTGGACTGGGAGCGCCTGGAGTACCAGTGGCAGCGCGGGGTCATCGGCTACCAGCGCGAGGCGCGCAACGCCCTGATGGCTCGCGTGACCGCGGGGCTCCACGCCCTGTGGGAGCGCCTCGTGGCGCTGGCCCCCGGGCGTGGCTGGCTGGGCGGCCTGCTGGGACTGCTGATGGCGGCCGGCATCGCTGCCGGGCTGGCGGCGCTGCTGCGCCTGGCCTGGCGGCATCACCGGGAGGGGCGCAACGAGGCGCTGCGCATTCATCGCCTGCAGGACTGGCTCGCGCGCCGCGGCCTGGGCGCTCGGCCCGGGGAGTCCCCCTCGGCCCATCTGCGGCGGGTGGCCGATGAGGCGGGCGATGCGGGGCCGGCGCTGCGCGAATGCGCCCATCATCTGGAGCGCCTGCGCTATGCCCCCCTTGGGCGAGAGGAGCATCGCGAGCGAACTCGCCAGCTGGCCCGGCGGGTGGCAGAAGTGCGTCGCCGGCTGCGTCGCCGGTTGCGGCGCCTTCCTCGCCGCCAGGGGGGTGGCGCGGGCGCAGGCGGCGTGGCATCGTGACAGTCATCGACCACGAAGGGGCGCGCATGTCCATCCACGACCACCAGTGCCGCACCGCCCAGGGCGAACCCTTCAACTTCGCCGCGCTGCGCGGTCAGGTGCTGCTCATCGTCAACGTCGCCAGCCGCTGTGGCTTCACGCCGCAACTGAAGGAGCTGGAGCGTCTCTACCGCCGCTATCGCGATCGGGGCTTCGCGGTGATCGGCTTTCCCTGCAACCAGTTCGCCGGCCAGTCGCCGGAATCCGCCCTGGATTTCTGCACCCTTAGCGCCCGGGAGTATCAGGTCAGCTTCCCGCTGATGGAGAAGGTGAAGGTCAATGGCGCCGGCGCCCACCCGCTGTTCGTGGAGCTCCGCAAGGAGGCTCCCGGGGTGCTGGGCACCACCGCGATCAAGTGGAACTTCACCAAGTTTCTGGTGGGCAGGGACGGCCGGGTGATCCGCCGCTTCTCCCCGCGGGACGGCGAGACGGTGCTGCGCGAGGCGCTGGAGCTGGCCCTGGACGAAGGGTAGGGGCTGGCAATCAGCTCGTTCCAGCAGGGTGTGTGGAGAGCCGGGTCATCATGGGGGTGTCTCGCCCCTTTCCACCATCAGTCGTGCGATCAGCTC
>NZ_JACUUD010000077.1 GCF_014859505.1 Halomonas sp.
ACCGCAGCTACCTGACGGTGGCCATCGGCTGCACCGGCGGCCAGCACCGCTCGGTCTACCTGGCGGAGCGTCTGGCCGCCAGCCTGGCCAGCAACCACCCCCTGGTCCGTCTGCGCCACCGCGAGCTGGGCATCCATGACGCCCTGCCCCCGCCGCCGGACGCGGCGGCTGCCGTCACACCTCATCAAGGACGTTGAGCGTGCCGCAACGCAAGTTGACGCTGACCAACCGGCGCGGCCTGCACGCCCGGGCCGCCACCAGGCTAGTGCAGTGCTGCCAGCCCTTCGCGGCCCGCATCAGCGTGGCCAACGGTGCCATGGAGGGCGACGCGGCCAACATCATGTCGCTGCTGATGCTGGCCGCTCCCTGCGGCACCGAGCTCACCGTCAGCGCCGAGGGCGAGGAGGCCGACGCGGCCCTGGAAGCCATAGAAGCGCTGTTCGAGGCTCGCTTCCACGAAGATGAGTAACGGAATGGCTGCGCTCGGCCCTCTCCGTCGCAGACTGGGTCTCCCGGGTTAACCCGGGGGGTCAACTACCCGCCACCGTCATCTCGTCGATTAGCCAGCTGCCGGTGTGGATGCTGCCCCGGGTGTCGGTATCGCTGCCCACGCCGGAAAGCCCCCTGAACATCGCCTCCAGATTGCCGGCGATGGTGAACTCCTCCACCGGATGCTGGATCCTGCCATCCTCCACCCAGAAGCCCGCCGCCCCGCGAGAATAGTCTCCGGTCACGGCGTTGACGCCCTGCCCCATCAGCTCGGTAACCAGCACGCCGCGCTCCATGCGCGCGATCAGCTCATCGCGCGTGGCCAGCGGCGCGTCGATGCGAAGGTTGCGGGCGCCACCTGCGTTGGCGGTGGTCTGCATCCCCAGGCGCCGGGCGCTGTAGGCGGAGAGCATGTAGCTGGCCAGGCGGCCCTTCTCGATGAAGACGTTGTCGCGGGTCTGCACCCCGTCGCCGTCGAAGGGCGAACTGGCCATGGCGCCCCTCTCCATGGGGCGCTCCTGGAGGCTGAACCACTCCGGGAAGAGCGCATCGCCGAGCCGGTCGCAGAGGAAGGAGGCCTGGCGATAGAGGGCACCGCCGGCGATGGCGCCCATCAGCGAGCCGACCAGCCCCCCCGCCAGAGTCGGGTCGAACAGCACCGGCATGCGCCCCGTCGCCGGCCGACCGGCGCCGAGGCGACGCAGGGTGCGCTCGGCGGCGCTCTCGCCCACCTGCTCGGGCGTCAGCAGGTCGCGGGGATGGCGCGCGCTGGTGTAATCATAGTCGCGCTGCATGCCGCCCTCGTCCTGGGCGATCAGCATGCAGGAGAGCGAGTGACGGCTGCCGCGCTGGCTGCCCAGGAAGCCGTGGCTGTTGGCATAGACCCGCACGCCCTCGCCGCTGGAGAGCGAGGCGCCATCGGAGCTCATGATTCCCGGGCGGCAACGGCCGGCGGACTCGCAGGCCAGCGCCAGCTCGATGGCCTGATCGGTGGTCAGATCCCAGGGGTGATGGACGTCAAGGTCGGGCAGCTCCCGGGCCATCAGCTGGGCGTCGGCCAGGCCCGAGGCGGGGTCCTCGCCGGTGTGGCAGGCAATGGAGATGGCCTTCTCCACCACCGCGCGGATCGACGCCTCCCCGGCATCGGTGGATGAGGCACTGCCCTTGCGCCTGCCCACGTAGACCGTCACCGCGATGCCCTGGTCCCGGGAGAGCTCCACCGTTTCCACCTCGCCCTCGCGCACGCTCACGCCGACGCCCTGGTCCACGCTGGCGCCCACCTCGCAGGCGTCGGCGCCGAGCCGACGGGCCAGTTCCAGGGCCATCTGGCCGCGGGACTCCAGCAGGGCCTGCTGGGCGGCGGCATCGAATGCCTGTGTCATGGGTCTCTCCTCGTGATGTTGCGCTCAAGCCCGCCGCCGCGGGCTGGTATACTGTGTGAATTCTCACGCCTCAACCATGGATGCGGCATGTCCCAGGATTCTCCCCTCGAGCTGCTCGACCAGCTCATCCAGCAGCAGCCCGACGACGACGAACGCCCCAGCAAGTCCCAGCTCAAGCGGGAGATGCATGCCCTGCAGACGCTGGGCGAGGCGATCATCGCCATGACCCCCGCCGAGCGCGCCCGTTTTCCCCTCTCCGACGACATGCTGGCCGCCGTGGAGGAGACCTCCCGGGTGCGCTCCCACGAGGGGCGCCGGCGCCACATGCAGTACGTGGGCAAGGTCATGCGCCGCGAGGATCTCGAGGCGATCAAGGCCGTCTACGACGAGATCGAGCAGGAGAGGCTGCGCCGCGACCACGCCTTTCATCGTCTGGAGTCCTGGCGGGACCGCCTGCTCGACGAGGGCGACGCCGCCGTGGAGGCCTTCATCGACGACTACCCCGAGATCGATCGCCAGGCGCTGCGCCAGCTGATCCGCAATGCCCAGCGCGAGCGCGAGCAGGGCAAGCCCCCCGCCAGCGCCCGCAAGCTCTTCAAGCTGATCCGCGATACCGCGGGGCTATAACGCCGCTCGGGCCTGCCCCCGGCGCCCCTCGCTCGATCAGGAGGCCGTACCTCCCACCGTCAGCTCGTCGAGCTTGAGGGTGGGCTGGCCCACCCCCACCGGCACGCCCTGGCCCTCCTTGCCGCAGACACCGATGCCGGTATCCAGCTCCATGTCGTGACCGATCATGGAGACCCGGCCCATGGCCTCGGGGCCGTTGCCGATCAGGGTCGCGCCCTTCACCGGGGCGGTGATCCTGCCATCCTCCACCAGATAGGCCTCGCTGGCCGAGAAGACGAACTTGCCCGAGGTGATGTCCACCTGGCCACCGCCAAAGCTCACCGCATAGAGGCCACGCTTGACGCTCCTGAGGATGTCCGCGGGATCATGCTGGCCGGCCAGCATGACGGTATTGGTCATGCGCGGCATGGGCAGGTGAGCGAAGGACTCGCGACGGGCGTTGCCGGTGGGCGCCATGCCCATCAGCCGGGCGTTGAGCTTGTCCTGCATGTAGCCGGTGAGGATGCCGTCCTCGATCAGGGGCGTGTACTGCCCCGGGGTGCCCTCGTCGTCGATGGTCATGGAGCCGCGGCGGTCCACCAGGGTGGCGTCGTCCACCACGGTGACGCCCTTCGCCGCGACCCGCTGGCCCATGCGTCCGGCAAAGGCGGAGCTGCCCTTGCGGTTGAAGTCACCCTCCAGGCCGTGGCCCACGGCCTCGTGGAGCAGGATGCCGGGCCAGCCAGGCGCCAGCACCACCGGCAGCTGGCCGGCCGGTGCATCGATGGCCTCCAGGTTGACCAGCGCCTGGCGCACCGCCTCCTTCGCGAAGCGCTCGGCCACCCCCTCGTCGCGCAGCCGCGCCATGGGGTAGCGGCCGCCCCCCCCGGCGCTGCCGCGCTCGCGGCGGCCGTTGCGCACCACGATCACACTGACGTTGAAGCGCACCAGCGGGCGGATGTCCGCCGCCAGGGTGCCGTCGCTGGCGCGAACCAGCACCACCTCATGGACGCCGGTGAGGGACGCACTGACCTGGCTCACCGCCGGATCCGCAGCTCGGGCCACACGATCGGCCTCCTTGAGCAGGGCGATCTTCTCCTCGGCGGACAGCCCGGTGAGCGGGTCGACTCCGCCGTAGCGGGCCTCGCCCTGCACCACCACCCGCGGCGCCACCGCCAGGCCCGACCCGCTGCGCACGATGCCGGAGGCGGTGCGGCCGGTCTCGGCCAGGGCATCGGCGGTGATCTGGTTGGAGTAGGCGAAGCCGGTCTTCTCGCCGGAGAGGGAGCGCACGCCCACCCCGCCGTCGATGTTGTAGCTGGCCTCCTTCACCTCGCCATCCTCCAGCACCCAGCCCTCGTGCCAGCTGCGCTGGAAGTAGAGGTCGGCATAGTCGATACCGGGGCCAAGGGCATGGCCGAGGCCCAGGTCCAGGTCGTCGAGGGTCAGCCCCCCGGGGGTGAGCAGGACGCTTTCGGCTTCATCGAGAAGGCTGGGTCGGGATGCAGTCATTCGGCACTTTCCACTGAGATCTGCGGCGCGGTCCAGGGACCTCGCACGCGATAATGAATTCGGGTCACGCGGTCGATGGCGTCGCCGAACAGTCGGTCGGCGATGAACAGGGCCCCGCCCACCACCGGCGCGCCGGCGATCACCGCTGCCAGGGGCAGATTGCGGCTGATGGGTACCGTGACCCCCAGCCGCTGGTCCAGTTCCCGCCGCGCCAGGTCGACACGCCCCTCCAGGGTAAAGCGGGTCGCCGGCCCCTCGACCACCACCGGCCCTCGGGTTTCCAGTATGCCACCATACAGGGTTGCCGCGCCGCTGACATGATCGAAGGCGGTTCCCTGGCCGGTGACGTCGGAGAAGTCCAGACGCAGGCGGCGCACCAGGTTGTCGACATTGAGCAGCCCCACCAGGCGGGCGGGGGTCGAGGCGACGTTGACGAAGCGCCCGTCGCGCAACTCCGCCTCCACGCTGCCCCGGGAGCGCTCAAGGGCAAACTGCCAGGGCGCCCCCGGCCAGGCCAGCTGGCTCGTCACCCGGGTCTCGGCGCTGCGGATCACCGCGGTCTGGCCCAGGGTCTCCATGGCCGTGCCCAGGTCGCGGCCATCCAGGTCGAGCCGCGCCCGTGACAGGGTGTCGGCGTCTCCGGCGGCCTCCCAGACCAGTTCCCCTCGAGCGCTGATCTGGCCCAGGGTCAGACCCAACGGGGCGAGGGTGAGGCGCTCCGGCGTGGCCTGCCAGCGAACGGTGAAGGGCCCCAAGCGCTGGCCGCCACGCTCGATGTCGGCGATGCGCAGGCGGCCATCGGGCAGCCCCCCCACCCAGCCGGGCAGCGCCGCGGGCTCGGGCGGGGTGGCGATCTCGTCGAACAGCGATCCCACGGCCCCGGGCGCCGGCATCAGGCCATCCAGGGAGAGGCGCATCAGGCTGATGTCCAGGGGCTGGGCAAGGTCGGGCCGATAGTCGAGCTGCCCGGCCAGCAGGCTGCCGTCCAGCGCCACCCGCCAGCCGCCGCCCGTCTGGGGGCGCCCCTCGGCGGAGAGCGACCCGATGCAGCGGTCATCGCTGACCAGGCAGTCGGTGACCAGGTGAATCTCGCGCAGCACCCCCGCACCCTCGCCGCCCTCCAGGCCCTCGAGCCCCCCCAGCGCCTCGGCCCAGGCCAACGGGTCCAGGCGCGGCTGATAGGCATCGACCCACCACCCCTCGCCCTGGGGCCAGCCGCCGGTGGGTGCGCGGCCCAGCCAGACCTGGCCCTGGCCGGGCCCGGCGCCGGGCTGTGCGCGCCAGCGCAGTGACAGCGCATCGCCCAGGCTGCCCTCCAGGCGCCCCTCGGTGAGGTCCATGTCGAACCGCAGCGGACGGCGCTCGCCGGCGCCCTTGCCGAGCGGTGCCGGCAGGGCGATGGCCAGCCCCTCCAGGGTGCTGTCGAGACGCAGGTGCGTGGTCGCCTCGCCGATGCTCAGCCGACCCTGCCAGGGGAAGCGGCCGGCGAGCGGATCGGCGAGGGCCGGGAGCTGCGCCCAGCTCGCCAGGGCCGAGGCCTCGGCGCTGCCGGAGAGGTCCAGGCTTCCGCCCAGGGTGTCGATATCGGCGCGCACCGGACCACCCAGCAGCTGCCCCTCGATGCGCCCCGCAAGGCCGCCCTCCTGCCCGCGCTGGCGCCAGGCCAGGGGGCCGGCGAGGTCGTTGAACACAAGCTCGAGGGGCCGGTACTCCAGCCGCGGCAAGGCAGCCTCGGTATCGATGACTAGGTCCAGCCCTCCGGGCTCGCCCAGGGGCAAGGCCAGGGCGAGCCGTCCCTCCACGCTGCCCTCGGCCTGCCAGTCGGCGACGGCCTCGATGCCCTCCACCGGCATGGCCAGCAGGTAGCGACGCAGCGCCTCGCCGGAAGCGACCAGCTCGCCCTCCACCTCGAGACGCTCGTCGGCCAGGCGCACCTGGCCGTTGCGGGCCGTGACCCCGAGGCTCTCGGCCCGATCCAGGCTCGCCTCAAGGGTGGTGTCCTGCAGGGACAGTCTGCCCTCGATGTTCGTCAGCGCCGGCCAGGCCGGATCGAAGGCGAGCCGCCCCTGCTCGATGGCCAGCTCCAGACCGAAGCTCGGGTCGACACGTTCGGCGCCCCCCGCTAGGGGCACATGCAGGCGCAGCGAGCCCTGAGGCACCCGACCCTCCACGCCACCGAGCCACTCACGCAGCTCCTCGCCGAGGATCCCCACCGGCAGCCACGCCTCCAGCGGCGACTCCAAGGCATCCACGTTCGTGAAGCCCAGCGTCAGGCCGAACCCGCCCCGCGCCCCACTCCCTGCGGAGAGGCCGAAGTCGCCCTCCACCTCGGCACCGTTCCAGCCCACCCGCAGTTCGCGGCCGCTGACCAGGGTGCGCGGGCCATCATAGGTCCACAGCACCTCGCCGGTGGCGTGGTCCAGCTCCATGGGGGCGGCAAACAGCGAGGGGAAGTCCAGGGTGGCCCCCTGGGCGCCGGCAAAGCGCACCCGGCCGGTCAGATCGCGGGCCTCGACCCACATGTCCAGGGGGCCTCCGCCCGGCGCCTGCCCCCAGGGGGAGACCTCCACCCCGCTCAGTGCCGCCCGGGCCAACCACTGGCCATCGCGGTGGCCGAGCCGAAAACCGTTGACCTGCCCACGGGGGTCCAGGATGTCCACCGCCCGGGCCAAGGCCTCCGGCAGGGGCACCCGGTGGCGCCAGGCGGCAAGCGACCCCAGGTCGAACCCGCTGGTATCCAGCCACCAGCCGTCGGCATCGCCGGCCAGCTGCCAGCGATGGGGCAGCGCCGGCCCCCAGAGGGCCTCGAGGGCGTCGGGCTCGGCCGACTCGGGGCTCACCGCGTCGCCCTCGAACCAGGCCTCCCAGCCGTCATTCCGGCGCAGCCACTGGCCGCGCCCCTCCACCTCGGTGAGTTCGATGGCGTGGCGATCGCCGCTGTCGTCGGCATGACTCACCGCCAGCCGGGTGATGGCCAGGTCCAGGCGTGCATCGGCCAGTTCGCCACGCTGCCAACGTCCCCACAGCCGAGCCCGACCGCTGGATTCGTCGAGGCGCAGGGGCTCGTTGCGTCCCAGCACCTCCGCCAGGCTGATCAGGCTGTCGAGTTTCATGTCGGCCTGCAAGGCGGCGTTGAAGTCACGGAACCCCATGGGACCGGGCAGCACCTCCAGGGCCGCCTGCATGGCGGCATCGGGATCCCCCTCCAGACGGAACTCCCCCTCCAGGCGGGCACGCCGATCGTCGCCGGTCATCAGCAGCCGCGGCGCCTCGAGCACCACCCGCCGCTCCCGGCCATGCAGCACCAGGCGCAGGTCCTCGACCCAGGCGCGCTGGCGCAGCAGCACCCCGACCCAGAAGTCGAGACGCTCCAGGTCGAGTTCTCCGGTGGGCTGGAGTTCGGGGGGCAGTTCGGCGGGGTCGGGCCAGTGCCAGATACCCTCGGGGGTCTGGTAGAGGTGCAGGGTCACTCCGTTCACCCTGGCATCCTCCACCACCGGCACCCCGGCAGTGAAGCTGGCAAGGGTGTCCAGGCGCAGGTAACCGCCCTCCACCTCCAGCAGCGGCACCCCGCGCTCATGGGTGCGGATGGTCAGGCCATCCAGGGATAGCATCGGGTCGAGGCCCGCCAGGCGGGTGTCGAGCTCGGCGACGCGGACCTCGGCGCCGAAGCGTGCCGAGAGCAGCGCCTCCAGATTCGGCGTGAGGCCATCGGCCAGCGCCAGCGCAAGGCGCAGCGCCAGCAGGAGCAGGGCCAGTGACGCCAGCAGCAGCGCCACCAGGGTCAGGCTCCAGCGAGTCACCACACGAATCGGAGACATGGGCTCACATCAGCACGATGTCGTACTGCTCCTGAGAGTAGTGGGTCTCCACCTGGAAGCGGATCGGCTTGCCGATGAACTCTTCCAGGTCGGCCACCGCGGCGGACTCCTCATCGAGCAGGCGGTCCACCACCGCCTGGCCCGCCAACACCATGTAGGTCTCGGCGCTGTAGGCGCGCTCCTCGCGCAGGATCTCGCGGAAGATCTCGTAGCAGACGGTTTCGGGGGTCTTCAGGGTTCCGCGCCCCGCGCAGGTGGGGCAGGCCTCGCAGAGGGTCTGCTCCAGGCTCTCCCGGGTGCGCTTGCGGGTCAGCTGGACGAGGCCCAGCTCGGTGACGCCGGTGCACTTGGTCTTGGCGTGGTCGCGCTCCAGCGATTTCTCGAGCATGCGCAGTACCTGGCGCTGGTGCTCGGTGTCCTCCATATCGATGAAGTCGATGATGATGATGCCCCCCAGGTTGCGCAGGCGCAGCTGGCGGGCGATGGCGGTGGCGGCCTCGAGGTTGGTCTTGAAGATGGTCTCCTCGAGGTTGCGGTGCCCCACGTAACCGCCGGTGTTGACATCGATGGTGGTCATCGCCTCGGTGGGGTCGATCACCAGATAGCCGCCGGACTTGAGCTGCACCTTGCGGCCCAGGGCCTTCTGGATCTCGTCCTCGACACTGAACAGGTCGAAGATAGGGCGCTCGCCGGCGTAGTGCTCGATGCGCTCCACGGCGTCGGGCATGAACTCCTCGGCGAACTCGATCAGCTTCCCGTGGTTCTCCCGGGAGTCGATGCGCACCTTCTCGATGTCGTCACGCATCACGTCGCGCAGGATACGCATGAACAGCGGCAGGTCGTCATAGATCACGCTGGGGGCCGGCGCGGTGATCTTGCGTTCGCTGACCTTGCGCCACAGACGCAGCAGGAAGTGCATGTCCGCGAAGAGCTCCTCCAGCCCCACCCCCTCGGCGGCGGTGCGCACGATGAAGCCGCCGCTCACCTCCAGGTCCTGCCGGGCCTGGGCCTCATCGATCAGCCCGCGCAGCCGCTCGCGTTCGCGGTCGTCCTCGATGCGCTGGGAGACCCCGTGATGGGGCGCATCAGGCATGTAGACCAGGTAGCGCGAGGGCACCGAGAGATGGGTGGTGAGCCGGGCGCCCTTGGAGCCGATGGGGTCCTTGGTGACCTGCACCACCAGCGCCTGCCCCTCGTGGAGCAGGTGGCCGATGGAGAGCTGCTCGTCGACCGGCGTGCCGGGAGGCATCACCTCGTGGGCGTGAATGAAGGCGGCGCGATCCAGGCCGATGTCGACGAACGCCGCCTGCATGCCGGGCAGCACCCGCACCACCTTGCCCTTGTAGATGTTGCCGACGATGCCACGTCGACGGCTGCGCTCGATGAAGGCCTCCTGCAGCACGCCGTTCTCCACCACGGCGACACGGGTCTCCATCGGCGTCAGATTGATCAGTACTTCGCCGCTCATGCGGAAATCCTTGTCCAGAATGCCTTGTGGTCATTATGACATAGTGGCATGCGCCCAAGGCGTTTAAGCGCTCGGCGCAGGACCCAGGGCGCCGCCCCACAGCGCCACCCCCTGGCGGCGCAGCAGCTCGGCGGTCTCGTAAAGCGGCAGCCCCACCACCGCCGAGTGGCTGCCCTCGATGTGCTCGACGAAGATCGCCGCCAGCCCCTGGATGGCATAGCCGCCGGCCTTGTCGGCGGGCTCGCCGCTGGCCCAGTAGGCAGCGATCTCGGCGTCGGTGATCTCGCGCATCGTCACCCGGGTGGCGACACAGGCCTCCTGCACGCCCGCGGGGCCACTCACCGCCACCGCGGTGAGCACCTCGTGGGCGCGGCCGGCGAGGCGGCGCAGCATGGCGGCGGCGTGCTCGGCCCCCTCCGGCTTGCCGAGGATCTCGCCGTCGCAGACCACGGCGGTATCGGAGCCCAGGGTGGGCAGGGGGGAAAGGCTCGCGCCGGCCAGGGCCTTATCCCGGGCCAGGCGGCTCACGTAGGACATGGCCTTCTCCCCGGGCAGCGGCGTCTCGTCGACAGCCACCGGACGGACCTCGACGCTCACGCCAATGGAGGCCAGCAGATCACGGCGGCGCGGCGAGGCACTGGCCAGGCAGAGCACGGGGCGTGAGGCATCGGGCTGGACCGGGTCGGGCAGGATGGGGGCGGACACAATGGCGGCTCCGGATCAGTCGCGGGCCAGGCGCCGGCCCAGGGCCCCGAACAGGGTGGCGAGCCAGGGCCACAGCACGGCGCCGATCAGCGAGGGCAGCAGGAAGGCCAGATGGATGGAGAAGGGGCCGAGCAGGGTGCGCAGCCACTGTTCGGCCAGCTGCACGGTGCCCAGCAGCACGAAGATCAGCACCGCCTGCTGGACCAGCGAGTAGGCGCGAAAGCGCGGATAGACCAGCGCGCAGAGGAAAGCCAGCAGCGACAGGATCAGCGCGTTCTGCCCCAGGGTGGCCCCCTCGATCAGGTCGAGCAGGATGCCCAGCACAAAGCCGTGGAAGACGCCCACCCGGCTCGGCGCCTTCATGCACCAGTAGATCAGCATCAGGCCCAGCCAGTCGGGGCGCCAGATCTGCCAGCCGTCCGCCAGCGGCATCACCTGCAGGCAGAGCGCCAGCAGCAGCGACAGCCAGATCCACGGCAGGGCCAGGTTAGCGGAAGAGGGGGCTGCCATCAGCGTGCCTCCTGGTCGGCGTCGAGGCCGATCACCGCCCGGGCGGCCTCCATCGCCTCGGCGGAGAGCTCGAGCTCCCAGGCCTCGTCGTCGACCCCCGGGGCGGGCGGCGGAAAGAGCAGCAGAAAGTGGCGGGAGCGCTGCAGCTGGGCCACCGGCGTGGCGGTGACCCGGGCGAAGGGCTGGCCCGGGTCATGGACCACCTCGGAGACCCTTGCCACCGGGTAGCCCGGCGGGAAGCGTCCCGCCAGCCCCGAGGTGATCAGCAGGTCGCCCTCGCGGATATCGGCGGTGTCGGGCACATGCAACACCGTGAGCGCGTCGTAGCGGCCGCTGCCCTGGAGGATGAAGCGCAGGCCGTTGCGGTTGATCTGGACCGGCAGCGCATGGCTGGCGTCGGCCACCATCAGCACCCGGCTGGAGTAGGCGGAGACCGCCGTCACCTGCCCCACCAGGCCGGAGGCGTCCATCACCGGCTGGCCCACGTAGACGCCGTTGCGCCGGCCACGATCGATCACCATCTGGTGGGCGAAGGGGTCCGGGTCCAGGGAGAGCAGCTCCGCGGTGATGAAGGGCATGTCGTTCTGGTTCGCCGCCGAGAGCAGCTCGCGCAGGCGCACGTTCTCGGCGGTGAGGCTGGCCATGTGCTGCACCCGATGGGAGAGGGTCAGGATCTGCTCGCGCAGCCGGCGATTCTCCTCCAGCAGGGCGCGCTGGTCGGAGAGCGCCAGCGACCCCCAGTTGAGAACATCGCTGGGCAGGCTTACCGCCCACTGGATGGGGGCCACCAGGGTGGAGAGCTGGGCGCGCGCCTCTTCCATGCGCGTGAAGCGGGTATCGGCGAACATCAGCGCCGAGGCCAGCAGCACGCACAGGAGGAGGCGATAGCCGGGCAGCGATCCGTCGGAGAACAGCGGCTTGATAGGCGTTTTCCCCTAAAGTCAGCCCCGGGTCAGTCGCTGGAGAGCAGCTCGAAGGTGTGCTGGTCGATCATCTCCAGGGCCTTGCCGCCGCCGCGGGCCACGCAGGTGAGCGGGTCCTCGGCAACGATCACCGGCAGGCCGGTCTCCTCGGCAATCAGCTTGTCCAGGTCGCGCAGCAGCGCGCCGCCGCCGGTCAGCACCAGGCCGCGCTCGGCGATATCCGAGGCGAGCTCCGGCGGGGACTGCTCCAGGGCGTTCTTCACCGCGGTGACGATGGAGGCCAGGGTCTCCTGAAGGGCATCGAGGATCTCGTGGGAGTTGAGCGTGAAGCTGCGCGGGATACCCTCGGCCAGGTTGCGGCCGCGCACGTCGATCTCGCGCAGCTCGCCGCCGGGATAGGCACAGCCGATCTCTTCCTTGATGCGCTCGGCGGTGGCCTCACCGATCAGGCTGCCGTAGTGGCGGCGCACGTAGGCGATGATCGCCTCATCGAAGCGGTCGCCACCGACGCGGATCGACTCGGAGTAGACGATGCCGTTCAGGGAGATGATGGCGATCTCGCTGGTGCCGCCGCCGATATCCACCACCATGGAGCCCTGGGCCTCCTCGACCGGCAGGCCGGCGCCGATGGCGGCCGCCATGGGCTCCTCGATCAGGAACACCTCGCGGGCGCCGGCGCCCTCCGCGGACTCCTTGATGGCACGCCGCTCCACCTGGGTCGACATGCAGGGCACGCAGACCAGCACCCGCGGGCTCGGGGTGAGGAAGGTGCTTTGATGGACCTTGCGGATGAAGTGCTGGAGCATCTGCTCGGTCACGGTGAAGTCGGCGATGACGCCATCCTTCATCGGACGAATCGCGGTGATGTTGCCGGGCGTGCGGCCCAGCATGCGCTTGGCATCGGAACCCACCGCGGCGACACTGCGCATGTTGCCCGACTGGCGAATGGCCACGACCGATGGTTCATCGAGCACGATGCCACGACCGCGCACGTAAATCAGCGTATTGGCGGTTCCCAGATCGATCGACAGATCGCTGGAGAACAGCCCCCTCAAGCGTTTGAACATGGAAGTCGTTACCTAGTGCAGTCCGGGAACCCTGTGCGGAGGCAAACGGTATCACCGCGGCCCCCCAGCAGCAAGCAGAGCCCGTGAACCCGGCGTCTCGCGGGCCTGCCCGCGCGACGCCGTATGTGGTACCTTTGCGACCTGTTTTCCCTTCGAGGACATCCGAACCATGGCGCTTGAACACGCTGACGTGCTCAGGGCCGCGCACCTTGCCCGGCTTGGCCTGAGCGACGAGGACGCCGCCCACTACCTGGACGACCTCGGCCGCATCCTGGAGATGGTCGACCAACTCCAGGCGCTGGACACCGAGGGTGTCGCCCCCCTGGCTCACCCCCTCGATACCACCCAGCGGCTGCGCGCCGACGAGGTGACCGAGTCCAACCAGCGCGACCGCTTCCAGCGCTGCGCCCCCGCCGTGGAACAGGGCCTCTACCTGGTCCCCCGCGTGGTCGAATAAGCCTTCCCGACGGAGCCCCCGGCCCATGCATGACAAGACACTGAGCGAACTGGCCGCTGCCCTCAGGGCCGGCGAGTTCACCAGCCGCGAGCTGACCGAACACCAGCTCGCTCGCATCGCGCGCTTAGACGGCGAGATCAACAGCTTCATCACCGTGACCCCGGAGCAGGCCCTGGCCGCCGCCGACGCCGCCGACGCCGCCCGGGCCAAGGGCCAGTCCGGCCCGCTGACCGGCATTCCCCTGGCGATCAAGGACCTGTTCTGCACCGACGGGATCAAGACCACCGCCGGCTCGAAGATGCTCGGCAACTTCGTCTCGCCCTATGACGCCACTGTGGTGGAAAAGCTCAAGGCCGCCGGCACGGTGAGCCTGGGCAAGACTAACATGGACGAGTTCGCCATGGGCTCGTCCAACGAGAACAGCTTCTACGGGCCGGTGAAGAATCCCTGGGATACCCAGGCAGTGCCCGGCGGCTCCTCGGGTGGCAGTGCCGCCGCGGTGGCCGCCGGCCTGGTGCCGGCTGCCATGGGTACCGACACCGGCGGCTCGATTCGCCAGCCGGCCGCCTTCTGCGGCATCACCGGCCTCAAGCCCACCTATGGGCGGGTCTCGCGCTACGGCATCATCGCCTTCGCCTCGAGCCTCGACCAGGCCGGCCCCATGGCGCGCACCGCCGAGGACTGCGCCCTGATGCTCAACGCCATCGCCGGCCCCGACCCCCGCGACTCCACCAGCGTGGCGCGTGGCGTGCCCGACTACACCGAGGAGCTCGCCACCCCGCTCGCCGGCCTGAAGATCGGCCTGCCCACGGAGTACTTCGGCGACGGCCTCGACCCCGCGGTGGAGGCCGCGGTGCGCGAGGCGGTGAGGGTCTTCGAAACGCTGGGCGCCACGGTGCGCGAGGTGAGCCTGCCGCATACCCACTACGCCATCCCGGCCTATTACGTCATCGCCCCGGCGGAGGCCTCCTCGAACCTGTCGCGCTACGACGGCGTGCGCTTCGGCCACCGCTGCAGGAACCCCAGCGACCTGATCGACCTCTATAAGCGCTCTCGCGCCGAGGGCTTCGGCGAGGAGGTCCAGCGGCGCATCCTGATCGGCACCCATACCCTCTCCGAGGGCTTCTTCGACGCCTACTACACCAAGGCCCAGCGGGTGCGCCGGCTGATCCGCCAGGACTTCCTCGACGCCTTCGAGGAGGTGGACGTGCTGATGGGCCCGACCTCCCCCACCCCGGCCTTCGACCTGGGGGCCAACAAGGACCCGGTCTCCATGTACCTGCAGGACATCTACACCATCGCGGTGAACCTGGCCGGCATCCCCGGTATCAGCGTGCCGGC
>NZ_JACUUD010000232.1 GCF_014859505.1 Halomonas sp.
GGCTGGGACGCAGAGGCGCCGCGCTCGAGCGTGAGCCGACTGAACGACAGCTCCGCGATCCGCCTGATGGAGGGTATTCGGCTGTGGCGGCAGCGGCCGGAGCTGCCGCTGATGGTCTCCGGCGCCAGCCGTGATGACGACAACGCGGCGGTGGCCCTGGGCTATGCCACCGCGGCCGTGGCGCTGGGCGTGCCGGAAACTCAGCTGCGGGTGCTCGACTGGCCGACGGATACCGGCCTGGAGGCCCAGGCCGTCCGCGAGGCCCTGGGCGAGGGCGCAAGAGTGGTGCTGGTCACCTCGGCCTCGCATCTGCCCCGCGCCATGCAGCACTTCCGCCAGGCCGGCCTGGACCCTCTGGCCGCGCCCACCCACTATCTGACCTCGCACCCGGAGGCCGGCCAGGGTCGCAGTTGGGTGCCCTCGGCCGCGAATCTTCGCAAGACCGAGCGTGCCATGTACGAGGCGCTGGGCCTGCTGGCCATCGGCTGGGAGCACTAGCGCGCCCTTCGTCGTAATCCCTCGCTTACGTGACCCGTGGTCAATCGAGCGCTGGGCGCTACTCGATGGCGCGGTCGCGGCCCCGGGCCTTGGCGCGATAGAGCCGCTGATCGGCCTGATGGTAGAGCCGATCGAAGTCGTCGCCCTCTTCGGCTTCTGCCACCCCGATGCTGACGGTGAGCCGCCTTCCCTGGGCTGGCCCCGGCAGGGGCATCTCGCGGGTTGCCGCCAGGATGCGCTGGGCAAGCCGCTGGGCGGCGAGTCCGTTGCTGAAGGGCAGCAGGATGGCAAATTCCTCTCCCCCCATCCGAGCCACGCTGTCTGTCTGGCGGCTGCACTCGAGCAGCAGGTTCGCGAAGGCGATCAGCACCTGGTCGCCGACCGGGTGGCCGAACGCATCGTTGATCTGCTTGAAGTGATCCAGATCCAGCAGCAGCATCGAGATCGGCGATGCATGCCGATCGCGGCGCTGGAAATGATAGTCGGCGTCCTCGAGCAGGCGGCGGCGGTTGTGAAGGCCGGTCAGCTCGTCCGTGCGGCTTTGGCGGCGCATCAGCTCCCGTTGCGTGTTAAGCCGATAGAGCATCAGCAGGGCCAGGCCGATGGCGACCACCAGCATCAGCAGCAGCGCCGCCAGCGCCAGGGTCAGGCGCTGCATCAGGCGTCGCTGCTCGGCCGACGCCCGATGGAGCAGCTCGTTGAGTTCGCTGTAGACCCAGGCCAGCCCCTCCTCGATGTCCCTTCCCGGATTCAACAGCGCGCGGCGCTCCGCCTGGGTCATGACCCGGTCGCTGGTGACGTTGGCGATGACCTGTTCCAGCGCCGGCAGTTGGCGGTTGATGGTGTCGAGCTCCTCGATCAGCGGCTGGTATCGGGCGGGAGCGATCTCGCTGCGCTGAAGCTGACTCTTGACCCCCTGCATGCGCAGGGGGATGCGCCACAGCAGGTCGTTGAGCTGCTGCAGATGGATGGTATCCGGGCTGTCGAGCAGGCTGTCGAGGATCAGGCGCAAGCGTTCCGGGTCCTCCTGGGCACGCACCACATCGGTGACCATGGCGGTGTAGTTGGCTCCTATCAGCCGCCGGGCCTCGGAGAGATACACCCCGAAGGCGATGAGGCAGGCCAAGACGATGAAGAGATAGGTCACCAGCAGAACGAGGGGTTTTCTCGCCAGGCGCCTCACCTGACACTCACCTCCCGGATGGCCCAGATCCAGCGGGTCATGGGCTCGGTGCCCTCGCGGACCGCCTCCACATCGTCGGGCACGATCAGCATGAAGGGGCCGAGATCGTCGAGGGCGATGGGCTCGCCATTCAGGCGGGTCACGAAGAGGTACTGTTTCTCGCGTCGCTGCTGCGGGGTGAGAAAGGTCGTGTAGCCGTCATGGGCGATGAATCGCACGCGATCGGCCTCCGCGAGGCCGTGTTCGGCCAGGAGGGTGTCGAGATCCACCCCGGAGAAGCGGCCTGCAGGCCCCTCCGGGTGCCGAAGCTCGGCGTGAATCAGTGGCGAAGACTCGATCTCGTCCAGGGACAGCGTGCGGCTCTCGGTCCCCTCGCTCAGCGTGAGCTCGCTGGCCAGGGCCGGTACCACCCACAGGCAGGCCATCAGGCAAAGCACGACGCGCCACCCGCCCAACTGCTTGTTAAGACTCATGGTTACCTTTCCCTTACGTGTTTGACGGACTTTGTCCCAGTCCGATCACCGGGTCAAGCGGTGGTTGACCGGCATCTCACCTCAGCTGCTCTCGCCTGCTCTCAGTGTGAAGCCCACATCGTGGCGCCGCCGATGGACCGGCTTGCCCGCCAGTCGATTGAGCACCTCTTCGGCGGCCAGTCGGCCCATGGCC
>NZ_JACUUD010000233.1 GCF_014859505.1 Halomonas sp.
CCTTGGGATAGCCGATGCCGGGCTTGGTCTCGACGTTGTTGAACCAGGCGTATTCGACGCCTTCGCGCGTGGTCCACACGTTCTTGCAGGTGATCGAGCAGGTGTGGCAGCCGATGCACTTGTCGAGGTTGAGGACCATGCCTACCTGGGAACGAATCTTCATTTCACGGCCTCCTGCACGTAGTCATTGCCCTCGCCATCCAGCCAGTCGATGTGCTTCATCTTGCGAACCATGACGAACTCATCGCGGTTGGAACCGACGGTGCCGTAGTAGTTGAAGCTGTAGGAGAGCTGCGCGTAGCCGCCGATCATGTGGGTCGGCTTCGGACAGACCCGGGTCACGGAGTTGTGCATGCCCCCGCGGGTGCCGGAGACCTCGGAGCCCGGCACGTTCACGTTGCGCTCCTGGGCGTGGTACATCATCACCATGCCGGCCTTGACCCGCTGGCTGACCACCGCACGGGCGGCGATGGAGCCGTTGGCGTTGTAGAGCTCGACCCAGTCGTTGTCCTCGATGCCCACCTCGGCGGCATCGGTCTCGGAGAGCCACACCACCGGGCCGCCGCGGTTCAGCGTCAGCATCATCAGGTTGTCGCTGTAGGTGGAGTGGATGCCCCACTTCTGGTGCGGCGTGATGAAGTTCAGCGCCTTGCTCTTGAAGCCGTTGTCGGCCGGTGCCTCGAAGCTCACCAGGGTCTTGGTGTTGATCGGCGGCCGGTAGGTCAGCAGGCTCTCGCCGAAGGCGCGCATCCAGGCGTGATCCTGATAGAACTGCTGGCGGCCGCTCACGGTGCGCCACGGAATCATCTCGTGGACGTTGGTGTAGCCGGCGTTGTAGGAGACGTGCTCGTCCTCGAGGCCGGACCAGGTCGGGCTGGAGATGATCTTGCGCGGCTGGGCGACGATGTCGCGGAAGCGGATCTTCTCCTCCTGCTTGTTGATCGCCAGATGGGTGTGATCCCGCCCGGTGATCTTCGAGAGCGCGCCCCAGGCCTTCACCGCCACCTGGCCGTTGGTCTCCGGCGCCAGGGTCAGGATCATCTCGGCCGCGTCGATGGCGGTCTCGATCTGCGGGCGACCCTTGGAGGAGCCCTCCAGCTTGCGATGGTTGAGCTTGCCGAGCAGCTCCACCTCGGAGTCAGTGTTCCAGCTGATGCCCTTGCCGCCGTTGCCGATGCTCTCCAGCAGCGGACCGATGGAGGTGAACCGCTCGTAGGTCTCGGGGTAGTTGCGCTTGACCTCGATCAGCGCCGGCATGGTCTTGCCGGGGATCGGCTCACACTCGCCCTTCTTCCAGTCCAGCACTTCGGGCTGGGCCAGCTCGGCGGGGGAGTCATGCTGGTGCGGCAGGGTGACCAGGTCGGTCTCCTCGCCCAGGTGCCCCACGCAGACCCGGGAGAACTCCTTGGCGATGCCCTTGTAGATATCCCAGTCGCTGCGCGACTCCCACGCCGGGTCGGTGGCCGCGGTCAGCGGGTGGATGAAGGGGTGCATGTCCGAGGTGTTGAGGTCGTTCTTCTCGTACCAGGTGGCCGTCGGCAGCACGATGTCCGAGTAGAGGCAGGTGGAAGACATGCGGAAGTCCAGGGTCACCACCAGATCGAGCTTGCCTTCCGGCGCCTCGTCGTGCCACTTCACCTCTTCCGGCTTCTGGCCGCCGAAGTCGCCCAGGTCCTTGCCCTGGATACCGTGGCGGGTGCCCAGCAGGTACTTGAGCATGTACTCGTGGCCCTTGCCGGAGCTGCCCAGCAGGTTGGAGCGCCAGATGAAGAGGTTGCGCGGGAAGTTCTGGGGGTTGTCCGGATCCTCCGCGGCGAACGCCAGCTTGCCGGCCTTGAGCTGCTCGACGGCATAGTCCCTGGTGGACAGTCCGGCGGCCTCGGCGGCCTTGGCCAGGCGCAGCGGGTTGGCCCCCAGCTGGGGCGCGGAGGGCAGCCAGCCCATGCGCTCGGAGCGCACGTTGAAGTCGATCAGGCTGCCGGTGTACTTGCTGTGGTCGGCCAGCGGGGAGAGGATCTCCTTGATCTCGAGCTTCTCGTAGCGCCACTGGGAGGAGTGGTTATAGAAGAAGGAGGTGGAGTTCATGTGGCGCGGCGGGCGCTGCCAGTCGAGGCCGAAGGCCAGCGGGGTCCAGCCGGTCTGCGGGCGCAGCTTCTCCTGGCCGACATAGTGGGCCCAGCCGCCACCGCTCTGACCGACACAGCCGCACATGATCAGCATGTTGATCAGGCCGCGGTAGTTCATGTCCATGTGGTACCAGTGGTTCATACCGGCACCGACGATGACCATGGAACGGCCCTTGGTCTTGTCGGCGTTATCCGCAAACTCACGGG
>NZ_JACUUD010000078.1 GCF_014859505.1 Halomonas sp.
AGATGGAGGCGGGAACGGTCTGGGTCTCGGCTGTCATGGGTGTCCTTGTCCTGTGTTTCCTGTGTGTCCTGTGAGCGGCATGGGCGGGCCGGGTGTCAGTGGCGACCGGAGCTGCCGAAGCCGTCCTCGCCCCGGGAACTGGCGGCGAAGTCCTCGACGACCTGCAGCTCGGCCTGCACCACGGGAACAAGCACATACTGTGCCAGTCGTTCGAAGGGCTGGAGAGTGAAGTGCGTCTGGCCACGGTTCCACACCGAAATCATCAGCTCGCCCTGGTAGTCGGAGTCGATCAGGCCGACCAGGTTGCCGAGCACGATGCCGTGCTTGTGGCCGAGGCCGGAGCGGGGCAGGATCATGCCGGCAAGGCTGGGGTCGGCGATATGGATGGCGAGTCCGGTGCGCACCAGCTCGCACTCGCCGGGCGCCAGCGTCAGCGGCGCCTCGAGCAGGGCGCGCAGGTCCATGCCGGCGGAGCCCTCGGTGGCGTAGCGGGGCATATGGTCGCGCAGGCGCTCGTCGAGAAGCTTCACGGCCAGGCGGGGCCTGGCGAGGCCAGGTCGGGGAGTATCGGACATCGAGGGCTTCCAGGGTGGTGAGTCGGGGTCAGGGATGTCGGCGAGCCTGCAGGCAGACCAGGGCGTGGCGGATCACCGCCATGGCGAGTCGAGACTTGGCCTGGGGGGCGAGCATTTCCTGGTCGATACCGTCGCCTTCCGGCGACGCGCCGTCCTGCCCGACCGCCTTCCGCCACAGCACCAGGGCCGCATTGTCGTCGGCACCGAAGCCGAGCCCGGGGCACGAGACGTCATTGGCAACGATCATGTCGAGCCCCTTGCGGGCGAGCTTGTCGCGGGCATAGGCCTCGAGGTCGCGGGTCTCCGCGGCGAAGCCCACCACGAAAGGGTGGCCCGTCCCTGCGGTGCGCTCGGCGGCGACGGCGGCGATGATGTCGGGGTTCTTGACCAGCCGCAGGGTCAGTCCCTCCTCGCCCTCGACCTTCTTGATCTTGTGCTCGGCGGCGCGCTCGGCGCGGTAGTCGGCCACCGCGGCGCAGCCGATGAAGAGATCACTGGCTGGCGCCAGTCGCCTCGCGGCCTCATGCATCTCCAGCGCCGTCTCCACCTCGAGACGCTCCACGCCCTCGGGGCAGGGCAGGCTGACCGGACCGCTGATCAGGCGCACCGTCGCTCCCAGTGTCGCCGCGGCCTCGGCCAGGGCGTAGCCCATCTTGCCGGAGCTGTGGTTGGAGAGGTAGCGCACCGGGTCCAGCGGTTCCCGGGTGGGGCCAGCGGTGATGGTCACGGTCAGGCCGGTGGCCTCCCGGGAGGCCGCCGGCGCCTCGTCGGGCGCCGTGACAGGAGCCGGCGTGTCTTCGGGCGCCTTGTGCAGCAGCGCATCAAGGATTGCCTCGGGCTCCAGCATGCGACCCGGGCCGACATCGCCGCAGGCCTGCTCGCCGCTGGCGGGCCCCAGCAGCCGCCAGCCGTCCTCGGCGAGCCTGGCGGCATTGCGCTGTGTTGCCGGATGACGCCACATGGCCTGGTTCATGGCCGGGGCCATCACCTTTTCGGCCTCGCTGGCCAGGCACAGGGTGGTGAGCAGGTCGTCGGCCATGCCGGCGGCCAGGCGTGCCATGAGGTCGGCGGTGGCGGGGGCGATCAGGATGGTGTCGGCCCAGCGGGCCAGCTCGATGTGGCCCATGCCGGCCTCGGCTTCGGGGTCGAGCAGCGAGGTGCGCACCGGCTCGCCGGTCAGTGCCTGCAGGGTCAGCGGGGTAATGAAGGCCTGCGCGCCATCGGTCATGACGACGCGCACTTCGCAGCCGGCCTGCTTGAGCAGCCGGGCGAGCACGGCGCTCTTGTAGGCGGCGATCCCGGCGCTGATGCCGAGCAGCACTCTCGTGCCAGGAGTCCGGAGTCCTGAAGGCGATGACATGGGCTTGTTCCAGGGCGCTGTTGTGAGCCATCTACCTTACCACCCGCGCCGAACCTTGCGTAGACGAGGGAGTGGCTACACTGAGGTGCAAACGGGCAGGGCAGGGAGGCGACGATGTCGATCAGGGACTGGCCGGAGGGCGAGCGCCCCCGGGAAAAGCTGCTGGCGCTGGGGTCGGAGACGCTGTCGGACGCCGAGCTGCTGGCGATCTTTCTGCGGGTGGGCGTGCAGGGGCGCTCGGCGGTGGACCTGGCCCGGGACCTGCTGCTGGAGTTCGGCGGCCTGCGCCAGCTGCTGGAGGCGGATCGCGAGCGCTTCTGCGCCGCCCGGGGCATGGGCAGTGCCAAGTATGTGCAGCTGCAGGCCACGCTGGAGCTGTCGCGGCGCCACCTGGCCAGCCAGCTGGCACGGGGCGAGGCACTCACCTCGCCGACCCTGGTGCGCGCCTATCTTTCCAGCCAGCTGCGCCATCTGGGGCACGAGGAGTTCGCCGCGCTCTTCCTCGACAGCCAGCACCGGGTCATCCGCTATGAGTCGCTGTTTCGCGGCACCCTGGACAGCGCCTCGGTCTATCCCCGCGAGGTGGCCCGTCGCGCCCTGGAGCTGGGCGCCGGGGCCGTGATCTTTGCCCATAACCACCCCTCCGGCATTGCCGAGCCCTCCGATGCGGACCGGCGCATCACCGATCGGCTGCGCGAGGCGCTCGGGCTCTTCGAGATCCGCGTGCTGGACCACTTCGTGGTGGGGGATGGCGAGGTGGTCTCCTTTGCCGAGCGGGGGTGGCTGTAGCCCCGGGTTTCAGCCGGTGGCTATGGCGCCTTGCCAGGCAGGGCAATCGCTGTTACCCGAAGCGAGAGGCGCCGGGGACAGGTCGAAGGGGAGGTCCTATGCCAGGGATGGCATCGGTAGCGCCCAGGGAGGGGTTCACAGCGCCTCCCCGAAGACCTGTCGCCGGAACAGCTTCGAGCGCTACCTCCATCTGCGATAGCCCTGCTTTGCCAGGCGCCTCGCTAGCGCTTCTTGGGGCACTTTGATAAACTACGCGCCCGGCTGCGCTCGGTTCCCGGGTTTGACGTCGGCCTGGCGTCCGGGATTCAGGGTCGCAAGCATGCTCTCCGTCATCGGTTGGCCAGGTGCGCCACGCCCCGTTGCGGCGCCACCTTATGTCCTGCTGGATCTGCGCTGCGCGCTTGCCCGGCGCGGCGGTCTCTGGTATAAAGTGCAGCCTTTGAATTCCCTTGGGTCAAATTTCACGGGATCTCCCGGTTTGCCCGACAGGTTTTGAACACTCAGGGTTCGCGCATCAGGCGTCGAACACCTGGCCCAGCGGTTGGAGGCTCCAATGTCAAAAGTATGTCAGGTTACCGGCAAGCGCCCGGTGACTGGTAACAACGTTTCACACTCCCAGCGCAAGACCCGCCGCCGGTTCCTGCCGAACCTGCACTCTCACCGTTTCTGGGTGGAGTCAGAGAACCGCTTCGTCAAGCTGCGCGTCTCTTCCAAGGGCATGCGCATCATCGACAAGAAGGGCATCGAAGCGGTGCTCGGCGACATCCGCAAGCGCGGCGAAGCCGTCTAAGCGATATCCATTCAGGGAGCAGCAGTCATGCGCGACAAGATCAAGCTGGTGTCCAGTGCCGGTACCGGCCACTTCTACACCACCGACAAGAACAAGCGGAACACCCCGGACAAGCTCGAATTCAAGAAGTTTGACCCGGTTGTTCGCAAGCACGTGATGTACAAGGAATCCAAGATCAAGTAAGCCCTTGGTCTTCTTCCGCAGGTGTTCCAGCCTGTCTGCCTGAACCCGGCTGAGTGATCAGCCGGGTTCAGGCGTTTCTAGCGAGAGCGCCGATGCCCGAACTGCCTGAAGTCGAGACCACCCGCCGTGGCATCGCCCCCCACGTGGAGGGACGCGAGATCAGCGAGGTCATCGTGCGACAGCCGCGCCTGCGGGTGCCGGTGCCGGCGGATCTGGCCGAGCGGCTGGTGGGGGCGCGCATCGGCGAGCTTTCCCGTCGCGCCAAGTATCTGCTCGTACCGCTTTCCGGCGGCGACTCCGCCGGTGGCACTCTGCTCTGGCACCTGGGCATGTCCGGCAGCCTGCGCATCGTTCGGCTCGGCGAACTTCCGAAGAAGCATGATCACATCGACCTGGTGCTCGAGGATGGCGCCATCCTGCGCTATCACGACCCGCGTCGCTTCGGCTTCGTCGACTGGCTCGCCGGCAGCTTGGAGCGGGACCCTCGCCTGGCACGCCTGGGGCCGGAGCCGCTGTCGGAGGCCTTCGACGGTGAGCGGCTGTTTTCGCTCTCCCGGGGGCGGCGCGTGGCGGTGAAACCCTTCCTGATGGACAACGCCGTGGTGGTGGGGGTTGGCAACATCTACGCCGCCGAGGCGCTGTTCCTTGCCGGCATCGATCCGCGCCGCGCCGCCGGGCGCATCAGTCGAGAGCGTTTCGATCGCCTGGCCGCCGCCGCCCGGGAGGTGCTGGCCGCCGCCATCACCCAGGGCGGTACTACCCTGCGTGACTTCGTCGGCGGCACCGGCGAGCCGGGCTACTTCAAGCAGCGCCTCAACGTCTACGGCCGCCACGGCCAGCCCTGCCGGCGCTGCGGCACCGAGCTGCGCCTCGTCACCCTCGGGCAGCGGGCCAGCGTCTACTGTCCCTTCTGCCAGACCTGATTCTCGAGAGATTTCCATGACCCTGTCCTCCCTGCGTCTGAAGAAGCACGCCGACCGCCGCCTCAAGGCCGGCCACCTGTGGCTCTATTCCAACGAGATCGACACCGATGCCACCCCGCTCAAGGGCCTCGAACCCGGGCAGCAGGTGGTGGTGGAGGCCGCCAACGGCAAGGCGCTGGGAGTGGCCTATGTCAATCCGAACTCGCTGATCTGCGCGCGGCTGGTCTCCCGGGACCCGAAGCAGGGGCTCGACCGCTCGCTGCTGGTGCATCGCCTCAACCAGGCCCTGGCGCTGCGCCAGCGCCTGTTCGCCGCGCCCTACTATCGCCTGGTGCACGGCGAGGGCGACCTGCTGCCGGGCCTGGTGATCGATCGCTTCGGCGACACCCTGGTGGTGCAGCTCAACACCGCCGGCATGCAGGCGGTGTTGCCCGAGCTCCTCGACGCCCTGGACAAGGTGCTCGCGCCGACCATGGTGGTGCTGCGCAACGATACCAGCGGCCGTCGCCAGGAGGGGCTCGAGCTCGGCGTGGAGGTGATCAAGGGCGAGGTCAGTGAGCCGGTGATGCTGGAGGAGAACGGCGTGCGCTTCACCGCCCCGGTGCTCGATGGCCAGAAGACCGGCTGGTTCTATGACCATCGCGTCAACCGCGCCTGGCTCAACCAGTTCGTCGCCGGCAAGCGGGTGCTGGACCTGTTCAGCTACGTGGGCGGCTGGGGCGTGCAGGCCGCGGCCAGCGGCGCCAGCGAGGTGCTCTGCGTGGATTCCTCCGCGGCGGCCCTGGAGCGCGTCGCCGAGAACGCCGCCCTCAATGGCCTGCACGAGCAGGTATCGGTGGGCGAGGGCGACGCCTTCGAGGCCCTGGCGGCCCTCAAGGCCGACGGCGAGGAGTTCGACGTGGTGATCCTCGACCCGCCGGCCTTCATCAAGAAACGCAAGGATATCCCCGTTGGCGAGCGCGCCTACGGCAAGCTCAACCGGGATGCGATTCGGCTGCTGGGCCGCGATGGCCTGCTGCTGTCGGCGTCCTGCTCCATGCACCTGGCGCCGGAGCGGCTGGTGGATGTGGTGCGCGGCGCGGTGCGCCACCAGGACCGGCATGGCCAGGTCATCTTCCAGGGCCACCAGGGGCCGGACCATCCGGTGCACCCGGCGATCCCGGAAACCAGCTACCTCAAGGCCCTGGGCGTGCGCGTCTTTCGGGACTGACATGAGCGTCGATTCGGTGCGCGTCTTCGCCCACTCCAATGCGCTGCTGGTCAGCCATGTCAGCAACCTGCTGGAGGCCGCGGGCATCCCCGCCCAGCTGCGCAACATGACCCTGGGCGGCGGCGCCGGCGAGTTGCCGCTGGGAGAGTGCGAGCCCGAGGTGTGGGTGAAGCCCCACAACCGCGAGCGCGCCGAGACGCTGATCCGCCAGGCCCTGGCCGGGGAGAGCGAGGCGCCGGCCTGGCGCTGCCCCGGCTGCGGCGAGCCCCAGGAGGGCGTCTTCGACGCCTGCTGGCACTGCGGCACGCATCGCCCCTGAAATGCCATGGTAGGCGCCTCGTCGATAGCCCGGCACGCCGGGGCCCGACCGGCCCCGTCCATGCCGGCCAGGCTCACTGGTGTCCCGAGACGGTGAGGCTCGGTCGCCATGTGGGGGGGCGCGCGTTACCATAGCCGGCATTTCCGAACAGCAGAGTCCGTCTACCCCATGAGTGCAGCTTCCGAGAAGACCCGCGTTCTCACCGGCATCACCACCACCGGCACCCCTCACCTGGGCAACTATGTCGGCGCCATCAAGCCTGCCATCGAGGCGAGTCAGGACCCGAACGTGCAGTCCTACTACTTCCTGGCCGACCTGCATGCGCTGATCAAGTGTCAGGATCCGCGCCGGGTGCAGGCGTCGCGCCTGGAGATCGCCGCCACCTGGCTGGCGCTGGGGCTGGACACCGACAACGCCATCTTCTATCAGCAGTCCGACATCCCCGAGATTCCCGAGCTGACCTGGATGCTCTCCTGCGTCTGCGCCAAGGGGCTGATGAATCGGGCCCACGCTTACAAGGCGGCGGTGGCGGAGAACGAGGCCGCCGACAACCAGGACCCCGACAAGGGCATCACCATGGGGCTGTTCGGCTACCCGGTGCTGATGGCCGCCGACATCTTGATGTTCAATGCCAACAAGGTGCCGGTGGGGCGCGACCAGATCCAGCACATCGAGATGGCCCGCGATATCGCCGGGCGCTTCAACCACCTCTACAAGGGCGACTACTTCACCCAGCCCGAGGCGGTGGTCGACGACAACGTGGCGGTGCTGGGCGGCCTGGACGGCCGCAAGATGTCCAAGAGCTACAACAACACCATCCCGCTGTTCACGCCCGAGAAGAAGCTGCTGAAGCTGGTGCGCAAGATCAAGACCAACTCCCTGGAGCCCGGCGAGCCCAAGGACCCCGAGACCTGCACCCTGTTCCAGATCTACTCGGCCTTCTCCACTCCGGAGGCGACCGCCGCCATGCGCACCGAGTACGAGAACGGCATCGGCTGGGGCGAGGCCAAGAACCGTCTCTTCGAGACCCTCAACGAGCAGCTGCGCGAGCCCCGCGAGCGCTACCAGGCGCTGCTGGAGGACCCCGGCCATATCGAGGCGGTGCTGAAGAAGGGTGCCGAACGCGCCCGCGCCGAGGCGGCTCCCTTCATGGACCGCCTGCGCCAGGCGGCGGGCCTGGGACGCTTCGTCTGACCGCCTGACTGCCTGTCGCGAAAGGGGCCTTTGGCCCCTTTCGCCGTTTCGGGTCCATGGCCTGAATCTATCGAGAGGATAGTGCCTCCTGGGATATTCGCTTTTGATATTAATATTTTCGTTTAAATTCTTTTACGTTCTTTGTGTGGGCGATTAGCATGCTTTCATCTATTGGCGCGGTCCGCCCGTCCTGTTGTTACCGAGAGAGCCCACCATGAGTGAACTCACCCTGACGCAACGTTCCCGACTTTCCGTGCCCGCGGTGGCCGCCGGCGCTCTGCTGCTGGGTGCCCTGGCCGTGGGAGCGGCCTTCGGTGCGCGTATCGGTGCACTGATGGTGGTGGGTGGCCTGCTGGGCATGGTGCTCTACCATGCCGCCTTCGGCTTCACCGCCGCCTGGCGGGTGTTCATCACCGAGCGCCGCGGCCGCGGCCTGCGTGCCCAGATGGTGATGCTCGCCATCGCCGTGCTGCTGTTCTTCCCGGCCCTGGGCGCGGGTTCCCTGTTCGGCAGTCCGGTGTACGGCTATGTGGCACCGGTTGGCGTCTCGCTAGTGTTCGGCGCCTTCCTGTTCGGTATCGGCATGCAGCTCGGCGGCGGCTGCGCCTCCGGCACCCTGTTCACCGCCGGCGGTGGCAACGCCCGAATGCTGATCACCCTGCTGTTCTTCATCGTCGGCTCGTTGATCGGTACCGCCCACTTCAGCTGGTGGCAGAGCCTGCCCGCCTTCCAGCCGGTATCGCTGGTCAACGAGTTCGGCGCCGGTGGCGGCATCGTCGTGAGCCTGGTGCTGTTTGCCGCCATCGCCGCCTTCACGGTGGTGATGGAGAAGCGCCGCCACGGCCGGCTGGAGCAGGCGCCGGTGATCGATGCCGGCAACCTTCGCTGGCTGACCGGCCCCTGGCCGCTGCTGTTCGGTGCCGTGGCCCTGGCGCTGCTCAACTTTGCCACCCTGGCCCTGGCCGGCCGCCCCTGGGGCATCACCTCCGCCTTCGCCCTGTGGGGGGCCAAGGGCTTCGAGGCGATGGGTGGAGACGTCAGCCAGTGGGGCTACTGGCAGGCGAGCTGGAATGCCTCCGCCCTGCAGGCCAGCGTATGGAGCGACATCACCACGGTGATGAACGTCGGCATCATGGTCGGTGCCCTGGTGGCGGCGTCGCTGGCCGGCAAGTTCGCCCCCAACTTCCGCATTCCAGCGCGCTCGGTGCTGGCGGCGGTGATCGGCGGCATCATGCTTGGCTATGGGGCGCGTCTGGCCTTCGGCTGCAACATCGGGGCCTACTTCGGCGGCATTGCCTCCGGCAGCCTGCATGGCTGGGTCTGGCTGGTGGCGGCCTTCGCCGGCAACATGCTCGGGATAAAGCTGCGCCCCTTCTTCTTCGCGGGCGAGGCCGGCCGCCTGTCTACGGCGAAGGGCTGCTGAACCGCGTCAGCGAAGGGTGATCTACGCGTGATCTCGCGCCCCGGCCACGGCCGGGGCGCGGTCGTATCGAGCGTGATAGAGTGTTGAAAGGCGCCGCCAGAGCGTCAACGGCTCGTTCCAGTCACCGTATCGAGATCAGAGATGACCATCGAAACCAAGCGTCCCCTCTATATTCCCTATGCCGGCCCTCCGCTGCTGGAGATGCCGCTGCTCAACAAGGGCAGCGCCTTCAGTCAGGAGGAGCGCATTGAATTCAACCTGATCGGCCTGCTGCCCCAGTGCGTGGAGTCCATCGAGGAGCAGGTGGAACGGGCCTACCGCCAGTATCGCCAGTGCCAGAACGACCTGGACAAGCACATCTACCTGCGTGCCATCCAGGACGACAACGAGACCCTCTATTTCCGCCTGGTCTCGGAGCACCTCGAGGAGATGCTGCCGATCATCTATACGCCCACGGTGGGCAAGGCGTGCCAGGAGTTCTCCAATATCTACCGCAATCACCGCGGGCTCTTCATCGCCTACCCCGATCGTGATCGCATGGATGACATCCTGCGCAGCTCCACCAAGGACCGCGTCAAGGTGATCGTGGTCACCGACGGTGAGCGCATCCTCGGCCTGGGCGATCAGGGCATCGGCGGCATGGGCATCCCCATCGGCAAGCTGGCGCTCTATACCGCCTGTGGCGGCATCAGCCCTGCCTACACCCAGCCGATCATGCTCGACGTGGGCACCAACAACCCGGCGCTGCTCGACGACCCCATGTACATGGGCTGGCGCCACCCGCGCATTCCCCAGGAGGAGTACGACGCCTTCGTCGATCAGTTCATCGACGCCGTCAAGCGCCGCTGGCCCAATGTGCTGCTCCAGTTCGAGGACTTCGCCCAGGCCAATGCCATGCCGCTGCTCGAGCGCTATCGCGATGAGCTGTGCTGCTTCAACGATGACGTGCAGGGCACCGCCTCGGTGGTGGTGGGCACCCTGATGGCCGCCTGCGAGGCGCGCGACGAGGGCATCGGCCAGCAGCGGGTGATGTTCGTGGGTGCCGGCTCTGCCGGCTGCGGCATCGCCGAGCAGGTGGTGGTGGCCATGCAGGCCGAGGGGCTCACCGAGAAGGAGGCCCGAGCGAGGGTCTTCATGGTGGACCGCGAGGGGCTGGTCACCGCGGAGCAGACCTGGCTGCGCGACTTCCAGAAGCGCCTGGCCCACGACCCGGCCCTCACCGAGGGCTGGCAGGGCCAGGAGCTGGTGGAGACGATCCGCCGCATCAGGCCCACGGTGCTGATCGGCGTCTGCGGTCGTCCCGGCATCTTCACCGAGGAGGTGGTGCGTACCATGCACGCCGGCTGCGAGACACCGGTGATCATGCCTCTCTCCAACCCCACCTCCCAGGCCGAGGCGCTGCCCGAGGATGTGATCCGCTGGACCGAGGGCGCTGCCCTGGTGGCCACCGGCAGCCCCTTCCCGCCGGTGTCGTACGGTGGGCAGACCTATCCCATCGCCCAGTGCAATAACGCCTATATCTTCCCCGGCATCGGGCTGGGCGTGGTGGCAGCCGGGGCGAAACGGGTGACCGATGACATGCTGATGGCGGCCTCCCGGGCGCTGGCCCGGGAGGCCCCCATCGTGAAGGAGGGGGAGGGAGCGCTGCTGCCGCCGCTTGCCAAGATCCGCGAGCTCTCCAAGTCCATCGCCTTCGACGTGGCCGCCCAGGCCCAGGGGGAGGGCATGGCGCTGAAGACCAACGGGATCAAGCTGCGCGCCGCCATCGAGCGCAGTTGCTGGACGCCGGAGTATCGCCTCTATCGCCGTCGGTCGTTCTGAGTCGCGACACCGCTACGATAATGGCCCCGCCGGGTAACCGGCGGGGCTATTCTGATTGACGAGGAGAAGCTCAAGGCTATTTCGGCGATCAGGCGGGGCCGCCTACTAGGCCGCCCCGCCTAGGCGGCCCCAATCATCTTGCGCAGCACATAGTGGAGGATGCCGCCGTGGCGGTAGTACTCCAGTTCGTTGGCGGTATCGATGCGGCAGAGCGCCTCGATCGTCTGCTCGCCCTTGTCGGACGTCACGGTCACCTTGACCCTGCCGCCGGGAGTGAGCTCGGCAAGCCCCGCGATGGAGATCTTCTCGTCACCGGTGAGGCTCAGGGTCTGGCGGCTCTCCCCCTCGGGGAACTGCAGCGGCACCACACCCATGCCGATCAGGTTGGAGCGGTGGATGCGCTCATAGGATTCGGCCAGCACCGCGCGGACGCCGAGCAGGCGGGTGCCCTTGGCGGCCCAGTCGCGGCTGGAGCCGGTGCCGTACTCCTTGCCGGCGATCACCACCAGCGGCGTACCCTCTTCCTGGTACTTCATGGCGGCGTCATAGATCGCCATCTGCTCGCCCGAGGGCACGTGACGCGTCTCGCCGCCGACCACGCCGTCGAGCATCTCGTTCCTGATGCGCACGTTGGCGAAGGTGCCGCGCATCATGATCTCGTGGTTGCCGCGGCGTGAGCCATAGGAGTTGAAGTCCACCGGCCTGACGCCGTGCTCCTGCAGGTAGCGTCCGGCAGGGCTGTCCGGCTTGATGCTGCCGGCCGGCGAGATGTGGTCGGTGGTCACAGAGTCGCCCAGCAGGGCGAGTATCCGGGCGTCATCGACGTTCTCGATGGCGTCGGGCTCGCGGCCCATGCCCTCGAAGAAGGGCGGGTGCTGGATATAGGTGGAGTCCTTCGACCACTGGTAGACCTTGCTCCGGGGTACCTCGATGGCCTGCCAGACATCGTCACCCTCGAACACCTCGGCATACTCCTTGTGGAACATCCCGGTATTGACCCTGGCTACCGCCTCGGCGATCTCCGCCTGGCTGGGCCAGATGTCCTTGAGATAGACCGACTCGCCGTCCTTGCCGGTGCCGATGGGGTCCTTCGTCAGGTCGCAGCGCACGTTGCCGGCCAGCGCGTAGGCCACCACCAGCGGCGGCGAGGCGAGCCAGTTGGTCTTCACCAGCGGATGCACGCGGCCCTCGAAGTTGCGGTTGCCCGAGAGTACCGAGGCCACGGCGAGGTCGCCCGCTTCTATCGCCTTCTCGATCGCCTCCGGCAGCGGGCCGGAGTTGCCGATGCAGGTGGTGCAGCCGTAGCCCACCAGCTGGAACCCCAGGGCGTCGAGGTCCTCGTTGAAGCCGGCAGCGGCAAGGTAGTCGGTGACCACCTTGGAGCCAGGGGCGAGGGAGGTCTTCACCCAGGGCCGGGTATCCAGCCCCTTCTCGCGGGCCTTCCGCGCCACCAGGCCGGCGGCCATCATCACGCTGGGGTTGGAGGTGTTGGTGCAGGAGGTGATGGCGGCGATCACCACGTCGCCCGGGTCGAGCTTGAACTGCCTGCCGTCCAGCTCGATGTCCTGGTTGTCGTGGTGTTCGTAGCTCTCCTCGACGCCCACGGCGGTCTGGCCGCCCTCGGACATCAGCTTGCCCTTTTCCACCGTGCGCTCGGGGGAGGAGGGTGCCTTGGCTTCATCCTCCATGACCTTCTCGAAGGCGGCCCGCATGTCGCCGAGGGCCACGCGGTCCTGGGGACGCTTGGGGCCGGCGAGGCTGGCCACCACCTCGCCCATGTCGAGTCCCAGGGTGTCGCTGAATACCGGCTCCGCGCCGGGCTCGCGCCAAAGCCCCTGGGCCTTGCTGTACGCCTCCACCAGGGCCACCTGGTCGTCGTCTCGGCCAGTCAGCCGCAGGTAGTTGAGGGTCTCCTCGTCCACCGGGAAGAAGCCGCAGGTGGCGCCATACTCGGGGGCCATGTTGGCGATGGTGGCGCGGTCCGCCAGCGGCAGGTCGTCGAGGCCGTCGCCGTAGAACTCCACGAACTTGCCGACCACGCCTTTCTTGCGCAGCATCTCGGTTACCGTCAGCACCAGGTCGGTGGCGGTAATGCCCTCCTTGAGCTTGCCGGTGAGCTTGAAGCCGATCACCTCGGGAATCAGCATGGAGACCGGCTGGCCGAGCATGGCGGCCTCGGCCTCGATGCCGCCCACGCCCCAGCCCAGCACGCCCAGGCCGTTGATCATGGTGGTGTGGGAGTCGGTGCCCACCAGGGTGTCGGGGTAGGCGAAGGTCCTGCCGTCCTCCTCCTTCGTCCAGACCGTCTGGCCCAGGTACTCCAGGTTGACCTGGTGACAGATGCCGGTGCCCGGCGGCACCACTCGGAAGTTGTCGAAGGCCTGCTGGCCCCAGCGCAGGAACTCGTAGCGCTCGTGGTTGCGCTCCATCTCGATGGCGACGTTGTCCCGGAAGGCGGTGGCGTTTCCGAAGTTGTCGACCATCACCGAGTGGTCGATGACCAGATCCACCGGGGAGAGCGGGTTGATGCGCGCCGGGTCCTCCCCCAGCGCCTCGACGGCGGCGCGCATGGAGGCGAGATCCACCACCCCGGGCACGCCGGTGAAGTCCTGCATCAGCACACGCGCCGGGCGGTAGCCGATCTCGCGGTCGGAGCGGGCCTCTTGCTGCCAGTCGACCAGCGCCTGGGCGTCCTGGCGGGAGACGCTCTCGTCATCGGCGAAGCGCAGCTGGTTCTCGAGAAGGATCTTGAGGGTCATGGGCAGCCGGTCGATGCTGCCCAGCGCCTCGGCGGCCCTGGCGAGGCTGTAGTAGTGGACGGTGCGACCGTCGACGTCGAGGGTCTGCAGGGTTTCCGGCAGGGAATCGGTGCTCATCGATGCCTCCTCTCGCGGAGAGTGAACGAACCTTCCTGGTCGTCTATCTGACTTGGTCATGATAGGCGCCATTTTCAAGCGCTGCCCGGCGTGAACGAGGTGTCGCCTTGAAAACCGATCATGCCGGATCCACCTCGACAGGATGATTAGCGTGATCAGGGTGGCACGCTGCCATGACCGCCGGGTGACCGGCACCGGGAGGCACCATGCATGAGGAACAACTGGCATCGAGTCGGGTGCATTGCCCCTACTGCGATGCCCCCTTTGACCTGCTGGTGGATGCCTCCCAGGGCAGCCACGTCACCTGGGAGGACTGCCACGTCTGCTGTGCGCCGATCCAGGTATGCATCGAGGTCGCCTTCGGCGATGATCTCGACGCCGAGGCTGGCTTCAACCTGACGCTGGGGCGCGACGACGAGGTGCTCTAGGCTCTGCCCGAAAACTGGCTGCGCTCGACCATACGGCGTTAAAAATCAGCTCAAAGTACTCATTTACACCCCGTAAACTCCGTCTTTTCGCTGATTTTTGCCTTGTCTGTCCTTCGCTCGCCGACTTTTCGGACAAAGCCTAGGAGCCCGTCCGGGCTGCTACAATGGCGCCACTTTCACACGATATTGCCACGAGGTTTCTTCCATGA
>NZ_JACUUD010000234.1 GCF_014859505.1 Halomonas sp.
TGGCCGATCTCCAGGCCGATGTCCCACAGGAAGGTGACGAAGGCGGTGAGCGCCTCCCGGTAGGGCGCGTCGTCGTCGTGCTCGAGGAGCAGTAGCAGGTCGACGTCGGAGTGGGGGTGCAGCTCGCCGCGGCCATAGCCGCCCACGGCGAGCAGCGCGAGCCTCTTGCCCGGGGGCCACTCGTGCTGCTCCCAGGCTACCGCCAGCAGCCGGTCCAGGCACCAGGCGCGGCCATGGATCAGGTCGCGGATGTCGGCGCCCTCCCGGAAGCGCCCGTCGAGGCGGTCCTGGATCTCGTGCAGCGCCGCCTTGAAGGGGGCGATGGGCGAGCGGCTGCCCTCGAGCTCGGCGCGGAAGGCGTCGGCGTCGAACAGGCTCTCGTCGGGGGAGAAGCGGTAATGGTGGAGCAGCATGGTGTCAGCGCTCGAGGAAGGAGAGGTCTTCGTCGTGGCGCGCGGTGAGCACCTCGACGCCGGTCTCGGTGACCAGCAGGGTGTGCTCCCACTGGGCGGAGAGGCTGCGGTCCTTGGTGATGGCGGTCCAGCCGTCGCGCAGTACCTTGGTGCGGGAGTCGCCGACGTTGATCATCGGCTCGATGGTAAAGCACATGCCCGCGGCGAGTTCGATGTCCGCCTCGGGGGCGTAGCCGTCGTAGTGCAGCACCTGGGGCTCCTCGTGGAAGCCGGCGCCGATGCCGTGGCCGCAGAAGTCGCGTACCACCGAGTAGCCACTGGCTTCGGCGTGGCCCTGGATGGCGCGGGCCAGCGTGGAGAGGCGCACGCCCGGGCGCACCAGGGCGATGCTGCGATAGAGGCACTCCTGGGTGACGCGACACAGCCGCTCGCCCTGGATGGTCTCGCCGATCACGAACATCACGCTGGAGTCGCCGTGGTAGCCGTCGGCGGTCTTCACGGTGATGTCCAGGTTCATGATGTCGCCCTTCTTCAGCGACTTGCCGTCGTCGGGGATGCCGTGGCACACCACGTGGTTGATGGAGGTGCACACCGACTTGGGGAAGCCATGATAGTTCAACGGGGCGGGGGTGGAGCCGAGTTCGTCGACGATATAGGCATGGCAGCGACGATCGATCTCGCCGGTGGTGATGCCGGCCTTGACGAAGGGAGTGATCATCTCCAGCACGCTGGCGGCCTGTCGGCCCGCCTCGCGCATCTTCTCGATCTCGTCGGGCGTCTTGATGGGTACGTTCATGGAATCTCGAGGGTGGGGGTGGGGTCGCCCGGGCAGCTCGGGCCGGGCGACTTCAACTGGCGGATGATCCATGGTATAAAGCTGCGCGCCTTCCTGCAATCGCCCGTCCTCACCGCCCACCCACGTCGAGGTTTCGCCGTGACGGCTGCGCGGAGTACGGCAACAGGAGTGGCGTCAATCAATGTAACGCCTTGAAAACACACACGCACCGGCACATGGTCCCGGGTGCTGTCGTGGTCATCTCGCGATGATGCGGCGGTCGGATCCATGGGGTGCGTGGAGGCCTAACCCGATTTTCCAGGAGTCATCCATGGCACACGTCAACATGCGTGACCTGCTGAAGGCAGGCGCTCACTTCGGTCACCAGACAAAATACTGGAACCCGAAGATGAGCAAGTTCATCTTCGGCGCCCGCAACAAGATCCACATCATCAACCTCGAGCATACCCTGCCGGCCCTGAACGAGGCCATCGAGGTGGTCGAGAAGATGGCCGCGTCCAACAACAAGGTCATGTTCGTCGGCACCAAGCGCAGCGCCAGCAAGATCATCAAGGAAGAAGCCCTGCGCGCCGGTCAGCCCTACGTCAACCACCGCTGGCTGGGTGGCATGCTGACCAACTACAAGACCATCCGCCAGTCCATCAAGCGGCTGCGCGACCTCGAGACCATGCGCGAGGACGGTACCTTCGAGAAGCTGACCAAGAAGGAAGTCCTGATGGCGACCCGCGAGCAGGACAAGCTCGAGCGTTCCATCGGTGGTATCAAGGAGATGGGTGGTCTGCCCGACGCCCTGTTCGTGATCGACGTCGACCATGAGCGTATCGCCATCAACGAGGCGAACAAGCTGGGCATCCCGGTCATCGGCGTGGTGGATACCAACTCCGATCCGGACGGCGTCGACTACGTGATCCCGGGCAACGATGACTCCATCCGCGCCATCCAGATCTACGTCAAGGCCATCGCCGACGCCTGCGCCCGTGCGAAGGAAGGTCGTTCCGAAGAGTTCGTCGAGGTCACCGACGAAGTCGTCCAGGAAAGTGACAGCGCCGCCGAGTGATCGCGGCTAGTCTGTTCGGTGG
>NZ_JACUUD010000079.1 GCF_014859505.1 Halomonas sp.
ATTCGTCGGATTCGTCGCAGCGACGGGTCCGCTATCCGTTGACACACAGATTCAGAGGTGAACCCCATGGCAGCTATCAGCGCCTCCCAGGTCAAGGAACTGCGCGAGCGTACCGGGCTCGGCATGATGGAGTGCAAGAAGGCCCTCACCGAGGCCGGCGGTGACATCGAGGTCGCCATCGAGAACCTGCGCAAGAGCTCCGGTCTCAAGGCCGCCAAGAAGGCCGACCGCACCGCCGCCGAGGGCACCGTGGTGACCCGCGTGGCAGAGGACGGCAGCTACGGCGTGATGGTCGAGATCAACTCCGAGACCGACTTCGTCGCCCGCGATGACAACTTCAAGGCCTTCGCCGACAAGATCGTCGACGCCTTCTTCGCCGCCAGGAGCGAGGACGTGACCGCGGTCATGGCCGGTGCCCTGGAAACTGCCCGCGAGCAGCTGGTGCAGAAGATCGGCGAGAACATCGGCGTGCGCCGCAGCGTCGTCGTCGAGGCCGGCGAAGGCGGCCTGGTGGGCGAGTACGTCCACGGCGGCCGTATCGGGGTGCTGACCGTGCTCAAGGGCGGCAACGCCGAGGTGGCCAAGGACGTCGCCATGCACGTCGCCGCCATCAGCCCGGCCGTGGCGCGTCCCGAGGACATGCCCCAGGACCAGCTGGACAAGGAGAAGGAGATCATCCTCGCCCAGCCCGACATGGCCGGCAAGCCCGAGCAGATCGCCGAGAAGATGGTCCAGGGTCGCCTGAAGAAGTACCTGGCCGAGAACAGCCTGACCGAGCAGCCCTTCGTCAAGAACCCGGACCAGTCCGTGGCCGAGTTCGTCAAGGCGGCCGGCGGCGAGGTCCTCGGTTTCACCCGCTTCGAGGTGGGCGAGGGCATCGAGAAGGCCGAGGTCGACTTCGCCAAGGAAGTGATGGAACAGGCCAAGCGCAGCTGAGGTCAGACGTTCCCGAAGGATGATGGCGTGCGCGCGAGCGCACGCCTTCGCGTATCCGGCCGGCGCACCGGCCACCCGACATGCCACCGCTGATGCCCAGGAGAGAGCCATGCCTACCACCGATCACGTCGAGACGCCGCCCAAGGCCCGCTCCGAGAAGTCGAAGTACAAGCGAATCCTGCTCAAGCTCTCCGGCGAAGCGTTGACCGGCGATGCCGAATTTGGCATCGACCCCAAGGTGCTGGATCGCCTGGCCCTGGAGATCGGCCAGCTCGTCGGGATCGGGGTGCAGGTCGGCATCGTGGTCGGCGGTGGCAACCTGTTCCGTGGTGCCGCCCTGCACGCGGCGGGCATGGACCGGGTCACCGGCGACCACATGGGCATGCTGGCCACGGTGATGAATGCCCTGGCCATGCGCGACGCCCTGGAGCGCTCCAATATCCGCTCCCGAGTGATGTCCGCCATCCCCATGAGCGGCGTGGTGGAACACTATGATCGCCGTACCGCCATCCGCTATCTCACCTCCGGGGATGTGGTACTGTTCTCCGCCGGTACCGGCAATCCCTTCTTCACCACCGATTCCGCGGCCTGCCTGCGCGGGATCGAGATCGACGCCGACGTGGTGGTCAAGGCCACCAAGGTGGACGGGGTCTACGACAAGGACCCGGTCAAGCATGCCGATGCGGTCAAGTACGATCAGCTCAGCTATGACGATGCCCTGGACCAGAAGCTCGGCATCATGGATTTGACCGCCATCTGCCTGGTGCGTGACCATGACATGCCGGTCCGCGTCTTCAACATGAACAAGCCCGGCGCCCTGCTCAATCTGGTAGTGGGCGGCGAGGAAGGCACGCTGATAGACAGAGGTTGATATCGTGATCAATGACATCAAGAAGGATGCGGAAGCCCGCATGAAGAAGAGCGTCGAAGCTCTTCACGGCAACCTGAACAAGATCCGGACCGGTCGTGCCCACTCCAGCATCCTGGATTCGGTGACCGTGGACTACTACGGCAGCCAGGTGCCCCTGAACCAGGTGGCCAACATCAACACCGAGGACGCCCGTACCCTCTCGGTGGTGCCCTGGGAGCAGAGCATGGTGGCCAAGGTCGAGAAGGCCATCATGACCTCCGATCTCGGCCTGAACCCCTCGACCGCCGGCAACAACATTCGCGTGCCGATGCCGATGCTCACCGAGGAGACCCGCAAGGGCTACATCAAGCAGGCTCGCGCCGAGGCCGAGCATGCCCGCGTGGCGGTGCGCAACGTGCGGCGCGATGCCAACGGCGATATCAAGTCGCTGCTCAAGGAGAAGGAGATCTCCGAGGATGAGCAGCACCAGGCCGAGGACGAGATCCAGAAGCTGACGGACAAGTACATCGCCGAGGTCGACAAGATGCTGGAGCTGAAGGAACACGATCTGATGCAGATCTGAGGAGCGCCGGGAGGCCGCCAGGAGGGCGGCCTCCCGTCTTGTGCACCCACTCCCCGATGCGAGACCCCATGACGTCACCGCTCACCCCAGACCCCAGCGCCAAGGAGGGCACGCCTGCCACCCCGGGGGGCGCGCTGCCACGCCATGTGGCGATTATCATGGACGGCAACAACCGTTGGGCACGGGCGCGTGGTCTCTCCGGTGTGCGCGGTCACCATGCCGGCGTTGAGGCGGTACGCGCCACCATCCGCCGGGCCGCCGAGCGCGGGATCGAGACCCTGACCCTGTTCGCCTTCTCCAGCGAGAACTGGAAGCGCCCCCGGGCCGAAGTGAGCGCCCTGATGGAGCTCTTCCTGCTGGCCCTCAAGCGTGAGGTCAGCAAGCTCCATGCCAATGGCATCCGGCTCTCGGTGATCGGCGATCTCTCGGGCTTCTCGGATTCGATCCAGAAACATATCGTCCGGGCCGAGGAGAAGACTCGCGACAACACCCGCCTGCACCTGGTGATTGCCGCCAACTACGGCGGACACTGGGATCTGACCCGGGCGGCGCGCCGCCTGGCCGAGCGCGTGGCCGCCGGCGAGATGGACCCCGCGGCCATCGACGAGGCCGCCTTCGCCGGCGAGCTGAGCCTGGCGGGGGTGGCGCCGGTGGATCTCTGCATCCGCACCAGCGGCGAGCAGCGCATCTCCAACTTCGTGCTCTGGGAGCTGGCCTACGCCGAGCTCCACTTCACGCCACGCCTGTGGCCCGACTTCGACGCCGACGCTCTCGACCTGGCGCTGGATGACTTCCAGCGGCGCCAGCGGCGCTTCGGCATGACCGACGAACAGATCGAGGCGCAACACGGTGCTTAGACAGCGCATCATCACCGCGGCCTGGCTGGCGCCGCTGATGCTGGCCGGCCTGTTTGGCCTGTCCGGCGGATTCTTCGCCCTGTTCACGGCGGCCATCGTGCTGCTGGCCGGCTGGGAGTGGACCAACCTGGCCGGCATTCGTCGGCGTGACCACCGCCTGCTGCTGGTGGGCGTGCTGGCCATGGCCATGCTGGTGCTGTGGCTCAGCGGCGCGGTCCTGGCCGCCTGGCCGCTGTGGCTGGGCGTCATCGGCTGGCTGGCCAACCTCTACTGGGTGGTGCACTACCCCGAACGCGGCGGGCTGTGGCAGTCGCCTACCCGACGCCTGGCCATGGGGCTGTGGGTGCTGCTGCCCGCCTGGGTGGGGCTCAACGTGCTGCGCGATACCGGCGCGGTATGGCTGCTCTTCGTGCTGCTGCTGGTGTGGTGTGCCGACATCGGCGCCTACTTTGCCGGTCGCGCCTTCGGCCGCCGCAAGCTGGCGCCCAGGGTGAGTCCCGGCAAGAGCTGGGAGGGCGTGGCTGGCGGCCTGGCTGCCACCGCCGTGCTGGCCGTGGTCTTCGCCGCCTGGCAGGGACTGGGGCTCGGCGGAGGTCTGGCCCTGCTGCTGGCGACCCTTATGGTGACCCTGGTCTCGGTGCTGGGCGACCTGCTGGAGAGCATGCTGAAGCGCTACCGCGGCATCAAGGACTCCAGCCAGCTGCTGCCGGGCCACGGCGGCGTGCTTGACCGCATCGACAGCCTGACCGCGGCGCTACCGCTCTTCGCCCTGCTGCTGCTGGGGGTGCTCTAGGGTGGCGTCGACAGTGAACACCTTGGATCGCCGACAGGCGATCACCGTGCTGGGGGCCACCGGCTCGATCGGCACCAGCACCCTGGACGTGATCGCCCGTCATCCCGAGCGCTACCGGATCCATGCGCTGACCGCCCACCGCTCCCGGGAGCCACTGCTGGCGCTCTGCCTCGCTCACCGGCCCGCGGTGGCGGTGCTGGGTGACGAGCGCGACGCCGCCTGGCTGCGGGTGCGCCTGGCCGAGGCGGACGTGGCGACCGAGGTCGAGAGCGGCCCGGCGGCCCTGGTGGCGGTGGCCGAGGCCGGCGAGGTGGACGCGGTGATGTCGGCCATCGTCGGCGCCGCGGGGCTGCTGCCAACCCTGGCCGCGGTGCACGCCGGCAAGCGGGTGCTGCTGGCCAACAAGGAGGCTCTGGTGATGTCCGGGGCGCTGTTCATGGAGGCGGTGGCGAAGAGCGGGGCGACCCTGTTGCCGATCGATTCCGAACACAATGCCATCTACCAGTGTCTACCCGTGGAGCATCGCGGCGGCCTTTCCCGCCACGGCGTGACCCAACTGCTGCTGACCGCCTCCGGCGGCCCCTTTCGCGGCTGGTCGCCGGCGGCCCTGGCGGAGGTCACGCCCGACCAGGCCTGCGCCCATCCCAACTGGTCCATGGGACGAAAGATCTCGGTGGACAGCGCCACCCTGATGAACAAGGGGCTCGAGCTGATCGAGGCGTGCTGGCTGTTCGATGCCCGGCCGGAGCAGGTTCAGGTGGTGGTGCACCCCCAGAGCGTGATCCACTCCATGGCCGCCTACAGTGACGGCTCGGTGATCGCCCAGTTGGGCAATCCCGACATGCGCACGCCCATCGCCTACGGGCTGGGCTGGCCCGAACGCATCGACGCTGGCGTGGCGGCGCTGGACCTTTTCCAGGTGGCGCGGCTCGACTTCGAGGCGCCAGATGAGGTCGCCTTTCCCTGCCTGAGGCTGGCCCGCGAGGCCATGGCGGCGGGGGGGACGGCACCGGCGGTGCTCAATGCCGCCAACGAGGTGGCGGTGGAGGCCTTTCTCGCTGGCCGACTGTCCTTTAACGGCATCGCTGAACTGGTGGCCCGGGTGCAGGACGCCGAGCCGGTCCAGGCCGTGCGCGACCTCGAGTCCGTGCTTGAGGCCGATGCCCGGGCTCGCCGCGCCGCCGAGACCTGGCTGGCGGGCCGCTGAGCCGATGCCCATCCAACCCGATTGCCGTAGGAGAACGACTTGGGCCTGATTCAGAACATCCTGGCCGTCATCGTGGTGCTGGGCCTGCTGATTACCTTTCACGAGTTCGGCCACTTCTGGGTGGCCAGGCGCTGCGGTGTCCGGGTGCTGCGCTTCTCGGTGGGTTTCGGCAAGCCGATCTGGTCCCGCGTCGACCGCCACGGCACCGAGTTTGCGGTGGCCGCCATCCCGCTCGGCGGCTATGTGAAGATGCTCGACGAGCGTGAGGCCCCGGTGCCGGAGGACCAGCTCGGCCAGGCCTTCAACCGCAAGACGGTGTGGCAGCGGATTGCCATCGTCGCCGCCGGACCCCTGGCCAACTTCCTGCTCGCCATCGTCGCCTACTGGGCGCTCTTCGTGGCCGGCACCACCACGGTGGCGCCGATGATCGGCAGCGTCGAGCCGGGGTCCCCCGCGGAGCGCGGCGGCCTCACGGCCGGCCAGGAGATCGTCGCCGTGCGCGGCGAGGCGGTGCGCGGCTGGGACGAGATCAACCTCAAGCTGGTGGCCGCCATCGGCATGAGCGGCGAGCTTACCATCGACGCCCGTGCCGACACCGCCGCCGAGCCCCGCGAGTATCGCCTGCCGGTGGAGAACTGGCTGGTGCGCCAGGACCCGCCCCAGCCGCTGCCGAGCCTCGGCGTGACGCCCTGGCGTCCGCCCTTCCCGGCGGTGCTGGGCCAGCTGTTGCCCGGCGAGGCGGCCGACGCTGCCGGCCTGCAGGCCGGCGACGAGGTGCTGTCGGTGGATGGCGCCCCGGTGGACGACTGGATGCACTTCGTCGATATCGTGCGTGCCAGCCCCGGGGAAGCGCTGACGCTGGAGGTGGTGCGTGACGGCGAGCGCATGAGCCTGGCCCTCACCCCCGGCAGCAACGAGTTGGAGGAGGGCGTGACCATCGGCTATATCGGCGCCGGGGTGGCCGCGGTGGAGTGGCCCGAGGAGTCACTTCGCGAGATCCGCTACGGCCCGATAGCGGCGGTGGGCGAGGCGGTGTCACGCACCGGCGAGATGACCCTGCTGACCCTGGATGCCATCCGCAAGATGCTGGTGGGGCTGATCTCGCCCTCGAACCTCTCGGGGCCGATCACCATCGCCCAGATATCGGGCGATTCGGCCCGGGCGGGCCTGGAGAGCTTCGTCAGCTTCCTGGCCTACCTCTCCATCAGCCTTGGCGTGCTCAACCTGCTGCCGATCCCGGTGCTCGATGGCGGCCACCTCCTCTACTATTTCATGGAGGTGGTGCGCGGGCGCCCGGTCTCCGAGCAGGCCCAGGCGATCGGGCTGCGCATCGGCCTGGCGCTGGTGGGCACCCTGATGCTGATGGCAATCTATTTCGATCTGATGCGGCTCTGGTAGGCGTCCCCTCGCCTTGTCAGCGAGCCGCACAAGTGTATATGGTGCCTGTCTGGACAGGTTTGGCAGATCAACGCGAGCGAATCGACTGCATGAGAATCAAGACCATCGGACTGGCGGCATTGCTGCTCGTCGGGGCCGGGACGGCCCAGGCCCAACCCTTCGAGGTTTCGGACATTCGTGTAGAAGGCCTGCAGCGAGTCTCCGCCGCCTCCGTCTTCAACGCCTTTCCTGTCAGCGCTCGCGACCGCGTCGATGACCGGGAGCTGGCCGACGCCACCCGCAGCCTGTTCGCCACCGGCCTGTTCGAGGACATCCGCCTCGCCCGCGACGGCGACGTGTTGATCATCCAGGTGGTGGAGCGCCCCACCATCAGCCGCCTCAACATCAGCGGCAACCGCCAGATCGGTGACGAGGAGCTGCGCCAGGGCCTGCGCCAGGCCGGCCTGGCTGAGGGCGAGGTGCTGCAGCTCTCCACCCTGGAGGAGATCCAGCGCGAGCTGGAGGGCGTCTACCAGGGGCAGGGTCGCTACAGCGCCAGCATCGAGACCAGCGTGCGCGAGATCGACGAGGGCCGTGTGCAGGTCGACGTGGAGATCAACGAAGGCGCCGTGGCGCGCATTCGCCAGATCAACCTCGTCGGCAACCGCGCCTTCGACGATGACACCCTGCTTGATGTCTTCGAGCTCAACGACCGCCCCGGCCGCCTCTTCGGCTGGTTCTCCCGGGATGAGTACTCCCGCGAGGCGCTGGCCGGCGATCTGGAGCGCCTGCGCTCCTTCTACCTGGATCGCGGCTACGTCAACTTCAACGTCGAATCGACCCAGGTCTCGATCAGCCCGGACAAGTCGCAGATCTTCATCACCGTCAACGTCGACGAGGGGCGCCAGTACCGCATCGGCGACGTGCGCTTCGTGGGCGACCTGCAGATCAGCGAGCGCGAGGCCCGTGAGCTGCTCGAGGTGGCGCCCGGCGAGGTCTTCTCGCGCAGTGACGTGACCGCCTCCTCCGAGGCACTGCGCGCGCGCCTCGGCGCCGAGGGTTTTGCCTTTGCCAGCGTCGACGGCATCCCCGAGGTCTCCGCCGACGGCGACGCCGTCGACCTGGCCTTGCGGGTCGACGCCGGGCGCCGCGCCTATGTTCGCCGCATCGAGTTCATCGGCAACACCACCACCCAGGACGAGGTGCTGCGCCGGGAGATGATCCAGATGGAGGGGGCGCCCGCCTCGACCCAGTCGATCACCCAGTCGCGCCAGCGCCTCGAGCGACTGGGCTTCTTCCGCCAGGTGGACGTGGAGACGCGCCCCGTGGCTGGCGAGCCGGACAAGCTCGATGTCACCTACACCGTGGAGGAGCAGCCCTCCGGCTCCATCTCCGCCAGCGTCGGCTTCTCCCAGAGCGCCGGCATCATCTATGGCGTGGGCCTCTCCCAGACCAACTTCCTGGGAACCGGCAACCGGGTAAACGTCGGCGCCCAGCGCAGCGATACCTTCACCAGCGTCAACTTCGGTTTCACCGATCCCTACTGGACCCTCGACGGTATCTCCCGCGGCTATAACCTCTACTACCGCGAGACCGATTTCGAGGACTCCGACATTTCCACCTACTCCACCGACGCCTACGGTGCGGGGATCAACTTCGGCTACCCGATCAACGAGATCACGCGGCTCAACTTCGGCACCGCGGTGGAGGATCTGACCATCAAGACCTTCCGCGATACCGCCCAGGAGATCACCCAGTACGTCGACGACCAGGGGGCCGATGCTCAGGCCCTGAAGCTGACCGCCAGCTGGACCCGCAACAACCTCAACCGCGGCATCATGCCCACCGCCGGCAACTACCAGCGCCTGTCGCTGGAGACCGCGGTGCCGGGTAGCGATGCCGAGTACTACAAGCTGCGCGGTCAGGCCCGCCAGCTCTTCCCGCTCGACGACAATCACGACTGGGCGCTGAAGTTCAGCGGCGAGCTGGGCTACGCCGACGTGGTCGGCAACGATCCCTATCCCTTTTACGAGAACTTCTTCGCCGGTGGCCTCGGCTCGGTGCGCGGCTTCACCGCCAACACCCTGGGGCAGCGCACCACGCCGCCGGAAACCGGCGGACGCGACCGCACCCTGGGCGGCAACGTGCTGGTGCAGGGCAGCGCCGAACTGCTCTTCCCGCTGCCCTTCATCGAGGATCGCCGCTCCCTGCAGACCTCGCTGTTTGTGGATGCGGGTAACACCTTCCTCACCGACTGCCTGGACGTGCCCGAGGGCACCGCCTCCAACTGCAGCTCCGGCGTCGACCTGGGCGACCTGCGCTACAGCGTGGGGGTGGGACTCTCCTGGCTGACCCCGGTGGGGCCGCTGACCTTCAGCGTCGCCGAGCCGATCAACGACGAGAGCGGCGACGACACCCAGTTCTTCCAGTTCTCTCTGGGCCAGACCTTCTGATCCCGCCAGCCCCACTGAACGTCGGTCCGCCCTGGGCGGACCGGCAAGGAGTTCGACATGCGTAGATTGACCGCGGCACTGAGCCTCGTCCTGCTGGCCGCCCTGGCGCTGCCCGCCCAGGCCGCCGAGGTGGCCCTGCTGGACTGGCGCCGGGCGCTGATGCAGACCGATGCCGCTCAGCGTTCCATGAGCGAGCTGGAGGGACGTATCGGCAGCCAGCAGCGCCAGGCTCAATCCCTGGATCAGGAGCTCTCACAGCTTCAGCAGCGCGCCAGCAGCCTCACCGACAGCGAGCGCCAGGAGGCCAACCGCAAGGCCTCCGAACTCAACCGCCTGGTCGGCGAGATCATGCAGGCCCAGCAGGAGGCCGAGCAGCGCTTCCTGAGCAATGCGGAGTCGAGGCTCGAACAGGCCGTGGAACAGGTGATCGCTCGCCACGGCATCGATGTCCTCGTGGAGCCCCAGGGGGTGCTGCACTCGAGTCAGGACCTGCCGGACCTGACCGGTGAAGTGACCCAGATCCTCAATACCCTGCTCTGAGCCGGCTGCCGCGGACGCTTGCCATGACCCGACGCGATACCCCCATCTACACCCTCGGTGAACTGGCCAGCCGCCTCGGCGCCCGGCTGGTCGGCGACGCCGACCGCCGCGTCAGCGGGCTGGCCACCCTCAAGGAGGCCGGACCGGATCAGGTCGCCTTTCTGGCCAACCGCGCCTATCTGAAGGATCTGCCGGACACGCGGGCCGCGGCGGTGCTGTTGCATCCCCAGCACGGCGAGACCTGCCCGGCCGCCCGGCTGGAACTCGACAACCCCTATCTGGGCTACGCGGCGCTGTCGCGACTCCTCGACCCCCTGGCGGGCCGCGAGCCCGCCGGCGTGCACCTCTCGGCGGTGGTGGACCCCAGCGCCACCCTGGGTGAGCGGGTCGAGGTGGGCGCCAGCGCCGTGATCGAGGCCGGCGTGATCCTGGGCGACGATGTCATCGTTGGCCCCGGCTCGGTGGTCGGGGTGGATGCGGTGATCGGCGCGGGGAGCCGGCTGCATGCCAACGTCACCGTCTGCCACGGGGTGGTGATCGGGGAGCGGGTCATCCTGCACAGCGGCTGCGTGATCGGCGGCGACGGCTTCGGCTTTGCCCACGATGGGTCTCGCTGGCACAAGATCGCTCAGCTCGGCGGGGTGGTGCTGGGTGATGACGTCGAGGTGGGCAGCTGCTCGAGCATCGACCGCGGCGCCCTGGGCGATACCCTGATCGGCAACGACGTCAAGATCGACAGCCAGGTGCAGATCGCCCACAACGTGCAGATCGGCGACCACTCTGCCCTGGCCGGCTGCGTGGGCATTGCCGGCTCCACCAGGGTGGGCCGGCACTGCATGCTGGGCGGCGGCGTGGGGCTCTCCGGCCACCTGACGATCTGCGACGGCGTCCAGGTCACCGGCATGAGCCTGGTCACCAACTCGATCACCGAGCCCGGGGTCTACTCGTCCGGCACCGGCGCCATGAAGAACGCCCAGTGGCGCAAGAACGCGGTGCGCTTCAAGCAGCTCGACGACATCGCCAAGCGCCTCTCGCGTCTCGAGAAGGGGCGTGACGGTTGAGGGTGGCGCCCGGGGCGTTATAATCCACCGCCTGCCCGACGGCCCCTGCCGCCGGCTCGCACCCGCCCGGAAGGCGGGGCTCCCGACACTCCAGAGGTTGTGACGATGGTAATGGACATCAACGAGATTCGAGACTATCTGCCCCACCGCTATCCCTTTCTGCTGGTGGACAGGGTCACGGAGATCACCCTCGGCGAATCCATCGTCGCCTACAAGAATGTCAGCATCAACGAGCCCTTCTTCAATGGCCACTTCCCCCACCATCCCATCATGCCCGGTGTGCTGGTGGTGGAGGCGCTGGCCCAGGCCTGCGGCATCCTCGGCTTCAAGACCGTCAACAAGCTGCCCGCCGATGGCTATGTCTACTATCTGGTGGGCAGCGACAATGTGCGCTTCAAGCGCCCGGTGATGCCTGGCGACCGACTCCAACTGCGCGCCGACGTGATCCGCGAGAAGCGCGGCATCTGGAAATTCGCCTGCAAGGCCACCGTCGATGGCGAGCTGGCCTGCGAGGCCGAGATCATCTGTGCCGAGAGGAAGGTCGCTTGATCCATCCCACCGCCCTCGTCGACCCCGCCGCGCGCCTCGCCGATGACGTCGAGGTGGGTCCCTTCACGGTGATCGGCCCCGACGTCGAGATCGGCCCCGGCAGCCGGATCGGCCCCCACGTGGTGATCAAGGGGCCCACGTTGCTCGGGGCGCGCACCCGCATCTTCCAGTTCGCCTCGGTGGGCGAAGACTGCCAGGACAAGAAGTACGCCGGCGAACCGACCCGCCTGGTGATGGGCGACGACAACGTCGTCCGCGAGGGGGTGACCCTGCATCGCGGCACCGTCCAGGACCGCGGCGAGACCACCATCGGCTCGCGGAACCTCTTCATGGCCTACGTCCACGTGGGGCACGACTGCGTGATCGGCAACGACTGCATCCTGGCCAATCAGGTGACCCTGGCGGGCCACGTGAAGCTGGGCGACTTCGCCATCCTCGGCGGGCTCGCCGCCGTGCACCAGTTCTGCCATTTCGGCACCCACGCCATGGCCGGCGGCGGCTCCATCATCACCAAGGACACCCCCGCCTACGTGATGATCAACGGCAACCCGGCCCAGGCCCACGGCCTCAACCTGGTGGGCCTCAAGCGCCGCGGCTTCTCGAAGGAGGCGCTCAAGGCGCTCAGTGAGGCCTATCGGCTGGTCTACCGCCAGGGGCTCACCGTGGAGCAGGCGCTGGCGGAGATCCGCACGCGCTACCAGCTCGCCGAGACCGAGACCTTTGCCGCCTCCATCGAGGCCTCGACCCGCGGCATCATCCGCTAGCCATGGCCTCGGCCGAGCGACAGGCGGTGCGGCGGGTCTATCTGGTGGCCGGTGAGCTCTCCGGCGATATCCTCGGCGCCGGCCTGATGCGCGCCCTCAGGACGCGCCATCCCGACGTGGAGTTCCGCGGTATCGGCGGCCCCCGCATGATCCGCGAGGGCATCGACAGCCGCTTTCCCCTGGAGACCCTCTCGGTGATGGGCCTGGTCGAGGTGCTCAAGCACCTGCCGGGACTGATCCGGGTTCGCCGCACCCTCAAGGCCGATGCCCTGGCCTGGCGGCCCGATATCATGGTCGGCATCGACGCCCCGGACTTCAACCTGGGCCTGGAGCGGCAGCTGCGCGAGGCGGGGCTGACCACCGCCCACTACGTCAGCCCCTCCGTATGGGCCTGGCGCCAGGGGCGGGTCAAGGGCATTGCCAGGTCCGTGGATGCCATGCTCACCTTCCTGCCCTTCGAGGCGACCTTCTACGCGCGCCACCGGGTGCCGGTGGCCTTCGTCGGCCATCCGCTCGCCGACGAGCTGCCGCTTCAGAACGATCGTCTCGCCGTTCGTGCCGAGTTGGCCCTGCCGGCCAATGGCGAGGTGCTGGCGCTGCTGCCCGGTTCCCGGGCCAACGAGATCCGCTTCCTGGGCGAGACCTTCCTTGCCGCCGCGGAAACGCTGTGCGCCGCGCGGCCGGGGCTGCGGGTGGTGGTCCCGGCGGCCACGCCCGAGCGCCGCGCCGAACTCTCGGTGCTGCTCGCCGAACACCCCGCCCTGGCAGAGCGCCTGACCCTGCTCGACGGCCAGGCCCGGGAGGCCATGGTGGCCAGTGACGCGGTGCTGCTGGCCTCGGGCACCGCGGCCCTGGAGGCGATGCTCTGCCATCGCCCCATGCTGGTGGCCTACCGGATGGCCCCGGCCACCCACTGGCTCGCCAGGCGCCTGGTGAAGACCGAGTGGATCTCGCTGCCCAACCTGATCGCCCGTGAGAGCCTGGTGCCGGAGCTGATCCAGGAGGCGGCGAACCCCGAGGCGATCGCCGCCCGGCTCGGCGAGATGCTCGACGATGCCCCGGGGCGCGCCGCCCTGGAGGCGCGCTTCGCCGGGATGCACGAAGGACTGCAGCGCGACGCCAGTCGCCGCGCGGCAGAGGCCATCGAGGCGCTGGTGGCCGGTCGGCCGCTGCCCGAGAGCGTCGCCCCCGAGCGGGCCGACGACCATGCCGGCGAGGTGGCGCCGTGACCCCGGGAAGGGGAAGGGGAAGGAGTAAGGCCGGCGCGCTGCCGCCGCTGGTGGTCGACTACCGCGGCGAGCGCCTGGCCGGGGTCGACGAGGTGGGCCGCGGCCCCCTGGTGGGGGCGGTGGTGGCCGCGGCGGTGATCCTCGACCCGGCTCGGCCCATCCCTGGGCTGGCCGACTCCAAGGCACTCAGTGCCAGGCGCCGCGAGGCGCTGGATGAAGAGATCCGCGAGCGCGCCCTGGCCTTCGCCGTGGCCGAGGCCACGTCCGCCGAGGTCGATGCGCTCAACATCTTTCACGCCACCCACCTGGCCATGCGCCGCGCCATCGATGCTCTGGCCCCCGCCGCCGAGTACCTGCTGGTGGACGGCAATCGCCTGCCCGGGCATCATGTTCCCGGTCAGGCGGTGGTCAAGGGTGATGCCCGCCATCCGGCCATCGCCGCCGCCTCGATCCTCGCCAAGGTGGCCCGGGATGCCCAGATGGCCGCGCTCGACGCCCGCCATCCCGACTACGGCTTCGCCCGCCACAAGGGCTACCCGACCCGCGAGCACCTGACCGCCCTGGAACGCCTGGGGCCGCTGCCGGAGCACCGCCGCTCCTTCGGCCCGGTCAGGCGCCAACTGGCGCTGTTCTGA
>NZ_JACUUD010000235.1 GCF_014859505.1 Halomonas sp.
ATGATCTTGCCCGGCAGCGAGCCGATGTAGGTGCGGCGGTGGCCGCGGATCTCGGACTCGTCGCGCACGCCGCCCAGCGCCAGGCGCACGTACTTGCGGTTGGTGGCCCGGGCGATGGACTTGCCAAGGGAAGTCTTGCCGACCCCGGGCGGACCGACCAGGCAGAGCACCGGTCCCTTGAGCTTCTTGACCCGCTTGTGCACGGCCAGGTATTCGAGGATACGCGCCTTGACCTCGTCGAGGCCGTAGTGGTCCTCGTCCAGCACCTGCTGGGCATGCACCAGGTCATGCTTGACCCGGGTGCGCTTCTTCCAGGGCACCGAGATCAGCCAATCCAGGTAGGAGCGCACCACCGTGGCCTCGGCGGAGTTGGGCGACATCATCTTCAGCTTGCCGAGCTCCTGGGTGGCCTTGTCGCGGGCCTCCCTGGGCATGCCCGACTCTTCGATGGCCCCTTCGTACTTCTCGGCCTCGTTGGGCACGTTCTCGAGCTCCCCCATCTCCTTCTGGATGGCCTTCATCTGCTCGTTGAGATAGTACTCGCGCTGGGACTTCTCCATCTGGTCCTTGACCCGGGAGCGGATACGCTTCTCGACCTGCAGCAGGTCGATCTCGGACTCGATCAGGGCCATCAGATGCTCGATGCGGTCGCGCACCCGATCCATCTCCAGTAGCCGCTGCTTGTCGTCGATCTTCAGCGACAGGTGGGCGCAGATGGTGTCCACCAGGCGGCTGGGATCCTCGATGCCCGAGAGCGAGTTGAGTACCTCGTTGGGCACCTTCTTCGACATCTTGACGTACTGCTCGAACTGGTTGAGAAGCACGCGCACCAGGGCCTCCTGCTCGCGCTCGGTAAGCGGCTCGCTCTCGCGCAGCACCGCCTCGGCGGAGGTATAGGCCTCGGCGGCGTGGAGCTCGCCCACGTCGGCCCGGGAGACGCCCTCGATCAGCACCTTGACGGTGCCATCGGGGAGCTTGAGCAGCTGCATGACCTCGGCCACGGTGCCGATGGCGAACAGGTCATCGCGATCCGGATCATCCTTGCTGGCCTCGCGCTGCGCCACCAGCAGTACCCGCTTGTCGGCAGCCATGGCCGCCTCGAGGGCCTGGATCGACTTTTCGCGACCGACGAACAGTGGAATGACCATCTGCGGGTAGACAACCACGTCCCGCAGCGGCAATAGGGGCAGACTCAGGGTCTGATCAGCGTTCTGCTGCATCGCAGACGTACCTCGAACAAAGCGGGTGAATGTCACAGGAGTGGGGGCACGCCGCCCTCTTTGCAAGGGAAGGCCTGACGATGAATGACACAAAGAGCGGCACCCATAAAAAACGGGAGCGGCATCGCCTGACCGGCGGTCACCGGCAGTGGCGAGGCTCGCTCCCGCATCGGGGCCCGGCGAGGTGGTGCGGGCGCCCGCACGACTCAGCCGCCGGTGCCGTCGGCGGCCTCTTCCTGCTGCTGGGAGTAGATCAACAGCGGCTCGCTTTCACCGGCAATCACCGAGGCATCGATCACCACCTTGCTGACCCCTCCCAGGGAGGGGATCTCGTACATGGTGTCGAGCAGCACCGACTCGAGGATGGAGCGCAGGCCGCGGGCGCCGGTCTTGCGTGCCATGGCCTTGGTCGCCACCGCACTCAGGGCGTCCACACGGAACTCGAGCTCCACACCCTCCATCTCGAACAGCTTGGCGTACTGCTTGATCAGGGAGTTCTTCGGCTCGGTGAGAATCTGGATCAGCGCATCCTCGGTGAGCTCGGTCAGCGTCGCGATCACCGGCAGACGACCCACGAACTCGGGGATCAGGCCGAACTTGACCAGGTCCTCGGGCTCGACGTCGGCGAGCAGCTCCCCCACACCGCGCGCTTCATCCTTGCTCTTGACCTCGGCGCTGAAGCCGATGCCCCCCTTCTCGGCACGGTCACGAATCACCCGATCCAGGCCGGCGAAGGCGCCGCCGACGATGAACAGGATGTTACCGGTGTTGACCTGCAGGAACTCCTGCTGCGGGTGCTTGCGCCCCCCTTGGGGGGGTACCGAGGCAGTGGTGCCCTCGATCAGCTTGAGCAGCGCCTGCTGCACGCCCTCCCCCGACACGTCCCGGGTGATGGAGGGGTTGTCGGACTTGCGCGAGATCTTGTCGATCTCGTCGATGTAAACGATGCCGCGCTCGGCCTTCTCGACGTCGTAGTCACACTTCTGCAGCAGCTTCTGGATGATGTTCTCGACATCCTCGCCCACGTAGCCGGCCTCGGTCAGCGTGGT
>NZ_JACUUD010000080.1 GCF_014859505.1 Halomonas sp.
GCGGCGAGGTGCTGCTCGAGGCCAGCGACCTGGCGCGCCACTTCGATGTCTCCAGGCCCTGGCTCAACCGGGTGCTGGAGCGCGCCGAGAAGCTGACGCTGAAGGCGGTGGACGGCGTGAGCCTGACCATCCGCCGCGGCGAGACCGTCGCCCTGGTGGGCGAGTCCGGCTGCGGCAAGTCCACCGTGGCGCGGTTGATCGTCGGGCTCTACGGCCTGACCCGCGGCCGGCTGGTCTTCGATGGCCAGGACATCAGCGACCTGGCCGGGCGCTCGGGCCGCCAGTCGGCGGCGATCCGCCAGCGCTTCCAGATGATCTTCCAGGACCCCTACGCCAGCCTCAATCCGCTGTGGCGGGTGGGTACCATCATCGGCGAGCCGCTGCGCTTCTTCCGCCCCGAGATGAGCGGCGTGGACCGGCGCCGCCGGGTGGGCGAGCTGCTCGAGCAGGTGGGCATGTCGGCGGCAGACGCGCTGCGCTATCCCCATGAGTTCTCCGGCGGCCAGCGCCAGCGCATCTCCATCGCCCGCGCCTTGGCCAACGAACCGGAGTTCATGGTCTGCGACGAGCCCACCTCGGCGCTGGACGTCTCGGTGCAGGCGCAGATCCTCAACCTGATGAAGGACCTGCAGCAGCAGTACGGGCTCACCTACCTTTTCATCAGCCATGACATGGCGGTGGTCAAGCACATGGCCGACCGCATCGCGGTGATGTACCTGGGGCGCATCGCCGAGATCGCTCCCGCCGACCAGTTGTTCGCCACGCCCCACCATCCCTATTCGCGGATGCTGCTGGCGGCGGTGCCGTCGCTGGAGGGCGAGGGTCGCGAGCGCACCATGATCGAGGGCGAGGTGCCCAACCCGGTGCACCCGCCCTCGGGCTGTGCCTTCCACCCGCGCTGCCCCCATGCCAACGAGCGCTGCCGGGCCGAGGTGCCGGCGCTGATCGCCAGAAGCGATGGCAGCGAGGTGGCCTGCCACGCGGTAGAGGAGGGGCGTATCGACTGAAGTGTCCCTGACAAATGTGAAAGAGAGGAAAACCGCCCCTTTTCCTGGCTTCTCGCCCTGTACAGGGGGGCATTCACGTTCATAATGCATGTACGAGACGTTGCCGTTCGTAACGGCACGCAGGGGACTTGAGAAGGAACGCATTATGGTGACCGCAGCGATCACTCGGCTACGGGGGCAGCTTGTCGGCGCAATGCTGCTGGTGGCGTGCCTCGGCATCGTCATGAGCAGCACGGCACAGGCCAATCCGCGCTACGCCGCCATCGTGGTCGATGTCGAGAGCGGCGAAGTGCTGCATGCCGCCAATGCCGACGAGACCCGCTATCCGGCGTCACTGACCAAGATGATGACGCTCTACCTGCTCTTCGAGCGGCTGGAGCGGGGAGAGCTGCGTCTCGATTCGCCGCTTCAGGTTTCCTCCTATGCGGCCTCCAAGCAGGCGTCCAAGCTCTACGTGAAGGCCGGTTCGACCCTGCCCGTGGAGACCGCCATCCAGGCACTGGTGATCCGCTCCGCCAACGATGTGGCGGTGGTGGTGGCCGAGGCGCTGGGTGGCAACGAGGCGAACTTCGGTCGCATGATGACCGACAAGGCGCGACAGCTGGGGATGCATCACACCACCTTTCGCAACCCCAATGGCCTGCCGGATGCCGCTCAGACCACGACGGCCCGTGACATGGCGACCCTGTCAATCCGGCTGATGCAGGACTTTCCCCAGTACTATCACTATTTCTCCCAGACCCGCTTCACCTGGAATGGCCAGACCATCACCGGTCACAACCGTCTGCTCGGTAGCTACCCCGGAGCGGATGGCATGAAGACCGGCTTCATCCGCGCCTCGGGCTTCAACGTGGCCACCTCGGCGGTACGCAATGGCCGCCGCCTGGTCTCGGTGGTGATGGGGGGCTTCACCGCCGCCTCGCGGGATACCCACATGGCCGACCTGCTCGACCGCGGCTTCGTGCGCGCTTCGCTCTATGGTCGCGGCGACTGGGTCGCCCAGGCGGACTTCTCCGGCGATCGCATGAGCATGGAGGGCGCACCTGCGGCGGTTCCCGTGACGCCGGCCCGTCAGTCCGAGCTGCAGATGGCCAGCCGCTCGGCGCCCGAGCCCGTTCGTCAGCTGGCCAGCCTGCCGGTGCCGGAGCCGCTGCCCTCGGCTCGGCCCTCGCTGCCGCAGACCGCCCAGGGCTCCGCCAACGACCCGATCCGCGAGCTGATGACCCGTGCGGAGCCCTCCGCCGCCCAGCGCAGCGAGACCCTGCATCGGCTCGAGCCGGTGGGGTCAAGCGCCAGCTGGGGCGTGCAGGTCGGCGCCTTCTCCAATCCCGACAATGCGCGCCAGCACGCCAGCCGCGCCGCCGACCGGCTCAGCCAGGATCTCTTCAATGCCCGGGTGGATATCGACGAGGTGATGGGCTCCCAGGCCATCTTCCGCGCCCGACTGGTCAACCTCGATGAGAACCAGGCCTATCGGGCCTGTCGCAGCCTGGCCAGCGAGGGCATGGACTGCATGGTGATCAACGCGAGCTTCTGAGAGCCCTTCAGCACGGCCTTGTCGTCCGCCGGCAGAGCCGCTAGCCTCCCAGGACAACCACCCCGCCGGCCTCTGGTCGGCGGGGTGGTGTCTTTGGGCCAGCCTCAGGGTCGACAGGGAGGGGATATGTCACCGTCATTCAAGGGGATCGGCTTCATGTGCCTCGGCGTGCTCTGCCTGGCCATCGGTGACGCCATCGCCAAGTGGCTGGGCGAGGTGCATTCGCCGCTGCAGATCATCTTCTTCCGGACCCTGGTCTCGCTGCCGATGATCGCCGCGCTGGCCCACTTCGGCGGAGGCCTGCGCAAGCTGCGTACCCGGCGCCCCGGGGTGCACCTGCTGCGCGGGCTGATCTACACCGGGACCATGTTCTGCTTCGTGCTCGGCCTGACCCTGCTGCCCCTGGCCGAGGCCACCGCCATCGCCTTCGTGGCGCCGCTGTTCGTCACCCTGCTCTCGGTGCCGCTGCTCGGGGAGCGCATCGAGGGGCCGGTGCTGGTGGCGTCTCTGGTGGGCTTCCTGGGGGTGCTGATCGTGGTGCGTCCCGGAGGGGCGGCCTTCGACCCCGGCGCCCTGGCGCTGATCGGCGCGGCAGTCTTCTATGCGCTGATGATGATCACCGCGCGGCGCTGGGGGGCCAGCGAGCACCTCTGGGCCATGGTCTTCTACATGACCTTGGTGCCGTTCCTGCTGACCGCCCTGGCGCTGCCCTGGGTGTGGCAGACGCCCCATCCCTGGCACTGGCTGGCCTTCATGGGCTCGGGGCTGTTCGGCGTGGGGGCCACCGCCTTCATCACCCTGGCCTTCCGCCATGCCCCGGCGGCCATCGCCGCGCCCTTCGACTACAGCGCCATGCTCTGGGCGGTGCTGCTGGGCTGGTGGTTCTGGGGCGAGATGCCGGATATCTGGGTCTTCGTCGGCAGCGCCCTGATCATCGGCAGCGGCCTGGCCATCGCCTACCGTGAGGGCCGCACGACCCTCAAGCGCCGCCCGACCTCCTGACAGGGCTCAGACGAAGAAGTCGCGGGCCGCGGCCTCCGGGTCGGAGCGGCCGCAGATCGCCGAGATCACCGCCAGGCCCCCGGCGCCGGCCTGGCGCACCGCCATCACGTGCTCGGCCTTGAGCCCGCCGATGGCCACCGCCGGCAGGGGGCTGGCCGCCACCAGTGCGGCCAGCCCCGCGAAGCCCAGCGGCTCGGCGTGGTCCTGCTTGCTGGGGGTGGCGAACACCGGTCCCAGCCCCAGGTAATCGAGCCGCTCGGCGTCGACCCGGGCGAGCTGCCCCGGGGTCTGCACCGAGAGGCCGAGCAGGGCGCGCTCGGCCAGCGCCGCGCGGGCGGCGGCCACCTCGCCGTCGTCCTGGCCGATATGCAGGCCGTCGGCGCCGCTCTCCACGGCCACCGCCAGGCGGTCGTTGATGATCAGCGGCACGCCGCTGCCGGCCAGGGCTGCCTTGAGCCGGCGCGCCTGGTCGATCATCTCGCCATCGCTGGCGTGCTTGTCGCGCAGCTGTACCACCGTCACCCCGCCGCGCACCGCGGCCACCACGGTCTCTATCAGGCCTTGCTCGGCGCACAGGCCGGGGTCGGTGACGAGATACAGGGATAGATCAAGTCGCATCGGTCATCTCCAGTCGCAGGCGACCCTCGAGGGTGTCGTCATCCAGGGCATGCAGGGCGTCGAGGAAGGCCACGGCGAAGCTTCCCGGGCCCCTGGCGCTCTCGCCGGCGAGCTCCCCTGCCGCGGCGTAGCAGGCCAGCGCCGCCACGGTCGCCTCGAAGGGATCCTCGGCGCCCACCAGAAAGGCGGCCACCACGCCGGTGAGCGAGCAGCCCAGGGTGGTCACCTTCGGCATCAGCGGGTGGCCGCCGGCCAGGTGTGCCAGACGCCGGCCATCGGTGACGCGATCCACCTCGCCGGTCACCGCCACTACGCCGCCGATGCGCCGGGCCAGGCGCACGGCGGCCTGCTCGGCGGCCTCGGCCGGGTCGCTGCTGTCGACGCCGCGCCCGCCGGCCCCGCGGGCCTCCAGGGCGATGATCTCCGAGGCGTTGCCGCGGATCACCGTGGGCAGTCGCTCCAGCAGTCGCGCGCCGGTCTCCCGGCGGTAGGCGGTGGCGCCCACCGCCACCGGGTCCAGCACCCAGGGCTTGCCGGTCAGGCGGGCCGCTTCGGCGGCCTCGTGCATGGCCTCCACCCAGTGGGGCGAGAGAGTGCCGATATTGACCGTCAGGGCGTCGGCGATGGCGGTGAACTCCGCGGCCTCCTCCCGGGCGTGGACCATGGCCGGCGAGGCGCCGATGGCCAGCAGCACGTTGGCCATGGTGTTCATGGCCACCAGGTTGGTGATGTTGTGGATCAGCGGGGCGCGCTCGCGCACCCGTGTCAGGTGGGCGGCGACATCCAGCGAGGGGGTAAGGGGGGTGAGCATGGGGCCTCCCGGGCGCGGGAGGTGCAGTCAGGCGAGCGCCGGGCTGCACGACTCCCTCCGCCGGCATGATCCGGGTCAGGTTCGAAGGGTGCCTCTCAGCCGCGCGGGTCTTGCTGCGCGGCGCCCCTGTCGTCATCGCCTCACTATCCCCGTCGGCCGCGCCGCTGTAAAGCCCGGCCTCAGCCCAGCAGGTGGAGGCCCACCAGGGTGATCAGGCTGGCCAGCACCAGGCTGTTGGAGGCCTCCAGTGACTCCTCGCCCCGCCACGGTTCGGGGCCCAGCAGGACGGTCGTCGCGGCCCCCAGGGCGACCAGGCCCATGGGCAGCTCCAGGGGATCCAGGCCGGCCGCCAGCACGCCCAGGGCCAGCAGCGCCAGGCCGGCGAGCAGCAGCGGCAGGATGGCGCGGTTTTCGATGGTGGGCGTGGCATCGGGTAACATCGTTGTGCTCCGGGTCATGGTGTCGCCTCGCGTCAGGGATCTGTCATCACATTCGACTGTGGCGCCCCTTCCTTAAGGATGGCTTACGGCGCCATGACCGGAGTGTGACGCCGTCGTTGCGGATTGAGCGGCTGGGCCACCGGTATCGCCGGCGGCCCGCCTCGCTTTCCCTGCTTGGCTAGGGACGCCGCGGTAGCGTCGCCACGGCGCGCAGCCCGCCGCCGGGAGCCTCCGCCAGGGCGAGGCTGCCGCCATGGCGGGCCAGCAGGCGTTCCACGATGGAGAGCCCCAGGCCGGCGCCGGCCCCGGCACCCGCGCGATGGAAGCGCTCGGTGACGCGCTCGCGCTGCGTGGCGGGAATCCCCGGGCCCTGGTCGTCCACGCTCAGTATCAGCCGGGCGTCGTTGGCCGCCAGGGTCACCGTCACCCGGCTCCCGTCAGGGGTGTAGCGCAGGGCGTTGCCGACCAGGTTCTGCACCAGGGTGCCGATGGCGCCCGGCTCGGCCGCCAGCCGCCAGTCGCCCCCCTCCTCGGCGGCGAGCTCCAGTGTCTGGCCGCGCTCCACCGCCAGCGGCGAGAGCTCGGCCAGCGCCTCGCGCACCTCGGCCAGCAGGTCGCAGGCGACCCGGGCGCCCGCCCCCTGCTCCTCCGCCTCGGGCTCCAGGCGCGCCAGGGTCAGCAGCTGGCTGACCAGCCGGGTGGCCCGGGCCACGCCGCTGCGCAGCTCCTCCAACGCCTCGCGACGGTCGTCGGGGTCCTCGGCGGCCAGGGCGTTCTGGGCGTGCAGGTCGAGCACCGCCAATGGGGTGCGCAACTCGTGGGCGGCATCGGCGATGAAGCGCTTCTCGCGCACTCGCAGCCGGCGGAGGCGCTCCAGCAGCCGATTCAGGGCGCCGACGATGGTGTCCAGCTCCCGGGGCAGGGGGTGCATCACCAGCGGCTGCAGGTTGTGGGGATCGCGCTGGCGGATCGCCGCCGCCAGCCGCGACAGCGGGCGCAGCCCCCGGCCGGTGGCCCACCACAGCAGCAGCGCCAGCAGCGGCAGGCCGACCAGGTCCGGCAGCAGGGTGCGCAGGGCCACGGCGCGGGTCAGCTCGCCGCGCACATCGTCGCGCTCGGCGACCATGATGCGCCGCGACGACTCGGCCACGTCCAGCACATAGACCCGCCAGTCGTGGTCCGCCACCCGGCTGCTGGCATAGCCGGGTGGCGCCCCGGTGAAGGGGGCCGTCGGGGCGCTGGCCGAGCGCAGTAGCAGCCGCTCCCCCTCCCACAGCTGGAAAGCCAGCCTGCTCTCGTAGCGGTGGCCGGGAAGGTCCTTGTCCGATTGCTCGGCGCGCGCCAGGGCGCTCTCCAGGCTGGCCAGCAGCGCCTCGCGCTGCTCCTCCGGCAGCGGCGCCTGGATCAGCCCCTCCAGCAGGCGGGCGTTCTGGGCCAGGCTGGCGTCGTAGAGCTCCTCGATCTCGTGGGCGGCGTAGCGGTAGCTGACCAGGCCGATGGCCAGCATGCTGGCCCCGAACACCAGCAGCACCAGCCCCAGGGTGCGGCGGCGGATGGAGGTCACGCCTCGGCCTCCCGGGGGGCTCGGTCCATCACATAGCCGATGCCGCGCACCGTGCGGATCAGCGCGGGAGAGAGCTTGCGACGCAGGTGGTGGACATGCACCTCGATGGCGTTGCTCTCCACGTCCTCCTCCCAGCCGTAGACCAGCCGGGTCAGGGTGTCGCGGGTGAAGACCCGCCCCGGGTGGCCCATGAACTCCTGGAGCAGGGTGAACTCGCGGCGCGACAGCGGGACCGCCTCGCCGCGGTAGCACACCTCCCGGCTGGCGGGGTCGAGGCGGATGCCCCGGCACTCCAGCAGCGGGCTCGCCTGGCCCTGGCTGCGGCGCAACAGAGCGCGCAGGCGGGCCTTGAGCTCGGCGACCTCGAAGGGCTTGACCAGGTAGTCGTCGGCACCGGCATCCAGCCCGGCGATCCGGTCGTCCACGGCGTCACGGGCGGTCAGCACCAGCACCGGCACCCGGTTGCCGCCGCGCCGCGCGCCCTCCAGCACCCGCATGCCATCGAGCCCGGGCAGGCCCAGGTCGAGGATCACCGCGTCGAAGGGCTCATTGCCCTGCAGGGCGGCCAGCGCCAAGGCGCCATCGGCGAGGTGGTCCACGGTGTAGTGCTCGGGCTTGAGGGCCAGGCGGATGCCCGAGGCCAGGCTCGGGTCATCCTCGACCAGCAGGATGCGCATCGGGTCGTCATTTCTCCAGTCGTGACAGCAGGTGGCGGACTTCCTCGCGGCGGCCGTCATCGGCGAGCTCGCGGCCGGGCCGGGGCGGCGCCTGCAGGGCCTTCTCCAGGGCCTGGCGCGCCTCGGTGTCGCGACCCTGCTGGTGCAGATAGTCGCCCCAGAAGTAGAGGCTGTCGAGCCCGTCGGGGTTGATGGCTAGCGCCCGCCTGAGGTGCCACTCGGCCTTGTCGTCGTCGCCGAAGCCGAGCGGCCAGCCCGGCACCTGGTAGTAGAGCGCCCCCAGGCTGGTGTAGGCGGAGCCCTCCAGCGCCAGCGGGTCCTGCGCCAGGGCGGCCTCCAGGTGGCGGCGGGCCTGCTTGACCAGGCCGAGCGCCCCCAGCCCGCCCTCGGCGCCGGCCTGGCTGGAGCGCACGATGCCGGCCCAGATCAGCCGCTCGGCGGAGTCGGGGTGGTCGGCCAGCTGACGTTCGGCCTCGTCCCCCAGCTCGGCCAGGGCCTTGGCCTGCTGGTCGTCGGGCAGCCGGTAGCGGATCTCGGCCCAGCGCGCCTGGAGCCGGACCACCGCCGGGTCCGTCAGGGTTTCGTCGTCCGCGGCCAGGGCGGCGATGGCGGAGAGGCCGCCGAGGCCGGCGACAAGCAGCACGGCGGCAAGGCGCAGGAGGGGAAGGCGAGCGAGTCGTCGAGCGTTCATGGCTTGGTCTCCGGGGTATCGAGGAAGCGGCGGATGACGGGGAGCTGGCGCGCCAGGGCGCGGTCGACCACCCCCGGCAGCAGGGCGTTGAGGCGCACGAAGAGGCGCTCCGGGCCGCCCAGCTGGGCCTCCTGACGGCCGCGTTCCACGGCGTGGCGCACCGCCTGGGCGACCCGGGCGGGGCTGTCCATGGCGTTGCCCAGGGCCGCGTTCATGGCCTCCACTTCGGGGGCGTTCATGGCGGTGCGGGTGGCCCGGGGCGAGACGTGCAGTACCCGCACCCGGGTGTCGGCGAGCTCCCGGCGCAGGGCCTGGCTGAAGCCGCGCAGGGCGAACTTGGTGGCGCAGTAGCCGACCTGGCCGGGGTAGCCCAGGGTGCCGAAGGTGGAGCCCAGGGTGATCACCCAGCCCTGGCGCGCCGCCATCAGCCGGGGGAGCAGGGCTCGGGTCAGCTGCAGGGTGGCGGTGAGGTTGAGGGTGATGAGCCGCTCGAGCTCGGCATCGGAGCCCTCGGTGAAGAGCGCCACCCGGTTCACCCCGGCGGCGTTGATCAGCATGGTGATGCCCGCCCGGTCCGCCGCGGCCACCAGCCGGGCGCGCGCCTCGGCGCGGGTCAGGTCGGCGGGCAGCGCGGTGACCTGGTCGGGGTGGCGGGCCGCTGCGGCCTCCAGGGCCTCCGCCCGTCGGCCGGTGATCAGCAGCCGGGCGCCGGCGGCGGCCAGTTCGTCCACCAGCGCCTGGCCGATGCCACCGCTGGCCCCGGTGATCAGCACCCGCTGGGCGGGCCAGCCCCCCTCCGGCAGCCGCGGGCGGCCGGCGAGGCGATCAAACCAGAGCATCGGAGAGCTCCCGGGCGGCGCTGCCGCCGGCACAGCTCGCCTCGATGCCGCGGAACATGGCGCCGTAGAGGCGGTAGACCAGTCGCGCGGTGTCGATCACCGCCGCCAGGTCAGGTTCCTCCAGGCGGTTCACCAGCCCCTCGAAGAAGGCCAGGTGGCCGATATCCAGGCTGCCGTGGGAGGTCAGGTAGCGCACCGCGTCGTCGGGCAGGCCGAGGCTCACCTGCAGCCGTTCGGCGGCCTGGGTGGCCAGCGCCGTGCTGGTGCCCTCCAGCACCTGGACCATGCCGAAGAAGCCCACCGGGTTGCCGTGCTCGATCGCGTCGCGCACGGCGGCCACCATCAGCCGGGTGGCAGAGTCCGCCGGGCGTGCCGCGGCCGCCTCGGGGTCACCGCCGGCGGCGCGGATGTCGTCGAGGATCCATTGCTCGTGGCCGTGCTCCTCCTCGATGTACTCCACCAGGGCGCCGCGCAGCCAGCCCAGCCGTTCCGGCAGGCGGGCGCCGCAGGCCATCATCAGCGGCACCGTGAAGCGCACGTGGTGGTAGGCCTGGCCGAGGAAGGCGAGGTACTCGCCACGGCTGACGCGGCCTTCCAGGGCGCGGGTCAGCAGTGGGGTGGCAAGCAGCCAGTCGCGTTCTTCGCGGGTGGCGTGCTGCAGTTGCTGGTAGGGGGTCATGGGGTCACTCCTTCGTGGGTGTCGAGCAGGTGGCAGGACGGGGAGGCGCACAGCCAGTCGCCATGGGCGGCGAGGATGGCGGCGCGACGCAGTCGGCCGTTGGCCGTCAGCTGGTGGTTATCGGGGGTGAACGGGGCGCTGCGCCGCCATTCGTGGACACGGGCGTAGTCGGGCAGGCCGGCGTTGGCCTCGGCCACCGCGGCGGCCAGGGCGTCGTCGTCGACCTCGGGCGAGGCGGGCACCAGCAGCGCGCGGTTGGCGGGCAGCGCCTCGCCGTGGACCAGGGCCTGGGCGATGGCGGGTCGGGCGCAGAGCTCGCCCTCCACCCACTGGGGGTCGACGTTGCGGCCGTAGGTAGTGATGAAGACCTCGCGGCGGCGGCCCTCCAGCACCAGAGCGTCGCCGTCCCAGCGCCCCAGGTCGCCGGTGGCGTGCCATGCTGAGGCGGGCGCCGGCTCACCCAGGTAGCCAAGCTGGGTGGCTCCACGGACCTGCACCTCGCCGTCGTCGGCCAGGCGCACCTCGGCATGGGTCAGCGGCCGGCCCACGCCGCGGGCGGGCTCGCCGGGGCGGTTGAGGCACACCACCGAGGCGCACTCCGAGAGGCCATAGCCCTCGAAGACGGGCCAGCCGCCGCGCCGGGCATGCGCCAGCAGGGTGTCGGCGACCCGCGCCCCGCCCACCGCCACGAAGCGCAGGCTTGTGGGGGCCTTCGGACGCGCCGCCACCAGCGCCTGGAGCAGCTGGGGCACCAGGATCAGGCTGTGGGGCCGGCAGGCGTCGAGGGTGGCCAGCGCCCGGCGCGGGTCAAAGCCGCTCGCTCCCTGCCAACCCAGCTCGGCGACCCCTGGCAGGCAGGCGGTAGCGCCTAGCCACAGCGGCACGTAGAGGCCGCCGATGTTTTCCAGCAGGGTGGCGAGCGGCAGCATCGCCAGGTGGCGCTCGATGCCAAGCCCCGCCAATGCCTCGGAGATGCTGGTGGCCACCGTGAGCGGTGCGGCGGCATCCAGGCAGACCCCCCTGGGGTGGCCGCTGGTGCCGGAGGTGAAGGTGATGCGGGTGGTGCCGGCATGCAGGGCCGGGGGGGCGGCGACGCACCGGGTGGCGATGGCCGGGTCCCGCGTGGCGGCGAAGCCAAGGGCCTCGCCGCCGGGGCCGATCCAGGCGTCCAGCCCGGCGGCATCCACCAGGTGGCGGCGCTGGGCAGCGCTGAAGAAGGCGGGCACCGGGACTGCCACCCGCTGGTCCTGAAGCAGCGCCAGGTCCCACAGCGCCCAGTCGACGCCGTTGTCCAGGGCCAGGGCGACCCGCCGGTTGCCGCAATCATGCAGGCGGCGCCGGCGCGCCTCGATCTCGCCCGGCAGCGCGGCGAAGGTGACCTGCCGGTGGCCCTCCTCCAGCGCGATGCCGGCCGGTCGCTCCTCGGCGTGGCGGACCAGCCGTGCGAGGAAGGCCTCAGGCGAGGTGCGCATGGGTCACCTCCGCCGCACGGGGAGGGAACGAGGGCAGCAGGCCGCGCTCTCTCAGCTCGCGATGGGCGCGGCGCAGGTCCCCGGCCATCACCCAGGGGCGGCGCTCGTAGTAGTGGCCCCAGCAGGCCCGCTCGTCGCCGAGGCATGCCGGGTCGGCGACCATCACCGGCTCGAGGGTGAGGCCCAGGCGGCGGATGCCGTTGGCCACCTCGGGGGTGGCGGTGAACAGCAGCCAGCCGATGCCCTCGCGGCCAAGCTGGTCCACCAGGTGCAGGAAGAGTGGGCGCTGCAGGCCGGGGCGGCGGCTCGCCAGGTTGCCGATCTCGGCGACCTGGTGACGGGCCACGGGGCGAGCGAAGCGCTCGGCCAGCAGGCGCTCGGCGGCGACGTCCAGGTAGCGCTCCTGGAACAGCGGGCCGCTCGCCGCCGAGCGCACCCCCACTGCGGCCAGGGGCTGGTCGCCCTGCCACAGGCCGAAGAGGCGTGGCAGCAGCTGGGTGATGGCGGCGCCATGCTCCTCGGCGAAGCGGCGGCGGATCAGGTGTTCCAGGCGGCGCCGCTGGGTCCAGTGCCGGGCCTCCCGCCAGTGCAGCGGCGAGGGGGTGGCCGTGGCCGGCAAGCAGGGCAGGTATCTCGGTTCAGGCATCGGGGCGTCTCCATGACGTGTCACCGACAGCCTGGCCCCGGCAGCTTAACGAAGGCTTAAGCGATTCGAGGGGCTTCCGAACGTACGGATGATTCAGGAGCTGGTCGGCAACCTGCTGGAGAATGCCCTGCGCTGGGCGGCCACCCGGGTGGTGCTGAGCGGCGGCGAGGAAGGGGACGAGTGCTGGCTCGAAGTGTCGGACGATGGTCCCGGCATGAGCGAGGTCCAGCGGCACCAGGCCATGGCGCGAGGGGTGCGGCTCGACGAGCAGGAGCCCGGCAGCGGCCTGGGCCTGGCCATCGTGGGCGATCTGGTGGCCCTGTACGGGGGGCGGTTCACGCTCGGGCGCGCAGCATTCGGCGGGTTGGCGGCCCGGGTCTGGCTGCCGGCGGGGCCCCTGTCGAAGGCTCAGGGCGCCGCGGCGGCGGCGCCCAGGAAGCGCTCCTGCCAATAGGCGATCTCCACCGGCGCCGTCTCGACCCGGCGGCCGCGGCCCGGGGCGTGGATCATCTGGCCGTCACCGCGGTAGATGCCCACGTGGCAGGGTGGGCATGCGGGGGTGCTCCGCAGAGTCGGACATGCCTCTACATTAGCCTCTGCCACATGACTCGGGAAGCCTCAGCGGAAGGCGATGCGGGTGCCATTGGCGAGCATCTCGTCCGGTGTCATCGCATGGCCCGGCACGCCGATCATCTCGTCGCCGCACTGGTCCGACCAGGTCAGCACGCCGTGGGTCAGGCCGATCCCGCCGAGCTGGTCGCGGATCTCACCGGTGCCGAGGAAGGTCAGGGTGTGCCCTGCGGGATCCGAGAGCTCCGAGACGCCGGTGCCATGGTGGAGGCGTACCGTGTAGATGCCATCCATGGATTCCACTTCGACGATGGGCGAGAAGCCCTGGGAGAGGGCGCGGGCCAGCTCCTTGAGGGTGATGTGGTCACTCAGCTGGTAGGCATGGGCAGACATGGGGAAATCTCCGGTCTCTGGGTGTTGGCGTTTTTGTACAGCAACTGTAGAACTAATTTGGCGATTTTGCCGCGATTATTTCGCGAGTCGAGCGATTTCTTTTATTTCGTTGAGATGTTGTACAAGATGTGTCCGCCATCACTGGAATTATTCCGCCGCTGTCCCCATGCTCAGGGGGAACATTCTCTTTTGCAGACAGGAGTTGCCCATGAGCTTCAAGGGTGAGCAGCACCCCGGCGTCCAGACCCCCACCGCCGACAGCGCAGGCTTTCGGCTCAATCACACCATGCTGCGGGTGAAGGATCCCGAGAAGGCACTGGCCTTCTATACCCGGGTGTTCGGCATGCGGGTGCTGCGCCGCCTCGACTTCGATGAGATGCAGTTCTCGCTCTACTTCCTGGCCAGGCTGGAGGAGGGTGACGCGGTGCCCGAAGAATCGGACGAGCGCACCGTCTGGACCTTCAGCCAGACGGGGCTGCTGGAGCTGACCCACAACTGGGGCACCGAGAACCAGGCCGACTTCGCCTACCACGACGGCAACGCCGAGCCCCAGGGCTTCGGCCACATCTGCTTCAGCGTGCCGGATCTGGAGGCCGCCGAGGCCTGGTTCGACGCCAACGGCGTCGAGTTCGTCAAGCGCGCCGATCAGGGCAAGATGAAGAACGTGGTGTTCGTGAAGGACGTCGACGGCTACTGGATCGAGGTGGTCCAGGC
>NZ_JACUUD010000236.1 GCF_014859505.1 Halomonas sp.
GCCTGCAGGCGCTCGAGCTTCTTGCGGGCGTGCTCGGCGGCCTGGGCGTCGACCACCCCGGCCGGCTGGCCGGCGAGATCGATGCGCTCGGCGCCTTCGCGCACCGCCTTCAGGTAACGGGGCAGATTCACGTAGCAGGCCAGCGCCCGGCGCACCAGCTTCTCGGGCCAGGGCTCGCGCGCGGCCAGCTCCTCGTGGATGCCCACCTTGAGCGGGCGAGTGTGGCCCTTGAAGAATGCAGCGGGGTAGCGCCGGTACCACTCGGCCAGCAGCGCCTGGGGGGATGGCGCCTCCGAAGCATCCCCGACCGTGTTGTCGGCGCCGGGTCTGTCCGGGGATGGCGTGTCTGGCGATGGTGCCTCTGCCGCTCGTCGAGGTGTCGGACCACCGATAAATCGAGCTCCTGCGGAAGAGCCGGCGGATGTCTCCGATGATGAACGGCCCATCAAGGCGGAGAGCCCCTGGGAGCGCCGGGCGGGACGCGGGAAGGTGTTCTCGCCCGGCCCCTTCGCCAGGCGCTCGTGGAGGTGGCGGTTATGCTCCTCCAGTTCGCGATTCTGCTCGTCGAGCTCACGGTTTTCCTCGACGAGCTCCAACCGATTGGCCTCGAGCTCGCGAGCCTTCTCGGCCAGCGCCAGGCGGGCGGCCTCCAGCTCGGCCAGGCGCTGCTGCAGGGCCAGGCGCGACTCGCGCTCCTGCCGGAGGCGTTCCAGCAGGGTATCGGTGCGCCCCTCGAGGGCGTCCAGCAGGCGTATTGAGCGTTCCTCGGTCAAACCGTTGTCCTCCACGCGTGAGCCAGGGAGCGAGGCCGTGCCGGCCAGTCTGTGCCAGATGCCGCCCCATGACAAATGTCGTCAGGCACCGACAGACTCGCGGCGTCGATACTCCACGAAATCATAGGCGGGCTGGCCCTCGGCGGGGCTGCCGGGCACGCGCTGGAGTTCTTCCCACTCGGCGGGGTCGAGCTCGGGGAAGCGGGCGTCGCCCTCTACCTCGATGGCCACCTCGGTCAGGTAGAGGCGCGAGGCGTAAGGCAGCGCCTGGGCGTAGATCTCGGCGCCCCCCATCACCATGATTTCCTCCACGCCATCGATGGTGGCCTGCTGGTCGGCCAGGGCCAGGGCAGAGGCCAGGTCGTGGCAGACGCGGATGCCGTCGCGGTGGATGCTCTCCTGGTAAAAATCAGGGTCGCGGGTCACCACGATATTGAGGCGCCCGGGCAGCGGCCGGCCGATGGACTGGAAGGTCTTGCGGCCCATCACCAGCGGCTTGGCCTGGGTCAGGCGCTTGAAGAACCTGAGGTCCTCGGGCAGGTGCCAGGGCAGCTGGTTGTCCACGCCGATCACCCGGTGGCGGTCCATGGCGGCGATCATCGCCACGGGAATCAGGGTCTCGCTCATGGGGGCTCTCTCTTTTTGTACGGTTTGTGCGGTCACGCCTACACCGCCACGGCGGCCTTGATATGGGGGTGAGGATCGTAGCCCTCGATGGCGATGTGCTCGAAGCGGAAGGCGAAGAGATCCGTCACGCTCGGGTCGAGCACCAGGCGCGGCGCGGGGCGCGGGGCGCGGGTGAGCTGCAGCTCGGCCTGCTCCAGGTGGTTCAGGTAGAGGTGGGCGTCGCCCAGGGTGTGAATGAACTCGCCGGGCTCGAGGCCCGCCACCTGGGCGATCATCCGGGTCAGCAGCGCGTAGCTGGCGATATTGAAGGGCACGCCCAGGAAGATGTCGGCGCTGCGCTGGTAGAGCTGGCAGGAGAGGCGCCCTTCGGCCACGTAGAACTGGAACAGGCAGTGACACGGCGGCAGGGCCATCTCGTCCACCAGCGCCGGGTTCCAGGCCGAGACGATCAGCCGCCGAGACTGGGGGTTGGTGCGGATCTGCTCGAGCAGCCCGGCGATCTGGTCGACCTGGCCGCCGCGGGGGTCGGGCCAGCTGCGCCATTGATAGCCGTAGACGGGTCCCAGGTCGCCGTTGGCGTCGGCCCAGTCGTCCCAGATGCTCACCCCGTTCTCCTTGAGGTAGGCGATATTGGTGTCGCCGGCCAGGAACCACAGCAGCTCATGGAAGATCGAGCGGGTGTGCAGCTTCTTGGTGGTCAGCAGCGGGAAGCCGCGGGCCAGGTCGAAGCGCATCTGGTGGCCGAAGAGCGAGCGGGTGCCCACCCCGGTGCGATCACCGCGCTCCACGCCGTGGTCGAGCACCTGGCGCATCAGGTCGAGGTAGGGCTGTTCGAGGGCGGGAAGG
>NZ_JACUUD010000081.1 GCF_014859505.1 Halomonas sp.
GCGACACCAATCAGGGGCGCTGGGGGCAAGCCTTGGAGGAGGTCCTACGCCAGGGATGGCGTCGGTAGCGTACAGGGACGTATTCACAGCGCCTCCGGAAAGGCTTGTCGCCAGTAAAGCCCCGTGCCGCTGAGAGGTTTCGTTATAAACGACAAGGAGTTGTATATGCAGTACCTGCATACCATGGTGCGGGTCAGCGACCTCGACGCCTCGCTGCGTTTCTACTGCGACCTGCTGGGCTTGAAGGAGGTGCGCCGCAGGGAGAACGACAAGGGGCGCTTCACCCTGGTCTTCCTGGCCGCCCCCGAGGACGAGGCGCGCTCTGCCGAGCTCAAGGCGCCGGAGCTGGAGCTCACGTACAACTGGGACCCCGAGGAGTACACCGGCGGGCGCAACTTCGGCCACCTGGCCTATCGGGTCGACGACATCTACGCCCTCTGCGAGAAGCTGCAGAACGCAGGCGTGACCATCAATCGCCCGCCCCGGGACGGCCATATGGCCTTCGTCAGAAGCCCCGACGACATCTCGGTGGAGCTGCTGCAGAAGGGTGACCCGCTTCCCGCCCGGGAACCCTGGGCCTCCATGGAAAACACCGGCAGCTGGTAGGCGGCCGGCCAAGCGACAAGGAAGAACGACGACCCATGAAGACGACACTTGTGGCCCGCCTGGGCCTGGTGATGGCCGCCACGGTCCTGCTGGCGGCCTGTGGCAGCCGCCCCGACGCGCCGCTGAGCGATGATCGCGAGGTGAGCCTCTCGGGCCCGGTGGTGGAACAGCGCTGGAACCTGCTGCTGGTGGGCACCGACGAGCGGCTCTCCCTGCCCGAGCCCGCCTGGTTCCGCATCGCCGCCGACGGCAGTGTCACCGGCAGCGACGGCTGCAACCAGCTGATGGGGCGGGCCAATCTGGGCGAGAACCAGCGCATCGAGTTCTCGCAGCTGGCTACCACCCGCCGCGCCTGCCCTCAGGGCGAGGACGCGGTCAGGGTGACCGGCATGCTGGAGACCGCCTACCGCTACCTGATCGACCATGACCGGCTGGTCTTCTTCGGCCCCGATCAGCGGGTATTGGGCGGCTGGCGCAAGGCCAACTAGCGCCCCGGCAGCAGCGCCTGGACCCTGGCCATGCCCGCGGTGATGCCGCGGGCCATGGCCGGCCCGATCGGGGTGAGCAGGAACCAGGGCGCGATGATCAGGTTGATGGCGATGGCGCCGAAGTAGACGTCGCTGAACCAGTGGGCGCCGCTCAGGATGCGCGGGGCGCTCAGGATCACCGCGGCCACCAGGCTCACCAGCATCACCTTGCGCCCCGCGAAGCGCCACATGAAGGCGGTGAACAGCAAGAGGTTCACCCCGTGGTCGCCGGGGAAGCTCGAGCCCGAGCTGTCCTTGGTGGAGAAGTCGACCAGTTCGGTGACCCGATTGACCTCCTGATAGACCACCGTCGGGCTGGGGTGAGAGTAGTCGATCACCAGGCGCACGCCCTGGGCCATGATCACTGCCACCAGCAGCATGGTCATGCCGATGCCGCCCCAGCGCAGCAGTCTCGGCTCGCGGAGCGGATCCCGGGAGATGGCCCACAGGTAGATCACCAGCAGCACCACCAGGCTGATCACGTCGAAGAGCCGCGCGTTGGTGGCCGCCACCAGCCACACCCAGGCCGGGTTCCCCTCGTGCAGCCAGGCGTTGGTGGTGAAGAAGACGGCGTCGTCGATCTCGGTCCAGAACAGCAGGTCCGGCGACAGCCAGGAGAAGATCAGCAGGGCGCCCAGCAGGTTGAAGATCAGCAGGCGGCCAGGCGCGAAGGTCGAGTCGGTCTGAGGCATCGAGACGTGGCGGGTCGGTGGGTGTGGTATCCCATTCTAGGGGAACGGGATTTGGCAGAACAGCGTTTCTTAACGCGACTGCAACATGCCACGGAAGCGCTCCCGCTAGGGCAGACCTCGAACGACCAGCGGCCCGCCAATGGCGGGCCGCAGCGTGACGGGGGCGAGTGGAATCAGAGCGCGGCGATCTTGTCGCGCTGCTCCACCAGCAGGCGGCGAGCCGCCTCGTAGTCGGCCCGCTTGGCGCGCTCCTTCTCCACCACGGCCTCCGGCGCCTTGGCCACGAAGCTCTCGTTGCCGAGCTTCTTCTCGATGCCGCCGATCAGCTTGTCCTGCTTCTCGATCTCCTTGCCCAGGCGCGCGAGCTCGGCCTCCTTGTCGATCAGGTCCGCCATGGGCACCAGCACCTCCATCTCGCCCACCAGCTGGGTGGCGCAGAGCGGCGCCGCGTTCGGGTCCTCGAGCCAGGTGACGCTCTCGAGCTTGGCCAGCTTGGCCAGGAAGCGGCGGTTGGCCTCGAGGCGCGCCGGGTCGTCCGGGCCGCCCTTGGTGAGCAGCGCGTCCAGCGGCTTGCCCGGGGCGATGTTCATCTCGGCGCGGATATTGCGCACCGCCACGATCACGCCCTTGAGCCATTCGATGTCCCGCTCGGCGGCGTCATCGATCTTCTCCGGCTGGGCACTGGGCCAGGGCTGGGCCATGACGGAGTCGCCCTCGCCCTGGCGGGTGCCGGCCAACGGGGCCACGCGCTGCCAGATCTCCTCGCTGATGTAGGGCATCATCGGGTGAGCCAGGCGCAGGATCGCCTCCAGCACCCGCACCAAGGTGCGACGGGTGCCGCGCTTGGCCTCGGGGCTGGCGCCGTCGTCCCACAGCACCGGCTTGGAGAGCTCCAGGTACCAGTCGCAGTACTCGTTCCAGACAAAGTCGTAGAGTGCCTGGGAGGCATGGTCGAAGCGGAACTCCTCCATCGCCCGGGTCACCTGGGCCGCGGTCTGCTGCAGGCGCGAGATGATCCAGCGGTCGGCCAGCGATAGCTCGACGTCGCCGCCGGCCGCCCCGCAATCCTCGCCCTCGGCGTTCATCAGCACGTAGCGCGAGGCGTTCCACAGCTTGTTGCAGAAGTTGCGGTAGCCGTCCAGGCGACCCATGTCGAACTTGATGTCGCGCCCGGTGGTGGCCTGGGAGAGGAAGGTGAAGCGCAGCGCATCGGTGCCGTGGGGCTCGATGCCCTCGGGGAACTCGCCGCGGGTGGCCTTCTCGATGGCCCTGGCCTTCTGCGGCTGCATCAGGCTGCCGGTGCGCTTCTCGACCAGGGTCTCGAGCTCGATCCCGTCGATCAGGTCGATGGGGTCGAGCACGTTGCCCTTGGACTTGGACATCTTCTGGCCCTGGCCGTCGCGCACCAGGCCGTGCACGTAGACCTGCTTGAAGGGCACCTCGCCGGTGAACTTCAGGGTCAGCATGATCATTCGTGCGACCCAGAAGAAGATGATGTCGAAGCCGGTGACCAGGACGCTTGAAGGGTGGAAGGTGCGCAGCTCCGGGGTATTCTCCGGCCAGCCCAGGGTGCCGAAGGTCCACAGGCCCGAGCTGAACCAGGTGTCGAGCACGTCCTCGTCCTGGGTCAGGCGCGGCACGCCGAGCTTTTCCATGGTCTTGAGGGCGTCGGGGGTCAGCTCGGTGGTGCCGCCCAGCAGCTGGTTGAAGCCGCGCAGGCGCATGGCGGTGTCGAAGTCGCCCTGCTCGTGCTCGATGAAGTGGGCGAGCTCGACCAGGTAGTCGCGGGTGGCCTCCACCTCGTTGCGGGCCACGAAGACGTTGCCGTCCGCGTCGTACCAGGCGGGGATGCGGTGGCCCCACCACAGCTGGCGGGAGATGCACCAGTCCTGGAGGTCGCGCATCCAGGCGAAGTACATGTTCTCGTAGTTCTTCGGCACGAACTGGATGTCGCCCTTCTCGACGGCCTCGATGGCGGGCTTGGCGAGACTCTCCACGGCAACGAACCACTGGTCGGTGAGCAGCGGCTCGATGACGTCACCGCTACGGTCGCCATAGGGCAGGGTGTTGCTGACCGTCTCGATCTGCTCGAGGAGCCCGGCGGCCTCCATGTCGGCGACGATCTTCTGGCGCGCCTCGAAGCGGTCCAGGCCGGCGTAGGCCTCGGGCAGGCTCGGGTCGATCTCGGGCAGCGGCCGGCCCTGGATGTCGAAGGCCTCGGCCCGGGCGAGGATGCTGGCGTCCTGGGTGAAGACGTTGATCAGCGGCAGGCTCTGGCGGCGGCCCACCTCGTAGTCGTTGAAGTCGTGGGCCGGGGTGATCTTCACGCAGCCGGAACCCTTCTCCATGTCGGCGTGCTCGTCGGCGACGATGGGGATCCGACGGCCCACCAGGGGTAGCTCGACGAACTTGCCCACCAGGGAGGCGTAGCGCGGATCCTCGGGGTTCACCGCCACGCCGGTATCGCCCAGCAGGGTCTCCGGACGGGTGGTGGCGACCACCAGGTAGCCGAGGCCCGCGTCGGTGGTGACGCCGTCGGCCAGCGGGTAGCGGAAGTGCCAGAACTGGCCCTGCTGGTCGCGGTTCTCCACCTCCAGGTCGGAGATGGCGGTGTGCAGGGTCGGGTCCCAGTTGACCAGCCGCTTGCCGCGGTAGATCAGCCCCTCCTTGTGGAGGCGCACGAAGACCTCCTGGACCGCCTGGTAGAAGCCGTCGTCCATGGTGAAGCGCTCGCGGCTCCAGTCGACGCTGGCGCCCATGCGGCGCAGCTGGCGGGTGATATGGCCGCCGGACTCCTGCTTCCACTCCCACACCTTGTCGATGAAGGCGTCGCGGCCGAGATCGTGGCGGCTCTTGCCCTCCTCGGCGGCGATCTTGCGCTCCACCAGCATCTGGGTGGCGATGCCGGCGTGGTCGGTGCCCACCTGCCACAGGGTGTTGCGCCCCTGCATCCGCCGCCAGCGGATCAGGGTGTCCATGATGGTGTCCTGGAAGGCGTGGCCCATGTGCAGGCTGCCGGTGACGTTGGGCGGCGGGATCATGATGGAGTAGGGCTCGCCCTCACCGGAGGGGGCGAAGCGGCCATCGGCTTCCCAGCGCTCGTACCAGCGGGATTCGATCTGCTCGGGTTGGTAGGTCTTGTCCATGGGCGTTCCGGGTCCAGAAATGATCACCGCCGGCCAGGGGGCCGGACGGCAGGAGAGGGCGACGAAAAATGTGGCCTTGCGTCATGGCGTGACGCTGCTTTGTGGGAGCCTGGCTCCGCCGGGCGAATGGCGCCGCAGGCGCCTTGGCGGTGTTGCCTGTGCTGGCGTCTGCCGCCAGGGAGTCCTTCGGCCTCCATTCGTCGAAGCGTCGAACCGCGGGCAAAGCCCAGCTCCCACATTGGGGTGCAGCCTCAATCGAGATGAGCGCCAGATGGCAGCGATCCCCAAAAATGCTTCCGATTATAGCGTGACGTGACGCCCAACGTCAGCCGGACTGGCCGCGCAGCTGGTGCGCCTTTACCGGATAGCCGCGCTTCTTGTAGGTCTGCCAGCACTCGCGCTTGGCCACCAGCACCTCCTGGTGCTGGTTGATGATCTCGGCGACACGCTCGAAGCGGGAGAACCACTCGGGAATGCCCGGGGCGAGGTTGAGCAGCGCCTGGACGGCCTGGTCGGGGGAGGGTGGGGCCTCCCAGCCGATGGTGACCGGTATGCGCGGATCGGGGGCGGCCTCGGCCTCTCCTTCCCCCAGCAGGGCGTGAGGCACATAGGCATCGGGGCGGAAGGTCCAGAGCCGCTCGTCGAGCTCCCGGGCCATGGCCTCGTCCTCGGCGTGCAGGTGCAGCCGATAGCCCTTGCGCTGGATGGTCTCGGCCAGCCGGCAGGCGAAGTCGAGACGCGCCTCCAGGGTGGTATCGGGCAGGACGTAGAAATCGATCTGGGTCACGCCTATACCAGCCGCGTCAGCCAGCCATGGGTGTCCTCGGCGCGGCCGTATTGCAGGTCGAGCAACTTGGTGCGCAGGCGCTTGGCTACGGGGTTGCCGGTGTCCTCCTTCAGGCGGATGCGGTCCTGCTCGGTGACCAGTTCGCCCACCGGGGTGATGACCGCCGCGGTGCCGCAGGCGAACACCTCGGTCAGCTCGCCGGAGGCCGCCGCCTCGCGCCACTCGTCGATGCTGATCGGGCGCTCCTCGGGGGTGAGGCCCTCGCTGCGGGCCAGGGTCAGCACCGAATCACGGGTGACGCCCTCGAGGATGGTGTCGGTCAGGCGCGGGGTAGCGAGGCGGCCATCCTTGAAGACGAAGAACAGGTTCATGCCGCCCAGCTCCTCGATCCACTTGTTCTCGACGGCATCCAGGAAGGCCACCTGGCCGCAGTCGTGGGTACTGGCCTCCCTCTGGGCGGCCAGGGAGGCGGCATAGTTGCCGCCACACTTGGCGAAGCCGGTACCGCCGGGCGCGGCGCGCGTGTAGTGGCTGGAGAGCCAGATGGAAACCGGCTCCACGCCGCCCTTGAAGTAGGCCGCCGCGGGGGAGGCGATCACGTAGTAGTCCACCTCGTGGGCCGGGCGCACGCCGAGGAAGCTTTCACTGGCGATCATGAAGGGGCGTAGGTAGAGACTGCACTCGTCGGCCTCGCTCTTCGGCGTGGGCACCCAGCCTTGGTCCTGGGCTAGCAGCGCCTTGAGCGAGCCGATGAAGTCCTCGTCGGATAGCTCCGGCAGGGCCAGGCGGCGGGCGCTGCGACGGAAGCGTTCGGCGTTCTTCTCCGGACGGAAGGTCCACACTGAACCGTCCGCGTGCCGGTAGGCCTTGATGCCCTCGAAGATCTCCTGGGCGTAGTGCAGCACCGCGGCAGCGGGGTCCAGGGTCAGCGGCCCGTAGGGGCGCACCTCGCGGCCGTGCCAACCGGCGTCCAGAGTCCAGCGCACATGGGCCATGTGATCGGTGAAGTAGCGACCGAAGCCGGGGTTGACGAGGATGTCCTCACGGATCGAGTCGGCCGTGGGGGTGGAATTGGGCAGGAGTTCGAAGCTGGCAATCGACACGGCAAGGGGTCTCCGCTACGCCCGGGGCGTGCCAGCCCCGGGGTGATACTGGAAGCTCGGGCCGGCAAGGGCCGGCCCGGGTCGTGGATTTATCGTCAGTCCCACATGAGAAAGGCGACGCGGAAAAAACGCAAGCCCGCGCCGCTATTCCGCTTGGGTTTCCACCACGGCGTCACCTTCCCGGTCCAGCAGGTACTGGGTCAGCAGGCCCACGGGGCGGCCGCTGGCGCCCTTCTCCTTGCCGGAGCTCCAGGCGGTACCGGCGATGTCCAGGTGTGCCCAGGGGAACTGGTCGGCGAAGCGCGAGAGGAAGCAGGCGGCGGTGATGGTGCCCGCCGGCTTGCCGCCGATATTGGCCAGGTCGGCGAAGTTGGAGTCGAGCTGCTCCTGGTACTCGTCCCACAGCGGCAGGTGCCAGGCGCGGTCCCAGGCCGCCTCGCCGGCGTCGAGCAGGTCCAGGGCCAGGTCGTCGTCGTTGGACAGCAGGGCGGTGGCGTGGTGGCCCAGGGCGATGATGCAGGCCCCGGTGAGGGTGGCGATATCCACGACGCTGGCCGGTTCGAAGCGCTCGGCGTAGGTGAGGGCGTCGCACAGCACCAGGCGGCCTTCGGCGTCGGTGTTTAGCACCTCCACGGAGAGGCCCTTCAGCGTCCTGATGATGTCGCCGGGCTTGGTGGCGCGGCCGTCGGGCATGTTCTCGGCGGCGGCGACGATGGCCACCAGGTTGACCTTCGGGCGGATGCCGAGCACGGCCTTGACGGTGCCGAACACGCTGGCCGCGCCGCACATGTCGAACTTCATCTCGTCCATGGCCTCGCCGGGCTTGAGCGAGATGCCGCCGGTGTCGAAGGTGATGCCCTTGCCCACCAGCACGTGGGGCGCCTCGTCGGGGTCGTCGGCGCCCCGATAGGTCATCACGATCAGCCGTGAGGGCTGCTCGCTGCCGCGGCCCACGGCGAGCAGGCTGTGGGCGCCCAGCGCCTCCAGGGCCTCCTCGTCAAGGATCTCCACGGCAAGCGCACCGCTGGAGGCCTTGCCCAGCGCCTCGGCCTGCTCGGCCAGGTAGCTCGGCGTGCAGACGTTGCCCGGCAGGTTGCCCAGGGTGCGGGCGGTGTTCATGCCCTGGCCCACGGCGTCGCCGATGCGTGCGCCCTCGCGGGCGGCGCCGGCCTCGTTGTCCTCGCTGACCAGCAGGGTCACCTGGGCGAGGCGCGAGGCGGGCGCCTTCTCGGACTTGAACTCGTCGAAGCGATAGAGGGCGCGATGGGTCGCTTCGGCTACCATGCGTGCCTTCCAGTCGGCGCCGCGCTCGGCCAGGGGCACGTCGGTGAAGGCCACCGCACAGTCGTCCACCGGCAGGTCGGCAAGGGCGGTGAAGGTGGCGCCCAGGGCCTTCTGGAAGGCGGCCTCCTGGCATTTCTCGCGCTTGCCCAGGCCCACCAGCAGCAGCCGCTCGGCAGAGAGCCCCGGGGCGAAGGGGATCATCTGCACACGGCCCAGCTTGGCGTCGAAGTCGCCGCGCTCGATGAGCTGGCCGATCAGCTTCTCGCTGGCGTCGTCCAGGCGCGCGGCGGTGGGCAAGAGCTCGCCCCCCTGATACACCGGGATCACGAGGCAGGCGGTCTCGACCTTGGCGGGGTTACCCGTCTTGACAGGAAATTCCATGGCGTCTCCACAGACAAGCGTATTGGTTGCAGGCGTTAGGGTTACAAGTGCAGGGGGATTCTGGATAATGCCGGCACGTCGCCGTGTCGCACCAGTGTACCCAAGGCATGGCCCCATTGCATGGCAGACGCCGCATGATCATCTTCCGTTATCTGACCCGCGAGATCCTGCTGACCATGGCCGCCGTCGCCGGCGTGCTGCTGCTGGTGATCATGGGCAGTCGTTTCATCCGCTACTTCGCCGACGCCGCCGAGGGCGACATCCCGGCCAGCATCCTCGGCACCCTGATGCTGTTTCACCTGCCGGGGTTCCTCGAGCTGATCTTGCCGCTGGCCTTCTTCCTCGGCATCCTGCTCGCCTACGGCCAGCTCTACCTCAACAGCGAGATCACCGTGCTGGTGGCCTGCGGCACCAGCCCCAACAAGCTGCTCAAGGTGAGCCTGGTGCCGGCCATCCTGGTCGCCATTCTGGTGGGGCTGTGCAGCCTGTGGCTGACCCCGGCCGGCGCCCTGTACAACGCCGTGATGCTCGAGGAGCAGCGCAGCCGTATCGACTTCTCGGCCCTGGCGCCGGGGCGCTTCCAGGAGTTCGGCAGCGGCCGCACCGCCTACATGGAGGGGCTCAGCGATGACGGCAGCGAGATGCGCGGCGTCTTCATCAGCGAGCGCCAGCGGCGACGTGATGGCACTCCGGAGACGACGGTGACTCGTGCCGAGGGCGGCTACCAGACCCTCGACATGGAGACCGGCAGCCGCTTCCTGGTGCTGGCCGATGGCGAACGCTACAGCGTCGATCCGGGGCGCTTCGAGGCGGAACGGCTCGAGTTCGACACCTATGCGGTGCGCCTCTCCCAGGCCGACGACATGCGTGAGCTCGATTCGCCCGAGTACGCCACCACCGCGGCGCTGTTCGGCGACGATTCGACCCGCGCCCAGGCCCAGCTGCAGTGGCGCCTGGGGCTGCCGCTGATGGTCTTCATCCTGACCCTGCTGGCGATGCCGCTCTCCCGGGTCAATCCGCGGCAGGGTCGCTTCGCCAAGCTGTTGCCGGCGATCTTCCTGCACGTGGCCTACCTGAGCCTGCTGCTGGCCGCGCTGGATGCCATCGGCCGCGGTGCCCTGCCCGCCTTGGTGGGCATGTGGCCGATCCACGGCGCCTTCCTGGCCCTGGGCCTGGTGATGATGACGCGCGCCCAGCGCAAGGGGATGAGCGGATGATTGCCGATCGCTTCGACCGCTACCTGGCGCGCAACGTGCTGGGGGCCATCATCGTGGTGCAGGTGGTGCTGCTGGGCCTGGACCTGGTGATCACCTACATCAACGATCTGGACGACGTGGAGGGCAGCTATGGCGCCTTCCAGGTGCTGCTCTACCTGGTGATGCGCCTGCCCTGGCGCTTCTACCAGTACGCCCCGGTGGGGGTACTGATCGGCGCCCTGATCGGCCTGGGCAGCATGGCCTCGAGCAACGAGCTCACCGTGATGCGCGCCGCCGGGCGCTCGCTGACCCGCATCCTGTGGGGGGCGATGAAGCCGATCATCGTGGTGATCGTCGCCGTGCTGCTGGTGGCGGAGTACGTGGCGCCGCGCACCGAGCAGTTCGCCAATGCCTGGCGCCTGGAGCGCATCCAGGGGGTCGGTGCCGTGGTCACCGAGCGCGGCGGCTGGCAGCGCGAGGGTGACAGCTTCTACCGCTTCGGGGCGATCCGTGCCGACGATACCGTGCTCGACCTGACCCGCTACCGCTTCGAGGGGCAGCGCCTGGTGGAGGCCGCCAGCGCCGAGCGCGCCGCCTGGCGCGACGGCAGCTGGCGGCTGGAGGACGTGGAGGTCACCCGCTTCCATGACGAGCACACCGAAGCGGAGCGCCACGCGGTGCTGCCCTGGGAGACCAGCCTGACGCCGGAGCAGCTCAACCGTCTGCTGCGTCCCATCAACAGCCAGGCCCCCAGCGAGCTCTGGGCCTATGCCCGCTACCTGCAGCAGCAGGGGCAGGAGGCGACCCAGCCGCTCCTGCACTTCTGGCAGAAGATGCTGATGCCGCTGACCATGGGCTCCCTGGTGCTGGTGGCCGCCTCCTTCGTGTTCGGCCCGCTGCGCACCGTGGCCGCCGGCACTCGGGTCTTCTACGGCGTGGTCACCGGTCTGGTCTTCAAGTATCTGCAGGACCTGCTGGCACCGGCCTCCACCGTGTTCGGCTTCTCCCCCGCCTGGGCGGTGCTGGCGCCGACCCTGATCTGTGCCGCCGTGGGGCTCTACCTGCTGCGGCGAACCGCCTGAGCAAGGAACTTCCATGCAACGACGTTTCGGCAACCTCGACGACGTCTGGCCGGCGGGGCTTTCCCGCCGGCTGGGTGCCATGCTCTACGACACCTTCCTGGTGGCCGCCATCTGGCTCCTGGTGGCCGGCCTGCACCTGCTGGTAGCCCGCCACCTGCTGGGGATTTCCGCCGAGCAGGTGGGGGCCAGTCCGCTCTGGGGGCTCTCCTTGCAGCTGCTGCTGCTGGTTTCGGCCTTCGCCTTCTTCGCCTTCTTCTGGGTCCGGGGCGGCATGACGCTGGGCATGCAGGCCTGGCGGCTGCGGGTGCAGACCCCTGATGGCCGCTCCATCACCCTGACCCAGGCGGCGGTGCGCTTCGTGGTGGCCTGCCTCTCGATCGCCGCCTTCGGCCTGGGCTACCTGTGGATCCTGTTCGATGCCGAGCGGCGCAGCTGGTCGGATATCGCCTCGGGCACCCTTGTGGTGGCGCTGCCCAAGCCGGCGAAGTAGGGGGCCCGCGCGCGGGGATATTGACTCGGGTCAGACATTGGTCGCTTTGCTCTTGCAAGAGTCTATGCGAATCATTTACATTTATCCTTGCAGTCGTCAGCGAGGTGATGTCGATGTACGTATGTCTCTGCAAGGGGGTCTCCGACCACCAGATCCGCCAGACCGTCGAGGACGGCGCCCGCAGCTGGCGCGACGTCCAGCGCGAGACGGGCTGCGGCACCCAGTGCGGCAAGTGCGCCTGCCAGGGCAAGAGCATCACCCGCGAGGCGGTGAAGGCCGAGCTGATGGTGGGTGCCGAGGATCTCGCCTACGCGGTGTGACAGGCGTCTTTCGGTGGAATCGAGATCATTCTCGCTTTCGTTATCAGAATGTTGATTTCATTGGTTTTCCGCCAGAACTCGTTAGACTGGTGGGCAGCGTCTGGCAATGCCGCCCCCGGCATGCCAAGCTGCAGTCACTTTTCCCCGACGAAAGCCACAAGGTGAATCCATGAAAGGCGACAGCAAGGTCATCGAGCATCTCAACAAGGCACTGGGCAACGAACTGGTCGCGATCAACCAGTATTTCCTGCATGCCAAGATGTACAAGGACTGGGGCCTGCAGAAGCTGGCCAAGTGGGAATACGGCGAGTCCATCGAGGAGATGCAGCACGCCGACAAGCTGATCGAGCGCATCCTGTTTCTCGAGGGCATTCCCAACCTGCAGGACCTGGGCAAGCTCAACATCGGCCAGAACGTGCGCGAGATGCTGGAGTGCGACCTCAAGATCGAGCACGAGGGGCGCGCCGACTACATCGAGGCGATCACCCACTGCGAGCAGGTCAAGGACTACGTCAGCCGCGATCTCTTCCGTGACATCCTCGCCGACGAGGAAGACCACATCGACCATATCGAGACCGAACTCGGCCTGATCGACAAGGTCGGCATCGAGAACTACATGCTCAAGCAGATGCAGGACGCCGGCGAAGAGTAAGCCTCGACGTCCGACCCAATATCTCGCTGACACCGGCGCCCTCGTGGCGCCGGTTGTCGTTCTGCCGGTTGCCGTTCTGAATGTGGCCGGAACGAAGGGCTAGAACGCCTTCTCGAGCTCGAAGCGTGGCACCGGTTCGCCTCGCACTTCCACCAGCTCGGTGAACATCGCAAGTGGCCTCACCCACAGGCCGAACTCGCCGTAGAGGGCGCGGTAGACCACCAGGGGCTCCTCGGTCTCGCTGTGGTGGGCCATGCCCAGCACCTCGTAGCGGTTGCCCTTGTAGTGGGCATAGATGCCAGGGACGGGAAGCGAGCGGGGCATGGCAGACTCCAGGGTCGGGGTGTGAGGGACTGTGCTGGGGTGGGGTCAGGGCGTAGAGGCGTCATCAAAGGCGGCCCGTTTCGCCAGCCGCGCCAGCACCCGGGAGGCCGCGACGAAGCCGAAGCTGCCGGTGACGAAGGTGGCGGCGCCGAAGCCCGAGGCGCAGTCGAGCCGCGTCGACTCGCCGCTGCCCGGCTTCTGCAGGCACACCTCGCCGTCGGCGCTCGGGTAGACCAGCTGTTCGTCAGAGTAGACGCACTCCACCGAGAAGCGCCGCTTGGGGTTGCGCGAAAAGCCGAAGTCGCGGCGCAGCCGCGCGCGCACCTTGGCCAGCAGCGGGTCGTGTTCGGTGCGGGCGAGGTCCGCCACCTTGATGCGTGTGGGGTCGGTCTGGCCGCCGGCGGCCCCGGTCACGGTGATCGGCAGCTTGCGCCGCTTGCACCAGGCGATCAACGCCGCCTTGGCCACCACGCTGTCGATGGCATCCACCAGATAGTCGGCGTCCTCGGGAATCCGCTCGGCCAGGTTGGTGGGGGTCGCGAAGGCGATGTCTTCCACCACCTCGATGCCGGGCTGGATGGCCCGGCAGCGCTCGGCCAGCACCTCCACCTTGGGGCGGCCGATGGTGCCGTCCAGGGCGTGGAGCTGGCGGTTGACGTTGGAGACGCAGACGTCGTCCAGGTCGATCAGGGTCAGCTTGCCGATGCCCGAGCGCGCCAGCGCCTCCACCGTCCAGCTGCCCACGCCGCCGACGCCCACCACCACCACGTGGGCGCTGCGGAAGCGCTCGACGGCGCGGCTGCCGTAAAGCCGGCGGATGCCGCCGAAGCGCAGGGCGTGATCGTCGCTCTCGACGCTCTCCTGGGGGACGACGGCTTGGGAAGAGAAGGGTAGATCGGTCATGGAGAGTGTCGGTCAGTCGATGGCAGCGGGTTGGAGGGGCGTACGGGTCTCGTCCACGGCGTCCACCGGCAGGTGGCCGGCCCAGCCGAATCGCCGGAACAGCGCGCTCATGGTGGCATCCAGGGCGCCGCTCAGCCGCAGCGGCCG
>NZ_JACUUD010000082.1 GCF_014859505.1 Halomonas sp.
GGTCGGCGATGGAGCGGGTGATCGCCTGACGGATCCACCAGGTGGCGTAGGTGGAAAACTTGTAGCCGCGGCGATATTCGAACTTGTCCACTGCCTTCATCAGGCCGATGTTGCCCTCCTGGATCAGGTCCAGGAACTGCAGGCCACGGTTGGTGTACTTCTTGGCGATGGAGATCACCAGGCGCAGGTTGGCCTCGACCATCTCCTTCTTGGCGCGGCGTGCCTTGGCCTCGCCGATGGAGAGGCGGCGGTTGACCTCCTTGATCTCCTGCACCGGCAGGCGAACCATCGCCTCCTCGAAGGCGATCTTGCGCTGGGCACGCTGGATGTCCGTGCGCAACGGTGCCAGACGATCGGCGTACTTCGGGAACTCCTTGCCAAAGGCGTCGAGCCACTCGGGGTCGGCCTCGCTGCCCGGAAAGGCCTTGATGAAGGTCTTGCGGGGAATCCGCGCCTTCTTGACGCACAGCTGCATCACCGCCTTCTCCTGGGCGCGCACCTGCTCGACGCTGATGCGCACCTGGTTCACCAGGCGCTCGAAGTGCTTGGGCACCAGCTTGATCGGCGAGAACAGCTCGGCCAGACGCGCCAGCTCCTCCTGAGCCACCCTGGCATGACGGCCATGAGACTCGATGGCGGCCTGAACCACGGCGTTCTGCTCACGAATCTGCTCGAAGCGGGCGCGAGCCTCCTCGGGGTCCGGGCCACCGGTGGTCTCCTCCTCGGCCTCGCCATCCTCGTCGTCGTCATCGCTCTCGTCGTGGGGCTCCTCCTCGGGAACCTCCGCCTCGGCCACGCCGGGAATGCCTTCGTCGGGGTCGATGAAGCCGGAGAAGAGATCGGAGAGACGACCAGGAGCCTCCTCGTCCTGGGTGGTGTCGTAGGCATCGAGGATCGATTCGACCGCACCGGGCAGATAGGCCAGCGCGGACATCACCTCGCGGGTCCCCTCCTCGATGCGCTTGGCGATCTCGATCTCACCCTCGCGGGTCAGCAGCTCCACGGTCCCCATCTCGCGCATGTACATGCGCACCGGGTCGGTGGTTCGGCCCACGTCGCTCTCCACCGCCGCCAGCGCCGCCACGGCCTCTTCGGCGGCGGACTCGTCGGTGGAGTGATCCGACATCATCAGGGTATCTTCATCGGGAGCTTCCTCGACGACGCTGATACCCATGTCGTTGATCATGCCGATGATGTCTTCCACCTGATCGGGGTCGGCGATATCCTCGGGTAGATGGTCGTTGACCTCGGCATAGGTCAGGTAGCCCTGTTCCTTGCCGCGCGCGATCAACTCCTTCAGACGTGACTGCTGCTGCGCATTTCCAGCCATAGAAACCCTATCTCGACGAAGAAGAATGAAGCACCTGAAGCGCTCGGTGGAGAAAACTCGTAAAGCCGAGCAGTATAGCGCCAGAACGCCACTTTCTGCCAGTTTGCTCTATTTGCGCGGTCAATCAGGTGTGTTAGGTTGTCAGGTTGCGCCTTTTTCGGGCGATCTTTCCTATGTGGTGATGGTAGGAGAAAAATCAACCCCCGCGCCAACCGAAATGATGTTGTAAATAATGATAGTTGACCTTGCGGTCAGCCATGCAGTTCAGTGAGCAGGGCCATGAGCCGCTGCTTATCTTCCCGTGACAATCGTTCGCCGCCCCGCTCCCTGGCCAGCAACGCATCGATCTCCTCCTGGGGAGAGCGCCGCTGCCGGGAGCGGCGGAAGTGCGCGACCAGCCCCTCCAGTTCGGCGCCGCGCGCGCCCCTCGGAATCAGCAGCTCGCGGCGGGCTAGCGCTGCCAGGCGCTCGCCCTCGGCGCTGCCATGGAAGTGGGCCAGCAGCACCTGGGCGCTGCGGTAGCGCCCCGCTCTCAGCAGGCGGATCACCTCTCGACACAGGCGCCCGTCGGGATCATCCTCCGGACACCAGTCATCCTCCTCGGGCAGCTGGCCCACCAGCGCCGGCTCATGGACCAGCAACTGCAGGGCGCGGGCCGCCAGGCTCAGCGCGCCTCCGGAACGCGCCGCAGGCGCCGCGCGCGCTCCCAGTGGCGGGGCCGTCTGGAGCATGTCAGCGGACTGCCCCCCCCCGTCGCTGCTGACCATGTCCCGGCCGGGCGCGGATTCGACAGCGTCCGACCGGGCCCGCGCCAGCAGAGCGCTGAAGTCTGCCGCCTCGACGCCAGCGCGTCGCGAGAGCTCACCGAGCATCAGCGACTTCAGCACACCCTCCGGCAGCCGACCCAGCGCCGCCAGCACCTGGCTGGCGTAGCGCTCGCGATCCTCGATGCGCGCCAGATCGCGCCCCGCGGCCGCCTGGTCGAAGAGAAACTCCGACAGGGGATTGGCGCAGGTGATGCGGTCCTGAAAGGCCTCGGCCCCCTCGCGACGCACCAGGGTGTCGGGGTCCTCCCCCTCGGGCAGGAACAGGAAGCGCACCTGGCGACCATCGATCATCAGCGGCAGCACCGTCTCCAGCGCCCGGGCCGCCGCCTGGCGCCCGGCACGATCACCGTCGAAGCAGAACACCACCTCGCTCACCACGCGGAACAGCCGTGTCAGATGCTCCTCGCTGGTAGAGGTGCCCAGGGTGGCCACCGCATTGCGGATGCCGAACTGGGCCAGGGCCACCACGTCCGTGTAGCCCTCGACGATCACTACCCTCTCCAGGCGATGATCCGCCTGGCGGGCTTCAAAGAGGCCGTAGAGCTCGCGCCCCTTGTGGAACACCGGGGTCTCGGGCGAGTTGAGGTACTTCGGCTTGGCATCGCCCAGCACCCGTCCGCCGAAGGCGATGGTGCGCCCCTTGACGTCGCGAATCGGAAAGATCACCCGGTCGCGAAAGCGATCGTAGGTACGCCCGCTCTCCTCGCGGTGCACCAGCAGGCCATATTCCACCTGCACCGCCTCGCCGATGCCCCGCTCGGTGAGATGGCGCTTGAGCGCCTCCCAGTCATCCGGGGCATAGCCGATGCCGAAGGTCTGCTGCACCTCCGGGGCGAGGCCGCGACGCTCCAGATACTCCCGGGCACCCTGCCCCTCGGGCATCTTCAGCCGCTCGCGAAAGAAGCTGGCGGCCAGTTCGAGGAGATTGACCCCCTCCCTGCGCTTGCGTTCCCGGGCCTGGGCCCGGGGGTCATCGGCGCCCTCGCGCGGCACCTCCAGACCCAGCCGACCGGCCAACTGCTCCACCGCCTCGGGAAAACGCAGCTTGTCGTACTCCATCAGGAAACCCAGGGCGTTGCCGTGGGCGCCGCAGCCGAAGCAGTGGTAGAACTGCTTGTCGGCGCTGACGGTGAACGAGGGCGTCTTCTCCTGATGGAAGGGGCACAGCCCGGAGTAGTTGCGACCGGCCTTCTTCAGCTTGACCCGTTCGCCAACCACCTCGACCACGTCGACGCGGGCCAGCAGGTCATCGAGGAAGCGCTGGGGAATCTGTCCTGCCATGAAATCGGATCACCTCGACGAGCCGCGATGCGATCGCTTCAGGATGTCGGCACCCGCTGGGTACCGCCACCCCGGAAAAAACAAGCGGCCACCGGATGGCGGCCGCTTGGCATCCTCCTGAGACGGCCGGGCCCGGAGCCCCGACTATCTCCAGCACGGATCAATAGAGCCGTTCGAAGCGCTTGCGCTCACGCTGAAGCTTCTTAGCGTGACGCTTGACGGCAGCCGCCGCCTTGCGCTTGCGCTCTGCGGTGGGCTTCTCGTAGGACTCGCGACGACGTACTTCGGAGAGAACACCGGCTTTTTCGCAGGAACGCTTGAAGCGACGCAGGGCGACGTCAAACGGCTCGTTATCACGTACTTTGACAGAAGGCATTAAGCACTCACCTACCTTAGGTAACTAGAGTTCGGTTAGTACGCACACCCCTGTGGGTGGCAGCTTTCGCGACGGAAAAGACACCCGGAACGCAGGGTAGCGAGCCGGAAGGCAGAAACGGTCGCGGGAGATCACCACCTGGGTGCACGACCCAGTATTGCAGCGCACAGTAGTCTAGTCGTGCCCCTCTTCCTTTGCAAATGCTTTCCCCCCCCGAACCGCGTAGAATGCCGGCCTGTTCCGCACAACCGAGCCGACACCATGCGCGTACTGGGCATCGAGACCTCCTGCGACGAGACCGGCGTCGCCCTCTTCGACACCGAGCGCGGCCTCGTGGCCGACGCCCTTCACAGCCAGATCGCCATGCACGCCGAATACGGCGGGGTAGTGCCGGAGCTAGCGTCCCGGGACCACACCCGTCGCCTGCTGCCGCTGATCCAGCAGGTGCTCGACGAGGCCGGGCTTGGCCGGGGCGAGCTCGACGCCATCGCCTACACGGCGGGCCCCGGCCTGGTGGGCGCCCTGATGGTGGGCGCCGCCACCGCCCATGGCATGGCCCGCGCCCTGGACATTCCGGTGCTCGGCGTCCATCACATGGAGGGCCACCTGCTGGCCCCCATGCTGGAGGAGGAGCGCCCCGACTTTCCCTTCGTGGCCCTGCTGGTCTCCGGCGGCCACACCCAGCTGGTCGAGGTGCGCGGCCTGGGGCGCTACACCCTGCTCGGCGAATCCGTGGACGACGCCGCCGGCGAGGCCTTCGACAAGGCCGCCAAGATGCTCGGACTGGACTACCCGGGTGGCCCACTGGTGGCGAAGCTCGCCGAGAGCGGTGATCCGGCGCGCTTGCGCTTTCCGCGGCCGATGACCGACCGCCCCGGGCTCGACTTCAGCTTCTCGGGCCTCAAGACCCATACCCTGACCGCCATCCGAGCCCTGGAGGCCCAGGGGGCCCTGGACGATCAGGCCCGCGCCGATGTGGCCCGCGCCTTCGAGGAAGCGGTGGTGGACACCCTGGTGATCAAGTGCCGCCGCGCCCTCGACCAGACCGGCCTCAAGCGCCTGGTGGTGGCCGGTGGCGTCAGCGCCAACGTGCGTCTGCGAGAGCGCCTGGAGCACGAGTGCGAGAAACGCAGCGCACGGGCCTACTACCCCCGCGGACGCTTCTGCACCGACAACGGCGCGATGATCGCCTATGTAGGGGCGCAACGCCTGCTGGCCGGCGAGAGCGACGAGATCGGCGTAATGAAGGCGGTGCCGCGCTGGCCGATGGATACCCTGGAAGCCCCCTCCTCAGCCTCTGCCTGACGGCCGGGTAACGAGACTCGCGATCCCGGGGGCGAAACCCTGCCACTTCGCTTGCCGCTTGCACGTCTGGGCACAACATAATCCCTCACGGGTGCCCCTCACTCGACATCCCTGTCGATTGACGTGCGCGGCGGCGCTCGTTGCCAGCGCCCCCGGGTAGATATCGCTTCGCTTCATTACCCGGCCTTTCATCCCTGGCATTGCCCGCAAGCGTCGCAGAACTACAGCCCCGGTTCGTCGCCGCGGCCCAGGCGCTGGATATTGAGCACGTGGCGCACCAGCACCAGCAGCGTGAAGGCGATCACCACGACCACATAGTCAGGCGCCAGCCACAGGCTGGCCAGGGGGGCGGCGGCAGCGCTGGCCAGCGACGCCACGGCGGCGGTGCGCACCCGCCAGGCGAGCAGCGCCCAGAGCAGGGCACACACCAGCGCCACCCCGGGGGTCAGCACCAGCATCACCCCGAAGGCGCTGGCCACCGCCTTGCCGCCTCGAAAGTGGTGCCAGGCCGGGTAGCTGTGACCCAGCAGCACCGCCAGGCCCACCAGGCCCTGAGCCCAGGGCGGCAGCCCCAGCAGGATCGCCAGCATAAGCACCGGCATGCCCTTGGCGGCATCCACCAGCAGGGTAGCCAGCGCCAGGCGGCGCCCGTGGAGGCGCAGCACGTTGGAGAACCCCGGATTGAAGGAGCCGGCCAGTCGCGGGTCACCGACGCCGGCCAGCCGGCAGACAAACAGGGCCCCCAGCCAACTGCCGCTGACATAGCCCAGCGCCACCAGCGGCGGCAGCAGGGCCCAGAGCGGCAGCGACAGGATGTGTGGCGCTTCCATGGCCGGCCTCTCGGGAAGGAACAGGCCCCATTCTGCCAGGCACACCGAGGCAGGCCCAGCGCCCGCGGTGTTCGCCGGACGGTGGCTCGCGTACAATCCAGCCACGCCTGCCGCAGGCGGTTCGACGACTGCGGCGCCCACCCTCTGACTGTGGAAGTACCCTCACCATGGATCTCGTGCTGATAGAGTCGCTCGGCGTCGACACCGTCATCGGGGTCTACGACTGGGAGCGCACCATCACCCAGCGCCTGGTGCTCGACCTGGCACTGGCAACGGATATCCGCCCGGCAGCAAGCGCGGACGACATCACCCTGACGCTGGACTATGCCGGCATCAGCGAGCGCGTCAAGGTCTTCGCCGCCGCGCACGACTTCGCCCTGGTGGAGACCTTCGCCGAGCGGCTCGCCGACACCCTGCGCGAGGAGTTCAGCATTTCCTGGCTGCGGCTGACCGTGCGCAAACCCGGCGCGGTTCCCGCGGCGGCGACCGTCGGCGTGCAGATCGAGCGCGGCGCCCGCGCGGGAGCGGCGTGATGGCCCTGGTCACGGTGAGCATCGGCAGCAATATCGAGCGTGATCGCCACGTGTGCGCCTGCCTGGATGCCCTGGCGGAGACCTTCGGAGAGATCCGGATCTCGCGAGTGTTCGAGAGCGAGCCGGTGGGGTTCGAGGATGGGCGCAACTTCTACAATCTGGTGGCGGCCTTCGACAGCGACTGGCCGGTGGGTGAGCTGCAGGCCTGGTGCAAGGGGCTGGAGTTCGCCAACGGGCGACGCAAGGACAGCCCCAAGTTCAGCCCGCGCACCCTGGACATCGACCTGCTGACCGTGGGCGACCTCACCGGCGAGCACGACGGCGTCTTGCTTCCCCGCGACGAGATCCATCATCACGCCTTCGTGCTCCAGCCCCTGGCCGAACTGCTGCCCGATGCCCGCCACCCCGAGAGCGGCGAGACCTATGCAGCGCTTTGGGCCGACTTCGACTCCGGTGGCCAGCGCCTGTGGGCGGTGGACTTCACCTGGGCCGGGCGGCTCATCTCCCGGGCCGACTGATCCCGGGCCGACTGACCCGACTCAGGACGCCGGCGGCGCCAGCGCCGCCTCGATGACCTCGCAACGTCGCCGGGCCAGCTCCTCCCCCAGTTGGCGCCCCTGGAACCCCTCCTCCACCAGCGTCTTCGGCAGCACCTGGGCGGCCAGCCGCCAGGCCAGCGCCAGGTCGTCGGCCAGGGCCGGCGCCTCCAGGCTCACCAGGCTCATCAGCGGGGCCACCCGCTCGCTGCGACGCCAGGCGTCGATGCCGTCCAGCCAGGCCAGTATCCTCTGGCCCGACAGCGCCTCCTCTTGCGCCTCTCGGCACAGCTCCCCGGTCAGCGCCGCCTGGCGAGCCAGGGCGGCATGGGCCCTGGGCAGCCGCAGCCGCTCGGCCAGGGCGCTTCGCGACGATTCGTCCAGGTGCTCCACCAGCCGCGCCCAGCGCCAGCGCGTCAGCGCCTCGCCGTCGAGCTCCTGCGGCAGGCAGTGCAGTCGGCCCAGGGCCTCGTCCAGCGCCTCGGGGTCCCCGGCCAGCTCCGGCATCAGCACCGCCAGGGCGCCGCAGGCCTCCAGCGCCTGGAAGTAGACCTCCGGCCAGGGCTCGGCGAGCGCCTTCTCGGTCTCGGTCCAGACCCTCTCGGCCACCAGGTGACTGATCTCGCCGCTGGCCACCAGCTCCCGCATCAGCGCCCGGGTCTCCTCGGCGATGGTGAAGCCGAGGCCGGCATAGCGGGCCAGGAAGCGCGCCGCGCGCAGCACCCGTAGCGGGTCCTCGACGAAGGCCGGCGAGACATGGCGCAGCACCCGCGCCTCCAGGTCGTCCAGGCCGCCGTAGGGGTCTATCAGCTCCCCCTCGGGGCTCTCGGCCATGGCGTTGAGGGTCAGGTCGCGGCGGGCCAGGTCCTCCTCCAGGGTCACCTCGGGACTGGCGTGCACCACGAAGCCGGTGTAGCCGTGGCCGGCCTTGCGCTCGGTGCGCGCCAGGGCGTACTCCTCGTGGGTCTCGGGGTGCAGGAAGACAGGGAAGTCGCGCCCCACGGGCCGGAAGCCGCGACGGCGCATCTCCTCCGGCGTGGTCCCCACCACCACCCAGTCGTGGTCATAGACCGGCCAGCCCAGCCGCGCATCGCGCACCGCCCCGCCCACGCAGAAGACCTCGAGGCCCTCCACGGCGGGGTCTCGCGGCGTGCTCACCTCAGACCTCCACGCGGCCGGGGTGGCGAAGCTGCCACTCGGTGAAGCCGCCGTCAAGGCTGTAGACCTCGGCCAGCCCCTGGCCGGCCAGCCAGGCGGCGGCCTGCTGACTGGAGTGGCCGTGATAGCAGACCACCACCACCGGCCGCTCGGCCGGGGTCTCGTCGAGGAAGGCGCCGACGCTGTCGTTGTCCAGACGCCGGCTGGCAGGAATGCGGCCCTGGGCGTAGCTCATGGGGTCGCGGATATCGACGAGCGCCAGCTCGCGGCCCTCGTCGAGCCAGGCCTGCAGGGTCGGGATGTCGAGATGCTGGAAGCTCATGGTGGCCTCTCGTGGTCAGGGCTTGGGGAGGATGTCGCCGGCGTCAGCGCCGCTGGCTGGGCACGCTGACGCGCTCGCCGCTCTCGAGAGCCAGGGCGGTGAGCGCACCGCCCCACACGCAGCCGGTGTCCAGAGCCTGGGCGTTGACGCGACTGTGCGGGGTCGTTCCCTGCAGGGCCGCCCAGTGGCCGAACAGCAGCCGGGCGTCGTCGCCGCGGGGGTACTGGAACCAGGGAGCGAAGCCCGGCGGGGCGCTGTCGAGCCCCTCCTTGGCGGCGAAGTCGAGCCTTCCGGCGGCATCGATGAAGCGCATCCGGGTGAAGACGTTGACGATGACCCGCAGCCGGTCGACGCCGTCGAGGTCGTCTCGCCAAAGCGCGGGCGCATTGCCGTACATGCGCTCGAGGAAGGCGCCGGCCTGCTCGCCGCCGAGCACGGCCTGGACCTCGCCGGCGAGGCCGGCGGCCTGGTCCAGCGGCCAGCGGGGCAGCAGGCCGGCGTGGGTCATCAGGGTGTCCTGCCCGAGGGTGTCGCGCACCAGCAGTGGCCGCGACTGCAGCCAGTCCAGCAGCGCCTCGCGGTCCGGTGCGGCGAGGATGGCGCCCAGGGTGTCCTTGCGGTTGAGAACCGCCCCACCCCGGGCCACCGCCAGCAGGTGCAGGTCATGGTTACCGAGCACCGTCACCGCGGCGTCACCCAGCGCCTTGACCTCACGCAGGCACTCCAGCGACCCCGGGCCGCGATTGACCAGGTCACCGGCCAGCCACAGTCGGTCTCGGCGGGGATCGAAATCCAGGGTCTCGAGAAGCTCGACGAACTCGGCATGGCAGCCCTGGAGGTCGCCGATGGCATAGGTGGTCATGGGCTCTCCCTGTTTCTGGTTCAGACGCGGCGGATGTCAGTGTACCTGGTTGGGGCCGGCCAGGCGGAAGGGGGCGATGGCCACCTCGAAGGGGCGCTGGCTGGCGGTGTCCACGCAGGTATAGTCGCCTTCCATCACCCCCACCGGGCCATCGAGGATCGCCCGGCTGGTGTAGCGGAACTGCTGCCCTGGCCCGATCATCGGCTGCTGGCCCACCACCCCCTTGCCGCGCACCTCCTGCACCTTGCCGCTGCCCTGGGTGATCTTCCAGTGGCGGGCCATCAGCTGGATGCTGTGGCGCGAGGCGTTGTGCACCGTCACGGTGTAGCTGAACACGTAGCGACCCTCGACCGGCGCGGACTCCTCCTCGCGGAATTCGGGTTCGACCTCGACCCTGACCTGGCCCTGCAGGGCCTCCGGCAGCATGGGGCTCATTGTGGCATCTCCTCGGCACCCTCGACGGCGCTGGCGGCCAGGTAGTTGGCGATGCGCACGAACTCCTCCACCGTGAGGGTCTGGGGGCGGCGGGCGGAGTCGATGCCCAGCGCCTCGAGCGCTTCCGCCGCGATGCGCCCCTTGAGGTTGTTGCGCAGGGTCTTGCGGCGCTGGCCGAAGGCCTCGCGCACCAGGGTGAAGAGCAGCGCCTCGTCGGTGGCCGGGTGCGGCAGCGCGGCGTGGGGCGTCAGGCGCACGATGGCAGAATCCACCTTGGGCTGTGGCACGAAGGCCTCGGGCGGCACCACGAACAGCGACTCCACCCGGCAGCGGTACTGGGCCATCACCGAGAGCCGCCCCCAATCGGGGCCGCCCGGTTCGGCGGCCAGGCGCTCCACCACCTCCTTCTGCAGCATGAAGTGCATGTCGGCGATGGCATCGCCCGCCTGGAGCAGGTGGGCGATCAGCGGGGTGGAGATGTTGTAGGGCAGGTTGCCCACCACCCGCAGCCGCTCGCCCTCGCCGCGCAGGGCGCGGAAGTCGAACTTGAGGGCGTCGCCCTCGTGGATCACGAAACCGGGGTAGTTGAAGAACTGCACCCGCAGCCCGGGGATGAGGTCCCGGTCGAGCTCGATCACCTCGAGATGCCCGTCAGCGGCCTCCAGCAGCGGCTCGGTGAGGGCGCCCTGGCCGGGACCGATCTCCACCAGGCGCTCGCCGGGGCGCGGCCCGATGGCGCGCACGATGCGCGAGATGATGCCGCGGTCACGCAGGAAGTTCTGGCCGAAGCGCTTGCGAGCCCGGTGAGCCGGGGGTCGAGATGACATTCAGGGGTGTCCTTGTATCACTGGAGTCTTCAAGAAAGGGGGCGCTGCGCCATCTCGGCGGCCAGGGCCACGGCCACGCGCAGGCTGCCGGGGTCGGCGCGCCCCGTGCCGGCGAGATCCAGGGCGGTGCCGTGGTCCACCGAGGTGCGCACGAAGGGCAACCCCAGGCTGATATTGGCCGCGCTGCCGAAGCCCGCGTACTTGAGCACCGGCAGGCCCTGGTCATGATACATGGCCAGCACCGCGTCGACCCCCTGGAGGTGACGCGGCGTGAACAGGGTATCGGCGGGCAGCGGACCGTCCAGGTGCAGCCCCTCGGCGCGCAGTGCCGCCAGGGCCGGCTCGATCACCTCGAGCTCCTCGCGGCCCAGGTGCCCGCCCTCCCCGGCGTGGGGATTGAGCCCGCACACCGCGATGCGCGGCGCGGCCAGGCCATACCAGCGCTTGAGGTCGGCCGCCAGGATGCGCAGCACCCGCGACAGGCGCTCGGCGGTGATGGCATCGGCCACCTCGCGCAGCGGCAGATGGGTGGTGGCCAGCGCCACCCGCAGCGCCGGCGAGCCCCGCCAGCCGGGACGGGAGGCGTGAAGGGCGCAATCGGTGGCGAGCATCATCACCACCTCCGCAACGCCGCAGGCATCGCGCAGGTACTCGGTGTGCCCGGTGAAGCCGGCGTAGCCGGCATCGAGGATCACCCCCTTGTGCAGCGGCGCGGTGACCATCCCCGCGGCGTGGCCGGCGCGACAGGCGGCGATCGCCACGTCCAGGGTCTCGAGGACGTAAGCGGCGTTGCCCGCGTCCAGCGCCCCGGGGGTGGTCGGTGCCCGCAGGGCCACCGGCCACACCGCCAGGCGCCCGGGAGCGGCCTCGGGCACCGCCTGGCCGGGGGCGAGCTCGATCAGCTCGAGCTCGATGCCAAGCCCGGCGGCGCGCTCGGCCAGCAGCCCCGGGTCCCCCACCGCCACCACCCGGGTCGCCGGCAGTGGCTGGGCCGCCAGCATCACGGCCAGTTCAGGGCCGATGCCGGCCGGCTCACCGGTAGTCAGCGCCAGCAACGGGAGCTCTGCCACCGCCATCAGCGGCCTTCGAGCCGGTTGTCGACGAAGGCCTGGGAGCGGATCTCCTGCAGCCAGACCTCCAGCTCCTCGTTGGCGCGGCGCTGGAACAGCGCCTGCTGGGCCTGCTGGCGGCTGGCACCCTCCTGCTCCATGAAGCGCTCCACCTCCCGCTCGGAGAGGTTCACCCGACTTCCCACACGGTTCTGCTGCAACTGACGCAGCACCAGCTCGCGGCGGATCTCCTCGCGCACGCTGGCCAGCGCCAGGCCGTCGGCCTCCAGGGCGTCGGCGAACTGCTCCAGGCTCATGCCGTTGCTCTCGGCGATGGCCCGCACCTGGCGGTTGAGCTCGGTGTCATCGATGGCGAGCCCGGCCTCCCGGGCCATCTGCAACTGGATCTCCTCCAGGATCATCTGCTCGAGGAGCTGCTCGCGCAGCACCCGCTCCGGGGGCAGGTCGATCTGCTGGGCAGTGAGCTGGCTGCGGGTCTGGATCACCCGCTCCTCCAGCTCGCTGGCCATGATGGCATCCTGGTTGACCACCGCCACGATGCGATCCAGCGCCTGTCGCTGAACGGACTGGAACTGCTGGGCCTGGACGCTGAATGGCACGGCGGCGAGGCCCAGTGCCAGGGTCAGTCCCGCGACCATCAGGTGGGTGCGCCGGCGGCTGACTGTCTGCTTCAATTTCATCTTTCCTCTCTGGAAGTTGGCAACGGCGGGAAGGCGCCCGCTCAGAAGGCGGTGGAGCGATAGCCCGGGATGGCCTCCTCGAAATAGCTGTCGGCCTCGCGGCCCACGCCGCCGAGCCCCTTGAACACGAAGCGCAGGAAGATTCCGCGATCGGTGAAGTCGTCCTCTACCCGGGCCGTGTCGTTATCGTCGATCCACTCCCGCCAGACCAGCTGCAGACCATAGCAGCAGTCGTTCCACTGCACACCCGCCAGCTGCTCCAGGGAGCGGTCGTTGGTGTTGTCGTAGAGGAAGCGACCGATCAGGTCGACGCGGCGGTTGGCCTTCCAGGCGAACGACAGGTCGACCTCCTCGCGGTTGAAGTCGCGGAACTCGTCCGTGGTGTTATCCGTGGTATTCGGATCGAAGCCTTGGAGCTCCCAGCGGTAGCCGAGGTTCAATGCGTGGCCCGCCGGGGAGCGATACTGCAGGTCGAGGGAGGTGCGCTCGGTCTGCTCGAAGTTGTCGTCGTAGAGCCACTGCCAGCGGGTGCGCCAGCGGTCGGTGATCTGCCAGTCGGCCCGTGCCACCAGCGGGGAGCGGTCCCGGGTGGCCCGATATCTATCGGCAAAATTGTCGGGCAACGTATTCGGGTCGCCGGCGATATCTATGGAGCGATCCTCGAAGTAGTAGGCCTGGCCCACCCCCACGGCGAGGCGCTGGCGGCCGCGGGCATCCTCCAGCAGCCGCGAATCGACCCCCAGGGAGAGGCGGTTGAGGTCGCCGACCCGGTCGCTGCCCGAGAAGCGGTGGGGCGACCAGAGCTGGCCCCAGGAGAAGGCGCGCTCGCTGGTATCGAAGTCGGGGAAGTCGCTCTGGTCCCGGGCCGGCACATAGGCGTAGTTGGCACGGGGCTCCAGGGTCTGGCGGTAGCCGCGCCCCCCCAGCTCCAGCTCGCGCTCGAACACCAGGCCGCCATCGAGGGAGGCCACCGGCACCTCGCGGGTCAGGGAGGTGTCGCGGTCGGTCTCGCGTTCGCCGTAGTCGAGCTCGTAGGCGGTGGCCAGCCACTCCAGGCGCGGCTCCAGGT
>NZ_JACUUD010000083.1 GCF_014859505.1 Halomonas sp.
CATTCTTCTTGCACAGGATCCCCACCGCCCCGGCGGTGAGCAGATAGTCCACCACATCGCGCTCGCTGGCCCCCTTCCGGAACTGCATGTAGTAGTGCAGCACCGCGGGGATGATGCCCGCGGCGCCGTTGGTGGGGGCGGTGACCATGCGTCCGCCGGCGGCGTTTTCCTCGTTGACCGCCAGGGCATAGACGTTGACCCAGTCCATGGCCGACATGGTCGTCGCGATCAGCGAGTCATCGTCGCTGGTATCCTGCATTCGCTGGTGCAGCGACCGGGCGCGCCGGCGAACATTGAGCCCACCGGGCAGCACGCCCTCTGCCTTCAGCCCCTTGGCCACACAGTCCTTCATGGCCTGCCAGATCCTGCAGAGCTCGGCGCGCACTTCTGCCTCGCTGCGCCACACCTTCTCGTTTTCCAGCATCAGCTCGCTGATCCGCAGACCACTCTCCCGGCACATGCGCATCAGGTCGGCCGCGGTCTGGAAGTGGTAGGGCAACTGGGCCGCATCGGCGTCGAAGTCGCCCTCGGCCGCCTGGGCCTCGTCGATGACGAAGCCGCCGCCCACCGAGTAGTAGGTGTTGCAGTAGAGCTCGCCACCATGGCCATGGGCGATCAGCCGCATGGCATTGGGGTGGTGGGGCAGGCTGTCAGGGTGGAACTGCATGTCACGGGCCCACAGGAAGGGCACGCTATGACGGCCGCCCAGGCGCAGCGCCTCGGACGCCTGCAGTTCCTCGATGCAGGGGGCGATGACTTCCGGGTCGATGCGGTCAGGCCGCTCGCCCATCAGCCCCATGATCACCGCGCGATCGGTGCCGTGGCCGATGCCGGTGGCGGAGAGGGAGCCAAAGAGCTGAACCTCGAGGCGAGTCACCTGTTCGAGCCGTTCACGCTCCTTGAGCTCGCCAACGAAGTCGAAGGCGGCCCGCATGGGACCCACGGTATGGGAGCTCGACGGCCCGACGCCGACCTTGAACAGATCGAAGACGCTGATTGGCATGGCTTGTCACTCTCGAAAACGGTTGTTGTTGTCAGGATCAGCGGTCAAAGACCACGGTGCGCTTGGCGTGCAGGAAGACGCGACGCTCCACGTGCAGGGCCACCGCCCGGGCCAGGGTGAGGCACTCGATATCACGCCCCTTGGCGACGAGGTCCTCCGGGTAGTCGGCGTGACTCACCGGCTCGACGCCCTGGGTGATGATCGGCCCCTCGTCGAGGTCGTCGTTGATGTAGTGGGCGGTGGCGCCGACCAGCTTCACGCCCTTGTCGTAGGCCTGGTGGTAGGGCTTGGCGCCCTTGAAGCCCGGCAGCAGCGAGTGGTGGATATTGATCGCGCGGCCGCTGAGCCTCTCGCACATCTCGCTCGACAGGACCTGCATGTAGCGGGCGAGGATCACCAGCTCGGCGCCGGTCTCCTCGACCACCGCCCACACCTTCGCCTCCTGCTCGGCCTTGGTCTCGGCGGTGATCGGGAAGTGGTGGTAGGCAATGCCGTGCCACTCCGCCAGTGGGGCCAGGTCCGGGTGATTGGAGACGATGGCGCGAATGTCGATCGGCAGCTGGCCGATGCGGTAGCGATAGAGCAGGTCGTTGAGGCAGTGATCGGCCTTGGAGACCATGATCACCACCGGCATCCGCGTACCCGGGGCGGTCAGCTCGAAGTGCATCTCGAACTCGGCGGCGCGCTCGGCGAAGCCGGCCTCGAAGGCCGCCTGATCGAACCCTTCCGCCTCGGGACGGAACTCGGTGCGGATGAAGAAGCCGCCGCTCAGGCGGTCATCGAAGGAGTGCTGCTCGGTGATGTAGCAGCGGCGCTCCTTGAGGAAGCGGGTCACCACGTCCACGGTGCCGAGTCGGCTCGGACATTGAGCCACCAGAATCCAGCGATTGTTGTTGTCTTGCATCTCGTGTTTCTCCGAAACGGGGCCAGCAGCAGCCGACCCCGTGGCTGTCAGGACTCGACGCCGATGGTGTATGCCGCGCCGGCGTCCAGGATCCAGCGGTAGCAGTAGTCGGCGAAGCTGCGGCGCAGCACCAGCTCCCAGCGCTCCTCGCCGGGCCGACGCAGGATCAAGTTGGCCTTGGCGAACACCGTGGTGACCCCCTTGCCCACCGGGAAGGCATCCGGGTGCACGTCGTAGGGCGTCGACTTCATCAAGAGCTCCCGGGCCATCTCGCCCTCAATCTCGATCAGGGTCTGGCCCCCGCTGACGTTGACGATGGCGTAGTGGGCGTCGCCCAGGGCCTCGCGCAGCCGGCCCTCCAGGACAAACTCCTCGCCGCCGGGGACAATCACGAGCCACTCGTCGGGGGAGAGCCACTGGATCGAGCGCTCGCCGCCGTCGTCATGGGTCAGGGTGTTGGGGCGTCCCGGCAGGCCGAAGCCGAGCACCTGGCGGACGGCCTCGTCGAGGACGATGGCCCCGCCGCGCAGGATCAGGTGGCCCAGCATGGCGCGCTCGCGCAGCACCACACGGCTCTTCTGGCTGACCGCCGGGCGGCCGGTCCTGTGGTAGGACCAGGCCAGCGGGGACTCGGCCGGCACCTCGGCCTCGGGGCGCGCGTCGTAGAGGTTGAACCAGGTGGCAGTTTGCTCAGACATGCTGGCGCTCTCCCTTGGGGTCGACAAAGATCGGGCTGACGATTTCGGCGGCGTGGGTCTTGCCGTCGGCCATGGGCAGGTAGACGGTCTCGCCCATCCGCGAGTGGCCGCCCTTGAGCACGGCCAGCGCGAAACCGCTCTTCAGGGTCGGGCTGTAGTAGCTCGAGGTCACGTGGCCCACCATGGGCATGGGGATGGCGTGGTCCGGGTCGAAGACAATCTGGGCGCCCTCCTCCAGCACCACCGACGGGTCCTTCGGCCTGAGGCCCACCAGCTGCTTGCGGTCGGTGCGCCGGGTATCGGAGCGCGACAGCGCCCGCTTGCCCACCCAGGAGTAGGGCTTGTCGTAGCCGACCGCCCACTGCATGCCGAGATCCTCCGGGGTCACCGAGCCGTCGCTGTCCTGGCCGGCGATGATGAAGCCCTTCTCGGCGCGCAGGACGTGCATGGTCTCGGTGCCATAGGGGGTCAGGCCGTACTTCTCGCCGTGCTTGAACAGCGTCTTCCAGACGTGCAGGGCATAGTTGGCCTGGACGTTGATCTCGTAGGCGAGCTCGCCGGTGAAGGAGATGCGGAAGACCCGCGCCGGCATGTCGGCCACCCTGCCCTCGCGCCAGTCCATGAACTTGAAGCTGTCGCGAGCGAGATCGATATCGGTGATCTCGGCCAGCAGCTTGCGCGCCTCGGGCCCGGTCACCGTCATGGTCGCCCAGTGGTCCGTCACCGAGGTGAAGGTGACGTCGAGCTCCGGCCACTCGGTCTGGTGCCACAGCTCCAGCCACTCCATGACCCCCGCGGCGCCGCCGGTGGTGGTGGTCATCAGGAAGTGGTTCTCGCCCAGGCAGCTGGTGGTACCGTCGTCCATCAGCATGCCGTCGTCGCGACACATCAGCCCGTAGCGGCACTTGCCGACGGCCAGCTTTTCCCACTTGTTGGTATAGATGCGGGCCAGGAACTCGCGGGCGTCCGGCCCCTGGATGTCGATCTTGCCCAGCGTCGAGGCGTCGAGGATGCCGACCTTCTCGCGTACCGCCAGGCACTCGCGGGCCACCGCCTCCGCCATGCTCTCGCGTTCGCCGTTCACGGCGTCGGGGCGTACTTGTGGAAAGTACCAGGGGCGCTTCCACTGGCCCACGTCCTCGAACTCGGCGCCGTTCTCCACGTGCCACTGGTGCAGGGCGGTGTAGCGCTCGGGGTCGAAGAGGTCACGGCAGTGGCGGCCGGCGATGGCGCCGAAGGTCACCGGGGTGTAGTTGGGCCGGAATACCGTGGTGCCCACCTCGGGAATCGACTTGTTCAGGCAGCGCGCGGCGATGGCCATGCCGTTGATGTTGCCGAGCTTGCCCTGGTCGGTGCCGAAGCCCATGGCGGTGTAGCGCTTGACGTGCTCGATGGACTCGAAGCCCTCGCGGGTGGCCAGCTCGATGGCCGCCGCGGTGACGTCGTTCTGCAGGTCGACGAACTGCTTGGGCGCACGCAGGGTGGGCTTCTCGTGGGGCACCTGGTAGAGCGCACAGGCCTTGCCCTCGCGGCGAGCGTCGACCTGAGGCAGCTCGATGGCCTGGGCCGTGCGGCCCAGCGCGGCCAGCGCCTCGCACGCCTTGGCCACGCCGTCGGCCAGCCCCTCGGCCAGGTCGTGGATCCCCCGGGCGCTGCCGGCGGCATGCACGCCCTTCAGCAGGCTGGGCACGAAGCCGAGGATCTCGTCGTTCCAGGTCGGACGGGCGCCGGTGTGGGAGGCCAGGTGGATCACCGGGCTGTAGCCGCCGGAGCTGGCGATGGTGTCGCAGGGCAGCGTCTCGGCCTGGCCGGTGACCTTGAACGCCTGGGCATCTATGGTCGCCACGCGTGCGCCGCTCACGCGGGAGCTGCCCTTGGCCTCGATCACCGCGGTGCCTTCGATGATGCGGATGCCGCGGGCGCGGGCCTGCTCCACCAGCTCGCCGTCCGGCGCCTGGCGGGCATCGACGATGGCCACCACCTCGCGGCCGGCGTCATCCCAATCCAGCGCGGCGCGATAGGCGTGGTCGTTGCTGGTGGAGAGCACCAGCCGGTCGCCCGACACCACGCCGTAGCGGCGGATATAGGTGGAGACGGCGCCGGCCAGCAGGTTGCCCGGCACGTCGTTGCCAGCGTAGACCAGCGGCCGCTCGTGGGCGCCGGTGGCCAGCAGCACCTGGCCGGCGCGCACGCGATGCATCCGCGACCGGGAGGGTCGGACGCCGTCGACCAGCGGCGCGGTCTCGCCGAGGTGCTCGGTGCGCCGCTCGTGCAGGGTCACGAAATGATGATCGTGGTAGCCGTTGGCGGTGGTGCGCGGCAACAGGGTGACGTTATCGAGCCCGGCAAGCTCCTCCACCACACGCTGCACCCACTGGGCGGCGGGCTGATGGTCGAGCAGCTCGCGGCTGTCCAGCAGCGAGCCGCCCAGCTCCTCCTGTTCGTCACAAAGGATCACCCGGGCGCCGCCGCGTGCGGCGGTCAGCGCCGCGGCAAGGCCGGCGGGGCCGGCGCCGATCACCAGCAGGTCGCAGTGCTGGTTGAGGTGGTCATAGCTGTCCGGATCGCGCTCCATGGGGCTGCGGCCCAGGCCCGCGCCCTTGCGGATGAACTTCTCGTAGGTCATCCACATGGAGGCCGGGGCCATGAAGGTCTTGTAGTAGAAGCCCGGCGGCATGAAGCGCCCGCCCAGCTTGCCCACCAGGCTCATGGCGTCGCGCTGCACGTTCGGCCAGCCGTTGGTGCTGCGTGCCACCAGGCCGTCGAAGAGCGCCTGCTGGGTGGCGCGCACGTTCGGCACCTGGGCCGCCTCGCTGCTGCCCAGCTGGACCAGCGCATTGGGCTCCTCGGCGCCGGCGGCGACGATGCCGCGGGGGCGCGAGTACTTGAAGCTGCGGTTGACGATATCCACCCCGTTGGCCAGCAGCGCCGAGGCCAGGGTGTCGCCGGCATGGCCCTGATAGCGCTTGCCGTTGAAGGTGAAGGTAAGCCGGCGGGAGCGATCGATGCGCCCGCCTTCGTTGAGACGATTCGGCTGATTCAGGGACTGGCTCATGCCTTGACTCCTTCCTGACGCTCGACCACTTCCGCCTTGGCGGTGACGTTCTCGGCGGCCACTGTCTCGACCGGCCGGCCTTCAGGGTGCTCGGCGGTGAAGCGCGGCTGCTCACCGACCCGGTAGCTCTCTAGGATCTCGTAGCTCACGGTGTTGCGCGTGACGTTGAAGAACTTACGACAGCCGACGGCGTGCACCCACAGCTCGTGGTGGATGCCGCGCGGGTTGTCACGGAAGAAGAGGTAGTCGCCCCACTCCTTGTCGGAGCAGGCCTCCGGATCCGCGGGGCGGGCGATGTGCGCCTGGCCCTTGGGATGGAACTCCTCTTCCTCGCGGTGCTCCTCGCAGTAGGGGCAGTAGATGAGAAACATGGGATTGCCTCCTTAGTGAGCCACGCCGGCCGCACCGTGCTCGTCGACGAGAGCACCGGTGTGGAAACGGTCGATGGAGAACGGCGCCGCGAGGGGGTGGGCCTGGTTCTTGGCCAGGGTCCAGGCGAACACGTGGCCGGAGCCGGGGGTGGCCTTGAAGCCGCCTGTGCCCCAGCCGCAGTTGAAGAAGAGCCCCTTCACCGGCGTGGCGGAGAGGATCGGGCAGGCGTCCGGGCAGGTGTCGACGATGCCGCCCCACTGGCGGTTCATGCGCACCCGCGAGAAGATCGGGAACATCTCGACGATGGCCTGCAGGGTGTGCTCCACGGTGGGGTAGCTGCCGCGCTGGCCGTAGCCGTTGTAGCCGTCGATGCCGGCGCCGATCACCAGGTCGCCCTTGTCAGTCTGGCTGATGTAGCCGTGCACGTGGTTGGACATCACCACCGTATCGAGAATCGGCTTGAGCGGCTCGGAGACCAGCGCCTGCAGCGGGTGGGACTCCAGCGGCAGCCGGAAGCCGGCCATCCCGGCGAGCACGCCGGAGTTGCCCGCCGCCACGCAGCCCACGGTCTTCGCCTCGATGTCGCCGCGGTTGGTGTGCACCCCGTAGACGCGGCCGTCGCGGATCTTGAAGCCGGTGACCTCGGTGTTCTGCAGCAGATCGACGCCGAGGGCGTCGGCGGCCCGGGCATAGCCCCAGGCCACGGCGTCGTGGCGCGCCACGCCGGCCCGCGGCTGCCAGGAGGCGCCGAGGATCGGATAGCGGGCGTTCTTCGAGCAGTCCATGATCGGCACGATCTCCTGGATCTGCTCCGGGGTGAGCACCTCGCCGTCGATGCCGTTCAGTCGGTTGGCGTTGACCCGGCGCTGGATATCACGCATGTCCTGCAGGGTGTGGCCCAGGTTCATCACGCCGCGCTGGGAGAACATCACGTTGTAGTTGAGGTCCTGGGAGAGCCCCTCCCACAGCTTCATGGCGTGCTCGTAGAGTGCCGCCGACTCGTCCCACAGATAGTTCGAGCGCACGATGGTGGTGTTGCGGGCGGTGTTGCCGCCGCCCAGCCAGCCCTTCTCCACCACCGCCACGTTGGTGATGCCGTGCTCCTTGGCCAGGTAGTAGGCGGTGGCGAGGCCGTGGCCGCCGCCGCCGACGATGATCACGTCGTACTGCTTCTTCGGCGTGGGATTGCGCCACTGGCGCTCCCAGTTCTCATGGTGGCTGAGCGTGTGCTTGGCCAGCCCGAATCCTGAATAGCGTTGCATCTCGTCTCTCCTCGACCGGCCCCGCCGAACGGGGCCGGTTCCACGGGGTTCAGGCGGTGGCGGTTTCGCGTGCCGGGGCTTCGCTGGAGGCGGTGGCGTAGACCGGATGGCGCTCGCAGAGCGCGGCCACCTTCTCGCGTACCTCGGCCTCCACGGCATCGCTGTTGCGCTGCTCGGCGAGCACATCGAGAATGTCGCAGATCCAGCCGGCCAGGTCGCTGCACTCGGCCGCATCGAAGCCGCGGGTGGTCACCGCCGGAGTGCCGATGCGCAGGCCGGAGGTGACGAAGGGGCTCTGGGGGTCGTTGGGCACGGCGTTCTTGTTGACGGTGATATGGGCGCGGCCGAGTGCCGCGTCGGCGTCCTTGCCGGTGACGCCCTGCTTGATCAGCGACACCAGGAAGAGGTGATCGTCGGTGCCGCCGGAGACCACGTCATAGCCGCGCTCCACGAACACCCCGGACATGGCGCGGGCGTTGTCGATGACGCGCTGCTGGTACTGCACGAACTCCTGGCTCATAGCCTCCTTGAAGGCCACCGCCTTGGCGGCGATGACGTGCATCAGCGGGCCGCCCTGCTGGCCCGGGAAGACCGCGCCGTTGAGCTTCTTGTAGAGGTCCGCATCGCCGTGGGCGGAGAGGATCAGGCCGCCACGCGGGCCGCGCAAGGTCTTGTGGGTGGTGGTGGTGACCACGTGGGCATGGGGGATCGGGCTCGGGTAATGGCCGGCGGCAACCAGGCCTGCCACGTGGGCCATGTCGACCATGAACCAGGCCCCCACCTCGTCGGCGATGGCGCGGAAGCGCCGCCAGTCCACCACCCGCGCGTAGGCGGAGAAGCCGGCGATGATCAGCTTGGGCTTGTGGCTGCGCGCCAGGCGCTCGACCTCCTCGTAGTCGATCTCGCCGGTCTCGGGGTTCAGGCCGTACTGCACCGCGTGGTAGTGCTTGCCGGAGAAGTTCGGCGCGGCGCCGTGGGTCAGGTGGCCGCCGTGGGCCAGGCTCATGCCGAGGATGGTGTCGCCCGGCTTGACCAGGGCCATGAAGGCCGCAGCGTTGGCCTGGGCGCCGGAGTGGGGCTGGACGTTGGCGTAGTCGGCGCCGAACAGGTCGCAGGCGCGGTCGATGGCCAGCTGCTCGACCACGTCGACGTACTCGCAGCCGCCGTAGTAGCGCTTGCCCGGGTAGCCCTCGGCGTACTTGTTGGTCAGTTGGGTGCCCTGGGCCTCCATCACCGCACGGCTGGCGTAGTTCTCGGAAGCGATCAGCTCGACGTGCACCTCCTGGCGCAGCACCTCATCGGCGATGGCGGCGGCGACCTGGGAATCGAAGGCGGCGAGAGAAACCTGGTTCATGACTGACTCCTGTTGTTATCGGTAGTGACGTGGCGGGCAGGTTGTGCCTCGAATCTATCGGTGACCCGCCCGCATGAAAAATTTGAAATCCTTATACGCGGATAACCGCTGTACAGCGCTTCCGGCTACAGGGTGATTAAAGACCAGGGTGGCGAGAATGAATTGAACAGATGCGACAGACTTCCGGAACGCCGGGGACACGCCGGAATGCCGCACGCCTGCCTGAGCGGGCAGGGTGGCGCCTCACGCGGAGGGCATGACACTCAGCCTGACGCCAGGGGAGAGGCGGGGTTCAGCCATGGGAGCCTCAGAGGGCCCGGCGGCCCTCGACATGCAGGAAGAAGGGGTCGACGCGATCGCTTCCGGGTTCGCCGGCACGCTTGCGCATCTCCGACGGCGTCATGCCGAAGGCGCTGCGGAAGTGGCGCGAAAAGTGGGCGGTATCGGCGAACCCGCAGCGCTCGCCGATCTCGGTGATGCTCTTGCCGGTGTAGTGGAGCAGCCACACGCCATAGCGCAGCCGCAGGTCGCGGGCGAACTTCTGAGGCCCGACGCCCAGGGCTTCCTGAAAGCGACGCTCCAGGTTGCGGCGCGAGGTACCGACCCGCTCGGCCAGCGCCTCCATGGAGATCGCCTCGCCCAGGTGCTGCTCGAGCACGGCGATGGCGCGGCGCACCAGGCGGTCCTCGACCTTGCCGAACACCACCGGCTGAGGCTGGGGCTGGGTGCCGGCGCGGGCCTCATCGAGCAGCATGATATGCAGGCTCTTCATGGCCCAGGCCTTGCCCAGGTGGCGCTCGACCAGATAGGCGGCCAGATCCGCCGCTGCCGCCCCGCCCGCACAGGTGAGCCGATCCCCGTCGTCGATGAACAGGCGGTCGGCCACCGGCTGGATGGCAGGGAAGCGCTGCATCATGTCGTGATGGTGATACCAGCTAACACAGCAACGGCGCCCCGTCATCAATCCCGCCTGGATCAGGGCAAAGACGCCGGTACACAGGCCCACCAGCGGCACCCCGGCATCCGCCGCCTGGCGCAAATAGGCCAGGGCGGTGGAATCCGTCCGATCGCGCACGTCCTGCACCCCACCGATCACCACGATATAGTCGAACTCGGTGGGGTCTCGAAACGACAGGCAGGGCGAGATGGCGGCACCGCAGCTGGAGGAAGCCTCCTGGCCGGCGCTGGTCATGAAGGTCCAGTGGCAGCGCAACTGGCGGCTGCGGTCCCCCTCGTCAGCAGCCAAGCGCAGGCAGTCGACAAAGGCGGCGAAGGGCAGCAGGGTGAACCGTTGCAGCAGCACGAAGCCGACGGAGAGGGGCTCGCTCCGGGAGGCGTGGCTCATGGCGGCTCCTGATATCAGTCGTGCCCTTAGCCTATCGCGCTCATCACTACAGCACCACCAGAACGCCTCGACCCGATGCCGGTCGACGACAACGCTCCATGAACGACGCCGAATTCGCCAGGGGTTTCCCCCTGGCGGTCGACACTCTGCTGGCGCGGAGCGGCTGGACGCCGCCGCGGCGATACGCTCGAAACGCTGCCCTGGGGGCAGGTCTCAGTACTCCACCACCACGTCACCCAGCGGCTTGCTGCAGCAGGAGAGGATGTAGCCCTCGGCGACGTCCTCGTCGGTGATGCCGCCGTTGTGCTCCATGCCGACCTGACCGGAGGTGAGCGGCACCCGGCAAGTGCCACAGATCCCCATGCCGCAGGCCTTGGGAATGTGCAGGCCGAGCTTGGCGGCGGCGGAGTGCACTGTCTCGCCGGGCTGAATGCGCACGCTTTTGCCGGACTGGCTGAACTCAACGCTGATCATCTCGGCAAGATCGAACTCCTCGGCCTCGGCCTCGGCCAGCTCGACGTGCTCGATCACCTCCTCCTGGATAGCCAACGGCGTGGCACCGAAGGACTCCTCGTGGTAGCGCGCCATGTCGAAGTCGTTTGCCCGAAGCAGCTGCTTGATGGCCTCCATGTAGGGCGTGGGGCCACAGCAGAAGATCTCGCGGTCCATGAAGTCCGGCGCCATCAGCTCGAGCATCGCCAGACCGAGGTAGCCGCGAAAACCGGCCCAGGCATCCCCCAGCTCGTCGCTGCGCTCGCAGACGATGTGCAGGCTGAACTCGGGAATACGCGAGAAGATGTGTTCGAGTTCCCGATGGAAGATGATGTCGCGGGGCGTCCGCGCGCTATGCACGAACTGCAGGTCCACGGCCGCGTTGGTGTCGAAGAGCCAGCGCGCCATGGACATCAGCGGGGTGATCCCGACACCACCGGAAAGCATCAGCACCTTGTCGGCGGGATAGTCAATGATATTGAAGTTGCCAACCGGCCCATGGACGGCCAGATCGTCGTTGACCCTCAGGTTGTCATGCAGCCAGTTGGAGACCAGTCCCCCCGGGATGCGCTTGACGGTGATCGAAAAGCTGTAGGGAACGGACGGTGAGCTGGAGATGGTGTAGGAGCGCATCACCTGCTGGTCATCGATCTCCAACTCCAGTGTCACGAACTGCCCAGGCTTGAAGAAGAACATCACAGGCTGTTCGGCCATGAAGCAGAAAGTGCGGGTATCCCAGGTTTCCTGGATCACCTTGACGCAGCGCACCAGGTGACGGCCGTTGGTCCAGGTCTGGGTCGTGACGGGGTTGAGAAAGCTCGTTGTCATTATCGTATCACCCGGGCTGCAGCTTAAAGGTCTCCGGCTGCGGTACTACCGGTTGCCGTTGTGCGCATTCTGCGCAGGCTGATGTGCCGCGACTTGCCTGCCACCGACACTGACATACCTCTGCCATCCATCCATGGGCTCGACCGCCGCAACCGGTGTCGCCCTGGCATCGTCATCCGTCGCCGCCAGACAACCCGGAGCTGGCGGGCTGCTGCACACTCCATGAAAACGCGCATGCCGACCGTCATGCGCATCTCGCAGCGACGCCTCTCACTCCAACAACCCCACAGCCGCCATCGCGGCCCCTACCGAGGAAGCGTTCCATGGATCCCAAGTCGCCCGCCCGTCTGGATGACCCCCTGGCACCGGCCCGCGAGACCACCGTCGAGATGCTGGTCAACCGCCAGCGCAACGTCTCGCTGCCCCAACCCTTCTACAACAACGCCCGGCTGTTCGCCCTGGACATGCAGGAGATCTTCGAGAAGGAGTGGCTGTTCGCCGGGATGACCTGCGAGATTCCCGCCAAGGGCAACTACATGACCCTGGACGTGGGCGACAACCCAGTGATCATCGTGCGGGGCGATAATGGCAGGATTCATGCCTTTCACAACGTATGTCGCCATCGCGGTTCCCGGCTCTGCGTCAGCGACAAGGGCAAGGTCGCCAAGCTGGTCTGCCCCTATCACCAGTGGACCTACGAGCTGGATGGCCGTCTGCTGTTCGCCGGCAGCGACATGGGCGAAAACTTCGACCTCACCGCCTATGGCCTCAAGCCTGTGCAGGTGAAGACCGGCGGCGGCTTTATCTTCATCAGCCTCTCCGAGGAGCCGCCGGCCGTCGACGACTTCCTGGCCACCCTGAATCACTACCTCGAACCCTACGACATGGAGAACACCAAGGTGGCGGTGGAGTCCACTATCGTCGAGCAGGCCAACTGGAAGCTGGTGATCGAGAACAACCGCGAGTGCTACCACTGCAACGGCGCCCATCCGGAGCTGCTCAACTCCCTGCAGGAGTTCGACGACACCGACGACCCTCGCGCCACCCCGGCCTACAAGGCGCTGGTGGCGAAGAAGCAGGCCGACTGGGACGAGCAGCAGGTGCCCTGGCAGCTCAAGCGCTTCGGCAGGCGCAACCGCCTGACCCGCACCCCGCTGCTCGACGGCACGGTGTCCATGACCCTGGACGGTAAACCGGCCTGCCAGAAGCTGATGGGGCGGATCGAGAGCCCCGACCTGGGCTCGCTGCGCATCCTCCACCTACCCAACTCCTGGAACCACTTCCTGGGCGACCATGCCATCGTCTTCCGGGTGCTGCCGCTGGGTCCGCAGCAGACCCTGGTCACCACCAAGTGGCTGGTGCACAAGGACGCCGTGGAGGGGATCGACTACCAGACCGAGACCATGCGCCGGGTGTGGGACGCCACCAACGACCAGGACCGGCGCCTGGCCGAGGAGAACCAGCGCGGCATTAACTCCAAGGCCTATGAGCCCGGCCCCTACTCCGAGACCTACGAGTTCGGGGTGATCGACTTCATCGACTGGTACGGCGAGCGGCTGCTGGAGAACCTGGGCCACACCGCCCCGCACCTCAATGTGGTGCAGGGCTGAGGCCTTGGGCGCCGGCTGAATGAACCGTCCAACTATTGGGGGTCAGTTCAGGATACCGCCGGGGGCCCTGTCATTGGCGGCCAGGCGCCATGGTCGCGGGTGATCGTGGCCTGGAAGTCGCCGAGTGTCAGCGAATCAGCGGCAGAAGATGGGTCTCCAGCGCCCGGCGGACCGACGGCAGCAGCACCTCGCGCTTCTCCTCCAGCTCGCCCACCAGCTCATCGAGGCCCGCTACCTCGCCCTCGGCCCGGCAACGCCGCGCCAGGCGCGCACAGGTCTCGGGGCAGGCCCCCTCGGGGATATGGATCCCCAGCGCCACCAGGCGATCACGGAAATCATCGTCATCGACCAGGTCGACGATCATCATAGGGCGGTCCTCCACCGTCTCAATCGCTTTCCACCACTGCCGCGCGGCTCAACCGGCAGGCGGCATACTTGAACTCGGGGATCTTGCCGAAGGGGTCCAGCGCCGGGTTGGTGAGCAGGT
>NZ_JACUUD010000270.1 GCF_014859505.1 Halomonas sp.
ACCAGTTCGTGGCGCGCCTTCCGGTCGCCGAGGTCCAGAGCAGCATGCGGCCGGGCGATGTCATCGAGGTCGGCTGGCGCGACGAGGATGTGCGCGCCCTGGACATGCCCGGCCCAGGATGATGGCCCGCCGGAGTGCCACGGGGGGACGGTAGTCGCCGCCACTCCCAGGGCATCACGACAATCACAACAACAACCGTCACAACAACCACCATCACAACAAGCATCGGGAGAGTTCCATGACCCATCAGCCTTCAACCCTCAAGCCACTGGCCCGCGGTATCGCCGTCGGCAGCCTGCTTGCTGCCGGCCTGGCCCTGTCGGCCAACGCCCAGGCGCTGACAGTGATCTCCTTCGGTGGCGCTTCGGGGGACGCCATGCAGAAGGCCTACTACGGCCCCTTCGCCGAGAGCACCGGCGTGGACCTGACACCGGGTGACTACAACGGTGAGCTGTCGCGGATCCGTGCCATGGTCGAGACCGGCAACGTCAGCTGGGATCTGGTGGAGATGGAGTCGCCGGAACTGGCCCGCGGGTGCTTCGAGGGATTATTCGAGCCCATCGACTGGGATCGCCTCGGGCTTGCCGACGAGCTGATCGACTCGGCCGTCGACGAGTGCGGCGTGGGCACCTTCGTGTGGTCCACGGTGCTGGCCTATGACGCCGACGCCCTGGACGCCGCGCCCGGCTCCTGGGCGGATTTCTGGGACGTCGAGCAGTTCCCCGGTACTCGCGGGCTGCGCCGAGGCGCCAAGTACACCCTGGAGTTCGCGCTGATGGCCGATGGCGTGGCCGCCGAGGAGGTCTACGAGGTGCTGGCCACCGACGAGGGGGTCGACCGCGCCTTCGCCAAGCTCGACGAGATCAAGGAGCACATCCAGTGGTGGGAGGCCGGCGCCCAGCCGCCCCAGTGGCTGGTGGCCGGCGATGTGGTGATGACCTCCTCCTACAATGGCCGCATCGCCGCCGCTCAGGAGGAAGGCAACAACCTGGAGATCGTCTGGAACGAGAGCCTCTATGACCTGGACTACTGGGCGATCGTCGCCGGCAGCGAGCAGGTCGACGAGGCCTACGACTTCATCGCCTTCGCCAGCCAGCCGGAGACCCAGGCGGTCTACTCCAGCGAGATTCCCTATGGTCCGGTGCATCCCGACGCCATCGCCCAGCTGGATGACGAGCAGGCGCAGCGCATGCCCACCCATGAAGATAACCTCGAGGGCGCGCTGGCCATCAATACCGGCTTCTGGGTCGATTTCGGCGAGGAGCTGGAGCAGCGCTTCAATGCCTGGGCGGCACGCTGATTGACCCCCGGCAGCGGCGGGTGCCGCTGCCCCTCTTCTCTGCTGCCGCGGGTCTGCCGCGGCAGTCGTCCGAGCTCAGCGGGAGGACCCCATGACCACGACCGCGGCGTCGATGCCGGAGGCCAGGCCCGCCGGCAACCTGAGGGCCCAGCTGCGGCGGGCCGAGCGGAGGCGCAAGTTTCGGGCGGTGGCCCTGGTGGCTCCCCTGGCGCTGTTCCTGGTGGTCGTCTTCGTGGTGCCCATCGGCAGCATGCTGTGGCGCAGCGTGGACAACAGCGAGCTGGAATCGGTGATGCCCCGGACCGCGGCGGCGTTGCGGCAGTGGGACGGCAACGGACTGCCCGACGAAGCCGCCATGGCGGCCCTCGCCGCCGAGCTGCGCGACTCCCGCCAGGGCGGGGGGCTGGGGCGCATCGGTCGTCGTCTCAACTATGAGGACACCGGCTATCGCGGGCTGCTGATGCGCACCCTGCGCGGCCTGCCGGCGGCGGGGGAGGGCGTCGACGACTGGAGCGCCACCCTGATCGAGATCGACCCCGCCTGGGGCGAGACCGCCACCTGGCTCGGTATCCAGCGCGCCGCACCGGCCACCACCGACCGCTACGTGCTGGCCTCACTGGACATGGAGCGTGGGGCGGATGGCGAGATCCAGCGCGTCGACTCGCAGGACCGCCTCTACCAGGCCGTCTTCCAGCGCACCATGGTGATCGCCGGTGGTGTCACCCTCATCTGCCTGGCGCTGGGCTTTCCGCTGGCCTACCTGCTGGCGACGTTGCCGGCGAAGACCAGCAACCTGCTGATGATCCTGGTGCTGCTGCCCTTCTGGACCTCGCTGCTGGGCTTTCCGCTGGCCTACCTGCTGGCGACGTTGCCGGCGAAGACCAG
>NZ_JACUUD010000084.1 GCF_014859505.1 Halomonas sp.
GATGGCCGCCCCGCGGATGGCCGCCCCGCAAAAAAGCGGGACGAAACCCGATAAAGACCGGTTTCATCCCGCTTGTTGTCATTCGCTCGGAACTGATTCGCTCGGAACATCAGAACACTGGGGGCCGAAGCAACAAGCGCTGTTTCAGGGCTCTCGCCCATGCGCCCGGCCAAAATTTTCCGAATACTACAGGAAAAGGCGCGCCTGGACTACCCCCTGGGCCCTGGCCCATCCACAAACGGTCACTCCAGACCGAGCACATCCTGCATCGAGTAACGGCCAGCGCCCTGGCCTGCCACCCAGCGTGCGGCGCGCACCGCCCCCTTGGCGAAGGTCATGCGGCTGGAGGCCTTGTGGGTGATCTCGATGCGCTCGCCCTCGGTGGCGAACATCACGGTGTGCTCGCCGACGATGTCGCCTGCACGCACCGTGGCGAAGCCGATCTCCTTGTCGGTGCGCGGCCCGCACTGCCCCACCCGCTCGAAGACGCCGTGCTCCTTGAGGGTGCGGCCCAGGCTCTCGGCCACCACCTCGCCCATCTTCAGCGCGGTGCCGGAAGGGGCATCCACCTTGTGGCGGTGGTGCGCCTCGATCACCTCGATATCGTAGCCCTCGTCGCCCAGCGCCCTGGCCGCGGTCTCGAGGAGCTTCAGCGTCAGGTTGACACCCACGCTCATGTTCGGCGCGAACACGAAGGGCAGCGTCTTACCATGGCCGTCCAGTTCGGCCAGCTGCTCGTCGGACAGGCCGGTGGTGCCGATCACCATGCGCTTGCCGTGCTCGGCGCAGAAGGCCAGGTTGGCCAGCGTCACCTGGGGGGCGGTGAAATCGATCAGCACGTCGAAGTCGTCGACGATGGCCTCGAGGGAATCCACGGCACTCACCCCCAGCCTGCCGACCCCGGCCAGCTCGCCGATATCGGCGCCGACGAGCGAGCTGCCCGGCTCGACGATGCCGCCGGCCAGGGTGGCGCCGTCATCCTGTTGCACGGCGTTGACCAGGGTGCGGCCCATGCGGCCGGCGACACCGACGATGGCGATACGGGTCATGAGGACTCCTGTGGAAGCGGTAGCGGTTCGGGAATGGGCGCAGTATACCAGAGCCGCCCCGCCCACCATCAGCCGCTCCACGTTCGGCTGCCACGCATCAGCAGCGCCATGGCCAACATCACCGCGACGCTGCCCGGCAGCCACACCCAGCCGACGCTGGCCGGGGACTGCACGAACAGCAGCAGCATGGAGACGAAGGGCACCAGGTAGCCGTAGGCGGTGACCACGCCCGGCGTGAGTGCCGCCGTGGCCCGCTGCATCAGCCAGAAGGTCAGGGCGCTGGAGAAGAGCCCCAGGTAGACCAGCAGCGCCAAGTCACGTCCGCTCATGGTGGCCAGCATGGCCAGCGGCTCGACCGCGAGCCCGACCAGGCCGATCAGCACGCCGCCCGCCCCCAGGCTCCAGAAGGTGCGCACCGCCGCCGAGGCCGGCAGCCGCCCGGTGGCCAGCCCCCACTTGCTGAGTACCGGGTAGAGCGCCGTGGAGAGACAGCCGAGGAAGAACACCGCCTCGCCGATGCCGACGCGCAGCCGGCCGCCCTGCTGCCACGCCTCGGCGACGGCCAGCCCCAGGGCGCCGACGGCCCCCAGCGCCAGGATTGCCGGCAGCTGCCAGCCCGGGCGTTCCACCCCCAGGCCCAGCCCCAGCAGGAAGGCCAGCAGCGGCACGCTCACGTAGAGGGTCGCCATGGAGAGCGCCGTGGCATGGTGGGCCGCCCAGAACATGGCGCCGAAGAAGCCGGCCAGGCACAGGCCCATCAGGGCGTAGAGCGGCAGCAGACGCCAGGGCGGCAGGAACTCCGGCGAGCGGTGCGCCAGCCACCACAGGGCGCTGCAAGCGATGGCGAAGCGCAGGGCGGTAAGCGAGAGCGGCGGAAGCTCGCTCATCAGCCCCACGGCGGGAAACGACAAGCCCACCAGCACCGCCCACAGCAGCATGCCCAGATGGGCCGCGGCCGGAGTGATCCCGTCGGTCACGCCTCCCAGACGATATCCAGCTCGACGCCCTTCAAGGCATCCAGAGCAGCATCCACCTCCCCCTCCAGGCGATCGTGGAGATGGTCCTCGACGGCCTCCACCACCACCATCAGCTTGTCCGGCTCCGCCACCAGGAAGCAGCTGCCGTCTTCGAAGCGCACTTCGACCTGGTCGTCACCGCGCTCCACCTCATGGTCGGCGGACCAGCGCTGGCAGAGCTGGTCGATCAGCACCTCGGCGTCCTCGGCACGAATCTCGGCACGTGAAATCGGCATGGCGGCCACCTCCTGAAGGAATGTCGGACTTCCAGCCTAGGCCCCGGCACCGCCGTCGCCAAGTGGCGATTTCAACAGAACGAAGTGTTCGATCAGCCGGATCATCAACTCTTTCTGGGCCGGTAGGCTCTCGGCCACCAGCAGTGCCAGGGCCACCAGCGTATTATCATTGACCATTCGCTCCACGGGACGGGCCAGCAGTGGCTGGTTGAGGCGCAGGTACCAGAGGAAGAGGAAGGAGCCGGTACGCTTGTTTCCATCTGCAAGCGGGTGATTTTTGATCACGAAATAGAGCAGATGTGCCGCCCGGCTGGCCACGTTCGGGTAGAAAAACTCGTCGCCGAAGCCTTGCTCGATGGTCGCCAGTGCCGAGGCCAGGCCATCACCGCGCATTTGCCCGAACAACTAGGTCGCCTCGCCCTTGGCCATCAACTCGCGTTTCAGAGACGCGATGCCCGCGAGGGCATCGTCCAGATGCAATGGTCGCATGTCGTTCTGGCGGGCGCTGACTTCTCCAAGGCTCTGCTCATCATAGCCCTGCAACAGGCTCCAGGAGCGCGCGTACTCGCTGATGACCTTGAGCACCTGCTCACCCACCGGCTCGATCAGTTGTTGATTGGCCAGAGTGCGGGAGAGCAGCACCACCGCCTGCTCGAACTCGATGCCACGCTCTATCAGCCGCTTCCGGTCGAGCGTATAGCCCTGCACCAGATGCTGTTTCAGCACCGATGTCGCCCAACGCCGGAACTGAACCCCGCGCAGGGACTTGACCCGGTAGCCGACCGAGATGATCACATCCAGAGAATAACGGGCCACGGGCTTATCCGAGGAGGCAATATGCACTTTTTGCATATTGCCTTCTGGATTCAGTTCCCCCTCCTTGAATACGTTGCGAATATGCCGCGACAACACCGACTGATCTCGGCCGAAAAGCTCACACATCTGTGCCTGGCTGAGCCAGACGGTCTCCTGCTCTAACGCCACCTCAAGCGAGATGACGCCATCGCTGGACTGGAAAATCTGAACCTGCTGCATCGTGCACCTCCTTGCCCCGGCCTCCATCGCGAGCGAGCAAGCAATATCACTCACCAACCACAGCCGCTCGTCGACCCGAATCACAGAATATGTGCATATATACAGCTTTCGCCACTTTCATGACAAAAACTGCAAAGCTCGCGTGGTAACGTGTCAGCAGCACCCCAAGGAGGGAGAGGAAGAAAAGGTATGGATAGGATATTGGAGTGCCTGACGCGCCTCAGGGTCGACAAGAAAGGAGACCACCCTGCGCCTCACCAACCCTGCTTGCTTCTAGCGATCATCATCGAGATTCAGGCCGGGCATATCATTTCTCCGCTCGTTCGGATCGATACACGCCTGATCGCCCGCTACTACGACATCTTCCAGATGGTAACAGGGGAACGGCATAGAGCCCGCCCCTGGATGCCGATATGGGCGCTGAGAAACAGAAAGGGGCCCTCCGGCAAGTTGTGGCGCCCAGAATATCTCGCCCCCGTCCGGGAACTGGCCGATCAGATGGGACAGCCCAAATCCTTGAAGCAGATCGAGCAGCGTTTCAGCACCGCGACACTCGATCCCGCTCTGTTTTCAGCTCTTGAAGACAGCACGGCTGCCAAAGAGGCTTGCTCGCTACTGGTTTCCCACTACCTCTCCACCGATAGCGATGCCTATAACCGAGTGCGGCAGTATCTCCAGACGGCGCTGACCAGTGGCGACTACGAGAAACACCCCGAACGCCTCGCAGGTGGTGTGAGGGAAGAGAGCCAGAAATATGCCCGCTCCGCCGCCTTTCGCTCCCTGGTGCTGGAGGCCTACGACTACCGCTGTGCGGCCAGCCGGCTGCGTTATATCACCCCGGACTATCGCTACCTGGTGGAGGCGGCGCATCTGGTGCCCTTCGCCGAGAGCCAGGACGACCGCCCCACCAACGGCCTGGCGCTGACGCCCAACCTGCACTGGGCCATGGACAGCCAGCTGATCGCTCCCGGCCCAGACCACCGCTGGCACCTGAGCCCCGCCGTGGATGCCCTGGTGCCCGACAACCGCTGGCTCTGCGAGCTGGACGGCCAGCCGCTGGTGCTGCCCCGAGACCCGCGCTGGCAGCCGGATCGCGATGCCCTGGCCTGGCGGCTGGACCACCTGCAGCGCTGAAGCAGTGATGAACGCGACGGGCCCCGGCATCTGGCGATGCCGGGGCCCGTCTGTCGCGGCGAGGGGTGATGCCGATTAGGGCTTCATGTCCTCGAAGAACTTCTTCACGCCGTCGAAGAAGCCGCTCTTCTTGGGCGAGTGGTGGGCGCTGTTGGTGCCGCCGAGGCTCTCCTGGAACTGGCGCAGCAGCTCCTTCTGCTCCTCGCCGAGCTTCACCGGCGTCTCGATCACCACCTTGCACAGCAGGTCGCCCGGGGCGCCGCCACGCACCGGCTTGACGCCCTTGCCGCGCAGGCGAAACAGCTTGCCGGTCTGGGTCTCGGGCGGGATCTTGAGCTTCACCCGGCCGTCCAGGGTCGGCACCTCCAGTTCACCGCCCAGCGCGGCGTCGACGAAGTTGATCGGCACCTCGCAGTGCAGGTGCTTGCCGTCACGCTGGAAGATATGGTGCGGCTTGATGTGCACCTGGACGTAGAGATCCCCGGGCGGGCCACCGTTGAGCCCCGCCTCGCCCTCGCCGTTGAGGCGAATGCGATCGCCGGTATCCACGCCGGCGGGGATCTTCACGGACAGGGTGCGGGTCTCGCGCACGCGGCCTTCGCCGTTGCACTTGTGGCACGGCACCTTGATGTGCTGGCCTGAGCCATGGCAGGTCGGGCAGGTCTGCTGCACGGCGAAGAAGCCCTGCTGCATGCGCACCTGACCGTGGCCGGCACAGGTCGGGCAGGTCTCCTTGCTGGAACCCGGCTCGGCGCCCTGGCCATCGCAGCGCTCGCACTCCACGTGGCGCGGCACGCGGATATCCACGCTGGTGCCGGATACCGCATTCTCGAGGTCGAGCTCGAGGTTGTAGCGCAGGTCGCTGCCGCGGGCCGGGGCGTTGGGATGACGACGCCCGCCCCCCCCGCCGCCGAAGATGTCGCCGAAGACATCGCCGAAGATGTCGCTGAAGCCACCGGCACCCGCACCGCCGAAGCCACCGCCGCCGAAGCCGCCGGCCTGGCCGTCCACGCCGGCATGGCCGAACTGGTCATAGGCGGCGCGCTTCTCACCGTCGGTGAGCACCTCATAGGCCTCGGAGACCTCGCGAAACTTCTCCGCGGAGGTCTCGTCGTCCGGGTTGCGGTCGGGGTGAAACTTCTGGGCCAGGCGTCGGTAGGCCTTCTTGATCTCTTTCTGGTCGGCACCGCGCTCTACGCCCAGCACCTCATAATAGTCACGTTTGGACATGGATCGGTCCGCCTCCGTCGCGGTACCGCGGAAACACCAACGCGGGAGTCAGGCCCCCGCGCTGGCATCATCCGTGGTTCAGATGCGTGGTTTACTGCTTCTTCTGGTCGTCGTTGACTTCTTCGTACTCGGCGTCGACCACGTCATCTTCCTGCTTGGCGCCGGCGTCCTGGCCTTCGCCACCGCCCTGCTGGGCGGCTTCGGCCTGGGCCGCGTACATCTTCTGGGCCAGGTTGCCGGAGGCCTCGGTCAGCTTGTCGAGCTTGGCCTGGATGTCGTCCTTGTCATCCCCCTTGATGGCCTCCTCGAGCTCCTTGGCGGCGCTCTCGATGGCCTCCTTCTCTTGCTCGCTGGCGTGCTCGCCGGCTTCCTGCACGGTCTTGCGGGCGGCGTGGACCATGCCGTCGGCCTGGTTGCGCAGTTGCACCAGCTCCTCGAACTTCTTGTCCTCGTCGGCATGAGCCTCGGCGTCGCGGACCATCTGCTCGATCTCGTCGTCGGACAGGCCGCTGGAGGCCTTGATGACGATGGACTGCTCCTTGCCGGTGGCCTTGTCCTTGGCGGACACGTTGAGGATGCCGTTGGCGTCCAGGTCGAAGGCGACCTCGATCTGCGGCACGCCGCGCGGTGCCGGCGGGATGTCGGCCAGGTCGAAGCGGCCCAGCGACTTGTTGCCGCCCGCCTGCTTGCGCTCGCCCTGCAGCACATGGATGGTCACGGCGGTCTGGTTGTCATCCGCGGTCGAGAAGCTCTGGGTCTTCTTGGTCGGGATGGTGGTGTTCTTCTCGATCAGCGGGGTCATCACGCCGCCCAGGGTCTCGATGCCCAGGGTCAGCGGGGTGACGTCGAGCAGCAGCACGTCCTTGACGTCGCCGCCCAGCACGCCGCCCTGGATCGCCGCACCCACGGCCACGGCCTCGTCCGGGTTGACGTCCTTGCGGGCTTCCTTGCCGAAGAAGTCGGCCACCTTCTGCTGCACCATGGGCATGCGGGTCTGGCCGCCGACCAGGATGACGTCGTCGATCTCGGAGGCGGACAGGCCGGCATCCTTGAGCGCGATCTTGCAGGGCGCCAGGGAGCGCTGCACCAGGTCCTCCACCAGCGACTCCAGCTTGGCCCGGGTCACCTTGACGTTGAGGTGCTTCGGCCCGGTGTTGTCGGCCGTGATGTAGGGCAGGTTGACGTCGGTCTGCTGAGCGCTGGAAAGCTCGATCTTGGCCTTCTCGGCGGCTTCCTTGAGGCGCTGCATGGCCAGGTTGTCGCCGGAGAGGTCGATGCCGCTGTCGGACTTGAACTGATCGACCAGGTAGTTGATCAGGTGCATGTCGAAGTCTTCGCCACCCAGGAAGGTGTCGCCGTTGGTGGCCAGCACCTCGAACTGAGTCTCACCGTCGACGTCGGCCACCTCGATGATGGAGATGTCGAAGGTGCCGCCGCCCAGGTCATAGACCGCGATGGTCTTGTCGCCGCGAGACTTGTCCATGCCGTAGGCCAGGGCCGCGGCAGTGGGCTCGTTGATGATCCGCTTGACCTCGAGGCCGGCGATGCGGCCGGCATCCTTGGTGGCCTGACGCTGGCTGTCGTTGAAGTAGGCCGGCACGGTGATGACCGCCTCGGTGACGGGCTCACCCAGGTAGTCTTCCGCGGTCTTCTTCATCTTCTTCAGCACTTCGGCGCTGACCTGCGGCGGGGCCAGCTTCTTGCCGTTGACCTCGACCCAGGCGTCACCGTTGTCGGCCTCGGAGATGGTGTAGGGCACCATCTTGATGTCCTTCTGGACGACGTCGTCCTTGAAGCGACGACCGATCAGGCGCTTGATGGCGTAGAGGGTGTTGGTCGGGTTGGTGACCGCCTGGCGCTTGGCCGACTGGCCCACCAGGATCTCGCCATCCTCGGTGTAGGCGATGATGGACGGCGTGGTGCGCGCGCCCTCGGCGTTCTCGATCACCTTGGCGCTGTCGCCGTCGAGCACGGCCACGCAGGAGTTGGTGGTCCCCAGGTCAATACCGATGATGCGTCCCATAGGAAATCCTCGTAGAGTCGTTGCTTTGTATCCGGAGTCGTGTTCTGCGGCCTGCGCCGCGGAGTTGACATCTATCTGGGGGCCGCAGGTGGCATTTCAAGACCCGCGACCGGGATTTGTTGTGCCTCAGCCGGCGCCCTGGCTGACCACCACCATGGCCGGGCGCACCAGGCGGCCGTTGAGCAGGTAGCCCTTCTGCATCACTTCCATGACGGTATTGGGGTCCAACTCCGGGTTGGGCACCATGGCCATCGCCTCGTGGAACTGCGGGTCGAAGGGCTCCCCCGCGGGCTCCACTGCCTCGACGCCAAACTTGGCCAGCACGTCCTGCTGCATCTTCAGCGTCATGGAGACCCCCTCGCGATGGGCCTCGGTAGCTTCGTCGGCCATGGCCTCCAGGGCCTTCTCGAGGCTGTCGACCACCGGCAGCAGTTCCTTGACGAACTTCTCCAGCGCAAACTTGCGGGCCTTCTCGGCCTCCTGCTCGGCGCGGCGGCGCACGTTCTGGGCCTCGGCGGCGGCGCGCAGCGCCTGATCCTTGGCCTCGGCGACTGTCTGCTCCAGCTCCTCGACACGGGCGGCGAGCAACTCGGCCTCGGGGTTGTCGCTCTCTACTTCAGTCTCGGCCACCTCTGCCTGCTCGGCCGCCTCGACGGCATCCTCCAGTTCGCCTTCCACGGGCTGCGGCTCGGCCTCCTGCTCGCGGCGGGCAAGCTCATCGTCCAGCGGGGTCTGGGGCTCTCTGGCCATGGGTCTCTCCTGACGGGGAGGCGGCGGCCACCGGCCGCCGGCTCGATAATGAATGACGAAAACTGCAATTCTGCGGGGTATATGGGGCCTGGCCGCGGGAACTCAAGGCGGACAGACCCGCGTGCATTATTGGGGGACCTGGACTACTGTATAAACGCACACATGTTGGATAGATGACCAGTAGTCCTGACCCCAGGGCCTGGAGACTTCCCGGGAGGCACCATGCTGACAGAGCTTGCCATTCGCGACTTTGCCATCGTCGATCACCTGGAGCTTGAACTCGCCGGCGGCATGACCGCGATCACCGGTGAGACCGGCGCTGGCAAGTCGATCCTGCTAGGGGCCCTGGGGCTCTGCCTGGGCGAACGCGGCGATGCCGGCAGCGTGCGCCACGGTGCCGAACGCGCCGACCTCTCCGCGCGCTTCGATATCGCCGCACTGCCCGAGGCGCGCGCCTGGCTCGAGTCCCGGGAACTGCCCGTGGACGACTGCCTGCTGCGCCGGGTGGTTAGCGCCAACGGGCGCTCCAAGGCGTGGATCAACGGCCAGCCGGCCACCGTGGCCGACCTCAAGGGGCTGGGCGAGCGGCTGATCGAGATCCACGGCCAGCACGCCCACCAGGCACTACTGCGCGAGGAGACCCACCTGCGTCTGCTCGACGACTTCGCCGGCCACCGCGAGGCGGTGGGCGACATGGCCGAGACCTTCCGGGCCTGGCAGGCCGCCAGGCGCCGTCTCAAGCGCCTGGCCGAGGACGGCGACGAGCTGGCCGCCCGGCGCCAGCTGATGCGCTACCAGGTAGAGGAGCTCGACCAGCTGGCCCTGGCCGAGGGCGAGTTGAAGACGCTGGAAGAGGAGCAGGAGGAGCTGGCCCACGCCGAGGAGCGCCTGCGCGAGGCGCTGTTCGCGGCCGAGTGCTGCGACGGCGACGAGGGCGGCGCCATGACCCGGCTGACCCAGGCGATCAACCACCTCTCGGCACTGCCCGGCAGCGACCGCGGCCGCCTGGCCGAGGCGCTCTCCATGCTGGGCGAGGCGCGCATCCAGATCGAGGAGGCGGCCCGGGAGCTCCATCACTTCGCCGAGGGTACCGAGCTCGACCCGGAGCGCCTGGCCTGGGTGGAGCAGCGCCTCGGTGAGGTGCACCGCCTGGCCCGCAAGCACCACGTGATGCCCGAGGAACTGACCGAGCTGCACCAGCGGCTGCAGGGCGAGCTTGCGCGCCTGGAAGGCGGCGACGAGGACCTCGAGGCGCTGGAGGGCGAGGTCGATGCCCTGCGCGAGCGGTGGCGGGGGCAGGCCCGCCTGGTGGGCGAGGCTCGCCACCAGGCCGCCACCCGCTTCGGCAAGGCGGTACAGGAACAGCTCGCCTTCCTCGCCATGGGCAAGGCGCGCTTCGAGGTCGAGGTGCTGGCGCGTGACACCCCCGCCGCCGAGGGCATGGAGGGGGTGCGCTTCCTGATCAGCGCCAACCCCGGCCAGCCAGCACGCCCTCTGGCCAAGGTGGCCTCGGGCGGCGAGCTGTCACGGATCAGCCTGGCCATCCAGGTGGTCGCCGCCCGCCACTCCACCATTCCCAGCCTGGTGTTCGACGAGGTGGACGTGGGGGTCTCCGGCGCCACCGCCGAGATCGTCGGACAGCTGCTGCGCCGGCTGGGCGAGCAGGGCCAGGTGATGACCGTGACCCACCTGCCCCAGGTCGCGGCCCAGGCGCACCGCCACCTGCACATCGAGAAGCACGCGGAGCAGGAGACCACCCTCACCCGCATGGCACTGCTGGACGAGGCCGGCCGGGTCGGCGAGCTGGCGCGGATGCTCGGCGGTGTCAATCTCTCCGAACGCACCCTGGCCCATGCACGCGAGATGCTCGACGCGAGCCAGCGTCCCCATCACTGAGCCCTCTTTACAACGCGCTGACGGGACCCTCGGTACCAAGCCCTCTGTCATCGACCCCATGAAACGCACGCGGCCCCGATCATCGATCGGGGCCGCGCGGTGTCGCTAGCAGTCAGTGCGGGGCGCTATCTTTTCTGAGAGCCGTCCTGGCGCGTCACGCTGGAGCCCTTGGGGCGCACATAAAGCACCAGGGCGTGATCGACAAGGTCAAAGCCGTGCTCCTCGGCGATCTCCTGCTGGCGCCGCTCTATGGTCTCGTCGAAGAACTCGATGATCTCACCGCTGTCCAGGCACACCATATGGTCATGGTGCTCCTCCTGGGAGATCTCGAAGACGGCGTGACCACCATCGAAGTTATGACGCACCACCAAGCCTGCCGACTCGAACTGGGTCAACACGCGATAGACGGTGGCCAGGCCCACATCCTCGCCGGCTTCCAGCAGGGTCTTGTAGACATCCTCGGCGCTCATGTGGTGTTCGCCCTGGGCGCTCTCGAGGATCTGCAGGATCTTCACGCGGGGCAGGGTCACCTTCAGACCGGCCTTGCGCAGTTCATGGTTCTGGTCGGCCATGGTTGCTCTTCGCAGTATCGGGTAGGGTCGGGTATGATCGACCGAAACCACGATAGTGAAGAACAGGCGCAAATGCAAAAGCTGACAAGAATCGTCACCCTTTCTGTAGCCCTGCTGCTGGTCAGCGGCTGCAGCTACTTCGGGGTCTACAAGCGGGACATCCCTCAGGGCAACCTGGTGACCGCCGACATGGTAGACCAACTGCGGCCAGGCATGACCCGCGACGACGTGGTCTACGTGATGGGACGCCCGCTGCTGGAGGCGCCCTTCGACGCCAACCAGTGGGACTACGTGTTCCGCCTCGACGAGGCCTACGGCGACGTGGAGCGGCGACGCGTGACCCTCTCCTTTGCGGGCAACAGACTGGTGGATATCCAACAGGAAGGCGATCTGGGGCGCGACATCGACCTGCGCGCAAGCGAGAGCGTCGGCCCGCAGGTGGAAGGCGCCGAGCCACTGGACGTCACCCCGGAACCGCGGCCGGAAGGCGGCGCCACGGTGCCCATGGGCGGCGAGCCGTCCCGCGACTTCTAGGCCCGCCATCAGGCCCTGACGCCCCGCCGAGGCCCTGCCCCGACGGGGCGTCAGCGTTTCTCGGCGATCGCCCTGGCCAGCCGCGCCGCCTTGGGGTCGAGGATCAGCGGGCGGTAGAGCTCCACGCGATCGCCGGCCCGCAGGCGATGGCTCGACGGTTCACGCAGCCGCTTGCCGAAGATGCCGAGGTCTGTCCCGGCGAAGGCCTCAGGGGAGACATCGGGGAAACGACCCGGCAGGTCGGCCAGGGCCACCGCCTCACTGGCCGTGGCACCCAGCGGCACCTCCAGGGCAACCACCGCCTGTCGCTCGGGCAGGGCGAAGGCCACCTCCACCGCGATCCTGGCCATGGCTCAGCGCCCGTAGAGATCGTCGGCGCGGCGGGTGAAGGCATCCACCAGCTGCCCCGCCACCTGCTGGAAGAGCTTGCCGAAGGCCATGCCCAGCAGGCGGCTGGCGAACTCGAACTCCATCTCCAGGCACACCTTGCAGGCATTCTCCCCCATGGGAATGAACATCCAGCGCCCGCGCAGGCGCCTGAAGGGCCCGCTGACCAGCGACATCTCGATGCGCTCGGGCTCGATCAGGTCGTTGCGGGTCGCAATGCTCTGCTCGATGCCGGCACGACCGAGGGTCATCTCGCCGATCAGGTGCGAGTCGTCCCGCTCTATCAGGCGGGCACGCCGACAACCCGGCAGGAACTCCGGATAGCTCTCGAAGTCATTGACCAGATCGAACATCTGCTGGGGGGTGTGTCGCACCATGGCGGTTCGGTTGACCGTTGGCATTGAGCTCTCCGCTGACTTCACAGTGCCCAGGGCGTATCATGAGCCGTTATTTCAGGCCTTGAATGGTATCACGCTTCCCCTCATATCGAAGGGGTAGCCGCCACGGGCACGGACAGACACGAGGTTTCATGGCCAACAAGAAAGGCAAGGGCAAGGGGCCCAGCAGCAACGTCATCGCCCAGAACAAGAAGGCTCGCTTCGAGTACCACATCGACGAAACCTTCGAGGCGGGCCTGGTGCTGGCCGGCTGGGAGGTCAAGAGCCTGCGCGCCGGCAAGGCCCAGCTGACGGATACCTACATCCTGGTCAAGAGCGCCGAGGCCTGGCTACTGGGCAGCCATATCATGCCGCTCAACACCGCCAGCACCCACGAGATCGCCGACCCCATCCGCACGCGCAAGCTGCTGCTCCACCGCAAGGAGATCGCCAGGATCTTCTCGCGGACCCAGGAAAAGGGGCACACCTGCGTGCCGCTCAAGCTCTACTGGAAGGGCAACCGGGTGAAGTGCGAGCTGGCCCTTGTGACGGGCAAGAAGCTTCACGACAAGCGGGCCACCGAGAAGGACCGCGACTGGCAGCGCCAGAAGGGCCGCATCATGCGGGAACAAAACAAGGCGTAGGCTGTCACAAGGCTGCTGATCCTGATAGGATGGGCAGTCAAGGGGGCGACATGGTTTCGACGCCGGTGACAACCCCTGCGGTGCATGCCGAGATCGTGATGTATCTCGTAAATCCCACATCACAAATGAATAGTCGCAAACGACGACAACTACGCTCAGGGCGCGCTGGCAGCCTAACAGCTGTTAGCTTCTTGTCCGGCCCCAAAGCGATGTGCCCATTCATCGCAGAGGGGATAAGAGCTAAGAATGATGGGATCGTGATCGGTAGCGTCCTCATGCCGTTCGCTAAATCTAAGAGGAATCGCGTCGCTGGATCCTGACCGTCGGAGCCAGAGGCGTTAAATCAAACGACGGAATCTAAGCATGTAGAGCCAATGGGCGAGTGCTGGCGGACGCGGGTTCAATTCCCGCCGCCTCCACCAAAC
>NZ_JACUUD010000085.1 GCF_014859505.1 Halomonas sp.
GCGACGCCACTCGCGAGGCGCTGGCCAGGGCGCAGCAGTCGGCTCTGGACGCCACCGCCGACCACAACCGCGCCGGCAAGCGCCTGGAGGCGGCCAGCGAGGCACGCCGCGAGGCCGAACCGAGACTGCGCGAGACCCGTGAGCACCAGCACGCCCTCACCCAGCGCCAGCGTGAGCTGGCCGAGCTCGAGGCCCAGCGCACCCGCACCCGGGAGCAGGTCGACCGCCTTCGCGACGACCATCGGCAGGAGCACGACGCCCAGCAGCAGCGCCATGAACAGCAGCGCCGGTGGCAGTCGGCCCTGGCCGAGCTGGTGGGTGAGCATTCACACCATCACACCGCACGCCAGGCCATCCAGCAGGCCCACGACCGGGCCGCCGCCCGCCAGCTCGCCCTGGGCGAGCTGCAGGCCGCCTGGCGCGAGGCCCACCAGGCCGAGCAGGCCCACCGGCAGCTCGAGACCCACCTGGCCGAGGCCAATGAGCGCCTGGCGACCCTGACCCGCGACGGCCAGGCCGCTCGCCGGCAGCTGGAGGAGTGCAAGGCCCGCCACGACAGCCTCGGCGGCTTCATTGCCCGGGCCCGCGCCGCTCGAAGCGAGAGCGTGGCAATGCTGCGCGAAGGCCTTACGGAAGGCGAGCCCTGCCCGGTGTGCGGGGGCCTCGAGCACCCCTGGCGCCATCAGCCACCGACGACCCCCGAGGCGGCCCAGCTTGCCGCCCAGCAGGCCGAGGAGGAGCGCGAGCTCGATGCCGCCCGCGAGACCCATGAAAAGGCGCTGAATGCCCATCAGGCGCTGCAGGCACAGTACAAGCTCGCCCGGGACACCCAGCAGCAGCTCGAGGAAGAAAAACCGGCTGCCCGGGCGCGGTGGGAATCGGCACGCCAGACCTTCGAGGCCCAAGTGCTGTACCCGGAGCTGAACGAAGTGACAGCGGACGAGCGCAACGCCTGGCTGAGCCAGCAGCGCCAGCGCAGCACGGAGGAGCGCAGCGCCCACCAGGCCAGCCTGGAGACGCTCCAGCGCGCCGAGGCCGAGCTCGCACCCCTGGAGGAATCGCTGCGCCAGGGCGAGCTGGCGCTCACCCGCCTGGCGACCGAGAAGAATGGCGCCGAGGAGCGGCTGGCCGAACTGGACGAGCAACGCCCTGCCCTGCAGCGCCAACATGACGAGATCGCCACCGCGCTGCGCACCTTGCTCGGCGACCACGCCACGCCGGACGCTTGGCAGCAGCGTCTGGACGAGGCCGAGGCCCAGGCCCGCCAGGCTCTGGATACCGCCCTCTCTCGCCGACACGACGCCGAACGCGAGCAGCAGCGCCTGGCCCAGCAACTCGTCCACCAGGAGGAGCAGCTCGCCGCCCTGCAGCAGGAGCAGGCGCAGCTCTATCGCTCCCTGGCCGAATGGCGCGCACAACACCCGGACCTGATTGATGCCACCCTCGCCCGCCTGCTCACCCAGGGCGACGCCGAGGCCCGCGAGGAGGAGCGCCGGCTCGACGCGGCCGACCAGGCCCGCCAACACGCCACCGCCACCCTTGCCGAGCGGCGCACCGCCCTGCTGCGCCACCGCCGCGGTCAGGGGCTGATCGAAGGGGAGAAGGAGAACGATGACGGGCAGAAGCACGACGAGGCCCTGCTCGGCGACACCATCGCCGAGGCCCTCGAGCGCCGCCTGGCCGCCCTGGCCGAGGCCCAGGCGGAGCTGGCGCCGCGCCTGGAGGCGGCCCAGCGGGCCCGCGACGAGGCGCTCCACGCCCTGCGCGACGACGACCGCCGCCGCGAGCGCCAGCGGGCCGGCCAGGACGAGCTTGCGGCCGCCCGGGCCGAATACCGCCGCTGGGGCCGGATCAGCGAGCTGATTGGCTCCGCCGACGGCAAGGTGTTCCGGCGCATCGCCCAGGCCTACAACCTGGAGCAGCTGCTGGAGCACGCCAACACCCACCTGGCGGGGCTCAGCCGCCGCTACCGCCTGGCGCGGGGCGGCTCGCCGCTGGGCCTGCTGGTGGTGGATCAGGACATGGCCGACGAGCGGCGCTCGGTGCACTCGCTCTCCGGCGGCGAGACCTTCCTGGTTTCCCTGGCCCTCGCCCTGGGGCTCGCCTCCATGGCCTCCGGGGAGCTCACCATCGAGTCGCTCTTTATCGACGAGGGGTTCGGCAGCCTCGACCCGCAGTCGCTGGCGCTGGCCATGGAGGCGCTGGACGGCCTGCAGGCGCTGGGGCGCCGGGTGGGGGTGATCTCCCACGTGCAGGAGATGCATGAGCGCATCCCGGTGCAGATCCGGGTGGAGCCGCAGGGCAACGGTACCAGCCGGGCGCGCATCGTCAGCGGTTGAGGGTCACAGCTCGACGCCATAGAAATGCAGCACCGTCACCATTAGCCAGTAGCAGAGCGCTGTGATGGCGATGGAGACGGCGAGGCCGAGATAGAAGTTGACCCCCTTCGCCAGCAGCAGGGGCAGCGCGATGAACAGCGCCAGAGAGGGCAGCACCAGCCAGAAGACGCTGCTGGCAAGGGCGCTCACCCTGCCGCCATCGCCGGTGTCGATGTAGAGCCAGAGCATGGCCAGCACGGAGGTCAGCGGCACCGACGCCAGCAGGGCACCGGTAAAGGAGCTGCGCTTGGAGATCTCCGCGATCAACACCACCAGCACGGCGGTGATGGCCACCTTTGCCACGTAGTAGAGCAACGCCTGTTCCCTCCCTGGCCTGGTAAGACTCTAGCCACTATACCCGCCAGGGCGCGGCGGCGGCAGCTCTCCGACAGGGCCGCCCTCGGGTTGCAGAATCAGCCGAAGCGGAAGGCCGACAGCTGGGTCTCGAGCACCTGCTGTGAATAGACCTTGCGCCCGCGGTCCTGCCCCGCCGCGCCGGCAGCCACCATCAGCGGAATCAGGTGCTCCTCCTGGCCGGGGGGATGGCACTGGTGCGCATGGGGCGCCGTGGCCCAGTCGCGCAGCGCCGCCTGGCGCTGCGCTGGCGCCGCTTCCACGGCCTCGGTCAGCCAGGCATCGAAGGCTTCCGAAGGGGCGGTGAAGGCCGGATCACCATAGCCACGCATGTTGTGGAAGCTCATGCCGCTGCCGACGATCAGCACGCCCTCGTGGCGCAGCGCCTCCAGCGCCTCGCCGGCGGCCAGGTGGGCCGCGGGGTCGAGGTCCTGGCGCAGCGACAGCTGCACCACGGGAATCGCCGCTTCGGGAAACATCAGCTTCAACGGGATGAACATGCCGTGATCGAAGCCCCGCGCCGGGTCCCGATGACTCGCCAAGCCGGCGGCGGAGAGCAGCGTCTCGACCCGCTCGGCAAGCAGGGGCGAGCCGGGGGCCGGATAGTCGAGTCGATAGGTGTGGTCGGGAAAGCCGTGGTAGTCGTAGATCAGCTCGGGCCGCTCACCGGCGGTGATGCGGAAGTCATCGGCGAGCCAGTGGCCCGACACCATCAGGATCGCCCGCGGACGGCTCGGCAGGGTATCCGCGATGCCCTTCAGGAAGTCGGCCATCCCGTCCCAGATACCGGGCGGATTCCACTCCATGAAGAAGCAGGGGCCCGCGCCGTGGGGGATGAACAGGACCGGCTGGGCAGGTGAGTCAGGAGAGTGGGGGGAAGCGCGCTGCATGGTCTGGCTCCTCGGCCTCTGGCCAATCATGGGGAGTGGGTATGACTATTGTAAGATGCCTTCATGGTGACCTGCGTCCCCGATGACCTCCTCCCACCGCCACCCGGAGCCCGCCCATGCCTCGCGCCATCGAGATTCCAGCCGCCGACGGCACCATCGACGCACACCTCTTCACGCCCGCGGGCGCCCAGGGGCCGCTGCCCGGCGTGCACTTCATCACCGAGCACTATCGGGGCGCCGCCCACGGCTTCACCGCCAAGGACGCCCCCTCCTACGACGCCGCCGCCGATGCCCTGCACCACCGGCGGCTCGCCATGCTGCTGGAAGAGACGCTGTAGCGTTACCCGCTCGGCTCTATTCGTAGCGGCTCCAGAGCCGCAGTACTTTAACGACCCGCTCGTCGTCGATCACCTGATACACCAGACGGTGCTGGATATTGATGCGACGCGAGTAGGCTCCCGCGAGATCGCCTACCCCTCTTTCGAACGGTGGCGGCTTGCGGTACGGGTCCTCCGCAATCAGTGCCAGCAGCTCCGGCGCCTTGGGTTTGAGGCCGCTGGAAGCGAGCTTCCTTGCATCCTTGTGGGCTTGCCTGGTGTAAACCAGCTTCCATGTCACCAGTCCAGCTCCTCATCGCATTCGTCCACAGGGGTGTCCATCCCTTCTCGAATCGACTCGCGCATGCCGGGCACAGAGAGCAGGTAAAGCGTTTCCTGGATGGCCGCCCAATCTTCCTCGGAGACCAGGACCGCCCTGTTCCGCTTGCCCATGATGATGATTGGCTGATGGGACTCGGCGGTCTCGTCAATCAACCGATACAGGTTGCTGCGCGCCTCGGTTGCGGTAATTCCAGTCATCACGCATCTCTTCCGCTGTTCAATTTTCAACCAAGTGTACGCTTATACGCACGTACGCCAAGACGACCGTGATGCGTGACAGCCGGCGAACCTCACACCCTCAGTTCTAGACGCTCGAAGGCCGGCGCCAGGGTCTCCACCAGCGCTTCCAGTTCGCCGAGGGTCGGGGCGCCGGGCACTGGCCGGGCGTAGGCGGGGTCGAGGCAGCGGCCGGTTCGGGCCACCTGAAGGGCGTAGCGGGTCACGCCCCGTTCGGCAAGGTCGAGGGTCAGGCGGCGCAGGCTCTCCAGGTCGAGATCTCGCCAGTGAATCGTGGTGCGGCACTCGAAGTCGATGCCGCGCCTCAGCAGCAGCTCGAGGCTCGCGGCGTGGGCGGCGGCCAGGCCGGGGCGGCCGACGATGGCGTCGAAGCGCGCCGCCGGGCCCTTCACGTCCAGCCCCACCCAGTGCAGGTGCGGCAGCGTCTCGGCCAGGCGCCGCGGGTAGACCCCGGCGGTATGCAGCCCCGTCTTGAAGCCAAGCGCTTGTGCCCGGGCGGCGGCGGCGGGCAGGTCGGCGTGGAGGGTGGGCTCGCCGCCGCTGAAGACGATGCCCTCCAGCAGCCCCCGGCGCTTGCCCAGGAAGGCCTCGACCTCGGCCCATTCGCCGGGCCCGGCGCGGCGAGGCTCGAGCATCTGGGGGTTGTGGCAGTAGCCGCAGAGCAGCGGGCAGCCCTGCAGAAACACCACGCAGGCCAGGTGGTCGGGGTAGTCCAAGGTGGTCATGGGGGTGAGGCCGGCCACGGGCAGCCGCGGCCGTGGAGATTCAGGATGGGGCATGGCGGTCATCCGGCCGAGCGCCCCCTGCCGCTCTGGAATGGGGGCGCTCGGCGTGGCGGTGGGTCAGGAGGTGGCGGCCTGCTCGCTGAAGTGGCGGCGCTCGCGGTGCTCGGACTGCTTGCCGCGGTTGAACTGGCTGACCGGGCGGTGATAGCCCATCACCCGGGTCCAGACTTCGCAGCGCTGGCGCTCTTCGGTGGGCAGGTTCTCGACGCAATGACTCATGGGTTGCTCCGCTTCGGTTGGTGGTATTGCGGGGAAATGCCTCAGGCCGTGGCGTCGGCCCGGGGGCGCTTCGCCAGAAGGGCGTCATCGCACTTCGGGCAGAACTCGTGTTCGCCGGCCAGGTAGCCGTGCACCGGGCAGATCGAGAAGGTCGGCGTCACGGTGAGGTAGGGCAGGCGGAAGCCCGAGAGCGCAGTCTGCACCAGCTTGCGGCAGGCTGCCGGCGACGAGAGTCGCTCCCCCATGTAGAGGTGCAGCACGGTGCCGCCGGTGTAGCGGGTCTGCAGCGGGTCCTGATGCAGCAGCGCCTCGAAGGGGTCGTCGGTGTAGCCCACCGGCAGCTGGCTGGAGTTGGTGTAGTAGGGGGCTTCCGGCGTGCCCGCCTGGAGGATGTCGGAGTAGCGCTTCTGGTCCTCCCTGGCGAAGCGGTAGGTGGTGCCCTCCGCCGGGGTCGCCTCCAGGTTGTAGAGGTGGCCGGTGGCCGCCTGGAACTCGCGCATGCGCTCGCGCACGTGCTCCAGCAGCTCGATGGCCAGCTGCTGTCCCTCGGGGTTGGCGATATCGAAGCGGTCCTCGAAGAAGTTACGCACCATCTCGTTGAGGCCGTTCACCCCCAGGGTGGAGAAGTGATTGCGCAGGGTGCCCAGGTAACGACGGGTGTAGGGGTAGAGGCCGTCGTCCATCCAGGCCTGGATGCAGCCGCGCTTGATCTCCAGGCTGTCGCGGCCGAGCGCGAGCAGCCGGTCCAGCTCCAGGAAGAGCCCCGTGCGGTCGCCGGCGAAGCGGAAGCCCAGGCGCGCGCAGTTGATGGTCACCACGCCGAGCGAGCCGGTCTGCTCGGCGCTGCCGAACAGTCCGTTGCCGCGCTTGAGCAGCTCGCTGAGATCGAGCTGAAGCCGGCAGCACATGGAGCGCACCATGTGCGGCTCCAGATCCGAGTTGAGGAAGTTCTGGAAGTAGGGCAGCCCGTACTTGGCGGTAAGCGCAAAGAGCCGCTCGGCGTTGTCGCTCTCCCAGGGGAAATCCGGGGTAATGTTGTAGGTGGGGATCGGAAAGGTGAACACCCGCCCCTGACAGTCGCCCTCCTCCATCACCTCCAGGTAGGCGCGGTTGAGCAGGTCCATCTCGGGCTGCAGCTCACCGTAGGTGAAGGGCTGCTCCTCGCCGCCGATGATCGGCACCTGGTCGCGCAGGTCCGCCGGACAGGTCCAGTCGAAGGTGAGGTTAGTGAAGGGGGTCTGGCTGCCCCAGCGCGACGGCACGTTGAGGTTGTAGATAAACTCCTGGATGCCCTGCTTGACCTGGGCGTAGCTCAGCCCGTCCTTGCGCACGAAGGGGGCGAGATAGGTATCGAAGGAGCTGAACGCCTGGGCGCCGGCCCACTCGTTCTGCAGGGTGCCGAGGAAGTTGACCATCTGCCCCAGGGCGCTGGTGAGGTGCCGGGGCGGCGCGCTCTCCGCCCGGCCTGGCACCCCGTTGAAGCCCTCGATCAGCAGCTGGTGCAGCGACCAGCCGGCGCAGTAGCCGCTGAGCATATCCAGGTCGTGGATATGTAGGTCGCCCTCCCGGTGGGCCTCGCCTACTGATGCGGGATAGACTTCATCCAGCCAGTAGTTGGCGATCAGCTTGCCCGAGGCGTTGAGGATCAGCCCGCCCAGGGAGTAGCCCTGGTTGGCGTTGGCGTTGACGCGCCAGTCGGCGCGCTGCAGGTATTCGTTGACCGTCGAGGCGACGTTGACGGCGCCGGTCGGCTGGCGTTGCATGGGTGTTCCCTCACTGGCCGATTATCTATATATAGTGCCTTTATTTAATTCAGGCACCATATGTTGTGCCAAGAAAGGGTAGACACTCGAACAGAGCAGGGAAATGATCCAGGTCAGGAAAGGGGCGAAGGAGGGATCAGGATGCACATGGGGATTCTCACACTGCACATTTCGCTGCCAGGCTGCCGGTCGCTGAAGGAGAAACGCCAGCGCATGGGCGGCCTGCACGAGCGCTTCGGGCGCAACCCGGCGGTGGCGGTCTGCGAGAGCGGCGAGCACGACCGGCTGGAAGCCAGCGAATGGACCTTCGTGGCGGTGGCCAATGAGGGCCCCAGGGTGGAAACGCTGCTCGGCGCCCACGAGCTCACCATCCGGGTGCTGCTGCGCTCGCGCCGGGATGAGAGGGAGGACGAGCGGGAGTAGCCGGGAGCCATGCCGGCAGGGCGCCTCGGGCGATGCTCGAGGCGCTATTCCTCTCTTCCCGTCAGGAGGGAGGTAGTGAATATCGGCGACTCACTCGCCTTTCGGATAGGGCCTCAGGCCAAGCAGGATCTCGGCCTTCTCGGTAAGCGGCTGGTCCATCAGGTGCTGGTCGGTGTAGGGAGCGAGCTGATCGCGCAGCAGCGCATACACCGCTTCGCGGTCCTGGCTGGTGTCGATCTCGACGCACTTGCCCTTGCTCTTGAACAGCTCGACGGTGGGCAGCGTCTCGGCCTTGAAGGTATCGAACCTGAGCTTCATGGCCTCGACATTGTCATCGGCGCGGTCGGAGTAACGGGCACGGCCCATGATGCGCTGCTCGAGCACGTCGAAGGGGCATTCGAAGTAGAGCATGGTGGGAAGTTCCGCCTCCCGGCCGAAGACCTCGTACCACGCCTCCAGGTTGGACAGCGAACGGGGAAAGCCATCGATCAGGAAGTTTCGCTTGCCGGTGGTACGGGTCGTCCGTTCCATGGCGTCCTTGAGCAGGCGCACCACGATTTCATTGGGCACCAGCTTGCCGGCGGCGATGTATTCCTTGATGACCTCGGTGGTGGGACCCCCGGCCTTCTGCTCTGCACGCAGCAGGTCCCCGGTGGAGAGGTGCGTCCAGCCCAGCTGAAGCGCCGCTAGCTCACACATGGTGCCCTTGCCGGCACCGGGGCCACCGAGCACATAGACGACATTGGGTGCCGGGCAGGGTTCTCTCGGGTCACAGTGATGGATCACCACCCTGGGAGCCGGGGCGACCCCCATCTTGTAAACGTTCCATTCGCGATCCGTGGGCGGAAGCTCATCATCGCAGGTCAGTTCGTAGGCGAGATGCCCATCCAGCCGACAGATACGCCAGGAGGCATAGCTGTTGGAGTAGGAAATCGCAGGGCTTCTGGCTGCCTTGCCGTCGGCCCGATCCCAGGCCATCTTGCCGTTCCAGTAGCCGGGGGTGGAAACCACACCCGATTCGGATTTGGTGGGTGGGGCCTTGGACGGGACATAGAGGCCATCGACCTCGGGCAGGCCGGATCCGGAGACTTCGATGAACAGGGTGTTGGGTACGAGTTCTGCGTTATCGGTCATGGAATTCTCATGTTCGTTCAATGGAGGGATGGGGAAAACAACAACAGCAGGGCAATGACCCTATGCCAGGACTGCCCCCTGACGCACACCCCGGGAGCGATCATTATGCCAGAGGCGCCAGCGCCATGACCTTCCTGCGCAGGGCCCGCTTTTCCTTCTCGAGGGCGGCACGCCAGGCAGCGCACTCCTGCTGCCGTTCCCTGGTGATTCCGGCGCGGTGGGCGAAGGCCCCGATCCAGACCTGGCGGGTACACAGATCCTGGAAATCACCCAGCAGGGTCTGGCGGCGTTTCAGTCCGGCCAGGAAGTCGCGGTGGCGCTTCGGCTGCATCTCGGCCAGGTAGCGGATGCGCTTGACGCTCTTGCGCAGGTCGTGGAAGGCCTCGTCACCGCTCTTGCGGGAGAGCGTGGTCAGGTCACGGTCGTGGCGCGCAATACGCTCAGCCAGCACCTTCTCGATGCGCTTCGACGAGAGCTGGCCAAGCGCTTGCCGAAACTCCTCGGCGTCGAGGAAGCGCTGCCAGGCGAGCATCTCCTCGGCGTAGCCAGGATCTCCGAGCTGCTGGCACAGGCGCTCGTGCTGCTCGCGGTTGCGGGCATGCAACCAGCGCTGCAGGGACCGGAGGGTGCGTGGCGAAAGGGGGGGTGGGGTCCTGTCCAGGCTCTCCAGGAAGACGTCCAGGTCGCGCAGGTCGCTGGTGGCCTGGGCGCGCTGCTTGAGCCGCTTCAGCCGCTTCTTGAGGCCGGGGATCTCGTCACTTGCGGGCGCTTTCTTGTCTGGAGTCTTCCCTTTGGTGGCGGACTTACAAGCGGTGGCCAGCACGGATTCGCCGATCGCCCGGCTGCGGCGCAGGTTCACGCGAAACTGGTGCAGGAACTCGGGATCGACGCCGGCGATCACCCCGGGCTCCAGTGCCCTGACCATCCGGTACTGATGCGAGAGCAGTTCGAGAATGCGATGACCGACATCGGCCTTGCCCAGGTCGGGCGGCTCGGGCTCCTGGCGCTGGAAGAGCGCATGGCTGGCCTCCTCCGGGATCAGACTGGCCACCAGCCTGGCCCCGTGCTGCGGCAGGCCCAGCCAGGGCGTCGTCACCGGCAGGGTGAGATGCAGCGCGCCGCCGGGGGGCAGCGACGTCGGCGCCTCGATGCAGAGCCAGTGGGCCAGCTCCAGCAACGCCGGGTTGTGACCGATCACCAGCACCCTCTCGGTCTCGTCCGGCAGCGCCTTCAGCCAGGCGAGCAGCACCTGGCCATCGAAGGTGTAGAGGGCCTCGTCGACGAAGGCCCGCTCGATCAGGGAGAGCTCGGGCAGTTGCGCGGCGATCTCGTCGAGGGTCTCCCGGGTGCGCATGGCGCCGCTGACGTGGACCTCGCCCTCCAGGGCCTGCCACTGCTGCAGGGGAAGTGCCATGGCGGCCGCCTCGCGCCTGCCCCGCTTGCGCAGCGGTCGATCATGGTCGGCCATGTCGCCGCTGCCCTGCTTCGCCTTGGCGTGGCGCATCAAGAAGAGGTGCCGCATGTGTTCGCTCCGAGCCGCAGGGTGTGGAACCAAGCTTAGGCCAATTCGACCCGCCTCTCCTCAGCGGCATCTGCATCATGGTATAGCTCGGGCAGGCAATATCGGACATCACCCGCTCGTAAGGAGCCCCCATGCATATCGGCATCCTCACCCTGCACATCTCGCTGCCCGGCTGTCAGTCGCTGAAGGAGAAGCGCCAGCGCATGGGCGGCCTGCATGAACGCTTCGGGCGCAACCCGGCAGTGGCGGTCTGCGAGAGCGGCGAGCTCGACCGCCTGGAGGCCAGCGAGTGGACCTTCGTGGCGGTGGCCACCAGTATCCCCAGGGTGGAGGCCCTGCTCGCCGAGATCGAGGACAAGATCCAGCGCACCGTGGATGGGCGGGTGATGGAGGCCACGCGGGAGCTGCTTTGACGTGCAGCGCCGTGACACTGGCCCGGAGGGGCGCAGAGAGGAGACGAGAATGTCGGACGCAAGAGCGAACCCGCCGCGCAGCCTGCTGATCACCGGCTGCTCGAGCGGAATCGGCCATGCCGCGGCCCATGCCATGGCGGCGCGAGGCTGGCGGGTCTTTGCCACGGCACGCGCCGAGGCGGACGTGGCCAGGCTCCGCAAGGAGGGCCTTGAGGCCCTGCCGCTGGACCTGGCCAGCAGCGCCTCCATCGTGGCCGCGGTGGAAAGCGTGGGCGAACAGACCGGGGGACGGCTGACGGCGCTGTTCAACAACGGCGCCTATGGCCAGCCCGGTGCCGTGGAAGACCTCACCCGAGATGTGCTCCGGGCCCAGCTGGAGACCAACCTGCTCGGCACCCACGAACTCACCACCCTGGTGCTGCCGATGATGCGCGCCCAGGGGCATGGTCGCATCGTGCAGAACAGCTCGGTGCTGGGGTTCGCCGCCCTGCCCTACCGCGGCGCCTATGTCTGCTCCAAGTTCGCCCTCGAGGGCCTTACCGACGTTCTGCGCCAGGAGCTCACGGGCAGCGGCATCCACGTCAGCCTGATCCAGCCCGGCCCCATCACCAGCCGCTTTCGCGAGAACGCTCACCGCGCCTTCCTGGCCAATATCGATGCCCAGCACAGCGCCCATGCCGACACCTACCGCAAGGTGGAAGCGCGGCTGGCCAGTACCGAAGGCAAGGCCTCCTTCACTCTCGGCCCCGAGGCGGTGGTGGCCAAGCTGATCCACGCCCTGGAGCACCACCGCCCGAAACCCCGCTATGCAGTCACCCTGCCCACCCACCTGTTCGCGGCGCTGAAGCGAGTGCTGAGCACCCGCGGCCTGGACCGGGTGCTGCTGGGCTCGACAAGGGACGAGCGAGAGTGAGGACTGACACCGTGCCGGCACGGGATTACACTCCCGCGACTCGCCAGCCATACAGACAGGATAGTGACCCAATGACCGCTGAAAAACACCGCATCGTTCTGCTCGACGGGGGGATGGGGCAGGAACTCGCGGCACGCAGCCGCCGCCCCGTGTCGCCGCTTTGGTCCGCGCAAGTCATGCTGGATGAACCCCATCTGGTGACCGCCGTGCACCGCGAGTTTATCGAGGCCGGCGCCCGGGTGATTACGCTCAACAGTTACAGCGCGACGCCGCAGCGCCTGGCGCGAGACGGCGATCCCGGCCTGTTCGAACCGCTCCATGCCGCGGCGCTGGACGCCGCCCGCCAGGCGCGAGAAGCGAGCGGCCGGGAGGTGCGCATCGCCGGCTGCCTGCCCCCGCTGGTCGCGAGCTATCACCCCGACAGCGTGCCGGACGAGGCCACCTGCCTGCGCGACTACCGGCGGATCGTCGCGGTCCAGGCCGCGGGGGTCGATCTGTTCCTGTGCGAAACCATGTCGCTCGCCCGGGAGGCCCGCGCGGCGACCGTCGCCGCGGTGGAGAGCACGCTTCCCGTATGGGTGGCGTTCACGGTGGACGACGGGGATGGCACCCGCCTGCGCTCCGGCGAACCCCTGGCCGAGGCGGCCCGGGCAGTGGTAGCCGCCGGCGCCGAGCGGGTGCTGGTCAATTGCTCGGTGCCCGAGATGGTCACCGCCGCCATGGGCGAGCTGGCCGGCCTCGGCGTGCCGTTCGGCGGGTACGCCAACGCCTTCACCTCCGTGGCGCCGCTGCAGCCCGGCGGCACGGTGGATACGCTGACGTCGCGCACGGATCTCGGCCCCGACGCCTACGCCGAGCATGCGCTCAAGTGGGTCGAGCAGGGCGCGACCCTTGTTGGTGGCTGCTGCGAAGTCGGCCCCGCCCATATTGCCGTCCTGGCCGAGCGATTGGCCGCCAGGGGATACACGCTGGTCGCTTCTTGAAGGCTCCCGATCACTCGGCGAGGAAAGGGCGCCGAGGATCCATCCCGTCTGGGCTCACCTGGACGGCGTGAACGCTGCGCTCCCCGGCGGCGCGTCGAAATTCCGCGTACTGGCGCTGGGGCAGGTCGCTGAATTCGGCCTGCCCTGCGATGGAAAGCCCGTAATAGACCTCGGTGATCCCGCTCCAGTAGATGGCGCCCAGGCACATGGGGCAAGGCTCGCAGCTGGTGTAGAGCACACACCCGGCCAGGCGCCGCGACCCGGACTCCCGGGCGGCGGCCTGAAGGGCGCGAACTTCGGCGTGCCCGGTCAGGTCATTGGTGGCTTTTACATCGTTCACGCCCTCCCCCAGGACCCTGCCATTTTGCACGACAAGCGCGGCGAAAGGCGCCTGGCCCCGCGCGGCATTATCGATGGCAAGCTCGATGCACCGGGCGATCCATTGCGGGTGAGACATGCGCAAATTTCCTCGGGCAGATGTGTGTTAAATCGCCCCGCCAGCATGCCTCTTACAGCAGCGACTGGAAAGACGGGGCCGCCCTAACGATCCACCCCCAGATACTTGA
>NZ_JACUUD010000086.1 GCF_014859505.1 Halomonas sp.
CGTATGATGCCCTGACGCCCATGGACGGCCAGGCCGATGACCTCTCCCACCCCACCGCGCTCCTCGCGCCAGCTCGCCGTCACCCTGCTGCCGCTGGTGGCTCGCTTCCTGTGGCGGGTGCTCACCGCCTTCCTGCGCAACCGCGGCATCCTGCTGGCGGGCGGCGTGGGCTACAACATCCTGCTCTCCATCGTGCCGCTCTTCGCGCTGCTGGTGGTGCTGCTGGCCCGGGTGGTGGACGAGACACACCTGCTCGGGGTGCTGAGCGTGCAGGCCCAGCACCTGGCACCGGCCCACGCCGAGGTGCTGCTGGAGGCGGTGCGCGCCCTGCTCGATACCCGCGAGGTGATCGGCATCCTCGGCTTCCCGATCCTGCTGCTGTTCAGCTCCTTCGCCTTCCGCATGCTGGAGGACGCCCTGGCGATCATCTTCCACGCGCCAGACACCCACCACCACGGCCGCAGCGTCTGGATCTCGGTGCTGCTGCCCTATGCCTTCATGGTGGTGCTGGGAGCAGGGCTGATGGCGCTGACCCTGCTGGTGACCCTGGCCAGCTCGATCAACGCCCTGTGGCTGGCGCTGGTCGGCCGCGAAATGCCGCTGGCCGGGCTCTCGGGCCCGGTGCTCAACCTGGCCAGCTTCTTCGGGGTATTCCTGCTGTTCAGCGCCATCTACAAGGTGCTGCCGGTGGTGAAGGTCGCCCTGCGCCGGGCGGTGATCGGTGGCCTGGTGGCCGCCCTGATGTGGGAGGGGGTGCGCCTGCTGCTGGTCTATTACTTCGCCAACATCTCCTTCGTCAACGCCGTCTACGGCTCCCTGGCCACCCTGATCGTGATGCTGCTGAGCCTGGAGGTGGGGGCCATCATCCTGCTGCTCGGCGCCCAGGTGATCGCCGAGCTGGAGCGCAATGCCCGACTGGGCCTGCCCTGGCACGTCAACCCCCGCCGCCAGGCGGTGACCCACGTGGAGTAAGGTGGCCCGGGGCGCTCAGCGCCCGCCGGGCTCGGACCTGCCTCTGCGCAGCCGGCGGATCAGGCTCATCAGGCTCTTGCCGCTGATCATGCCCAGCAGATAGATCGCCATCAGCAGCAGGGCCATGGGCAGCGACAGGCTCCAGGTCAGGAATCGCACCTCCACCATGGCGATGTTCTGCACGAAGAGAATCAGTACCAGCGCCGTGATGATCAGCTTCACGGCCAGCAGCAGCTTGTCCATGCCCAGTCTCCTTGTCGGGTCGGTTAACCCAAGCTGGCCGGCAAAGCTCCTCCCTGTCAAGACGACTCCGTCGGGAAGGTGGGGAGCCTTCAGCGTCCCGGTAGAGAGCCACCAGGGTTCAGAAGGTGGAAAGCCCGGTGGCCTCCATGATCCGGTAGCGCACCCGCTGCCAGGTCGTGGCGTCATCAAAGGCTGCGAAGGGCTCGCTGGTGGTTCGATCGGGGGAGCTCTCCCAGCGGCGCTCGAAGAAGGCCGCGGCCTGCTCGAGGGCCGGCGAGCCGGGGTCGCCCAGCAGCCGAACGCTGGTCTCCAGATTGAGGTTGTCGAGGTTGCGCCGGGTGAAGTTGGCCGAGCCGAGGATCAGCTCCGCCTCGCCACCATTCGCGGGACGGCGCAGCAGCAGCTTGCTGTGGCACTGCTCGCCACGGGTGGCGCACCAGCGCACCGCAATGCCGGCCTCGACCAGCTCGCGCCCCACCGGCCGGTTGGGGATGCCGCCCTTCTCCAGCCCGAAGGCGTCGCGGTTGAGGTCCAGCAGGGCGCGCACCTCGGCGCCCCGCTGCCTGGCCTGCTTGAGCGCTACGATCACGCCGCGATGGGAGAGGTAGAACACCGCCAGATCGAGGCGATCCCCCTCCCCGCTGGCCTCGATCGACTTCAGCAGAGCGTCACGGATTGCCCCCTCAGTGAGCAGCTGCAGACGCGCACCCTCGGCGTTTGTCGGGGCCGGCAGCGGCCGCGGGCCCGGCAGGGCAACGCCAGACCAGGCGGCGACCGTGCGCTCCGAGGCCAGCAGGTCCAGGGCCGTGGCTCCCTCGAAGCGCAGGGCGACGTTACCGTGGAGGCTGCTGGCGTCGTGGGGGTTGGCCGAGGTCACCAGCCCCGCCCAGCCGGTCCCTCGGTCCACCACCAGGGTCTTGCGGTGGTTGGCATTGAAGTTGAGCAGCGCCAGGTAGCTGCGCAGGGTGACCCGGCCGGGGCCCAGGGCATTGGGCAGCCAACCCGCCCGGGCGCTGTTGCCCAGCCAGCGCGGGCCCAGGTGCCAGAGCCCCGACCACAGGGGATTGGAGGCCCGCAGACGGTCGAGATCGGTCAGCACCACGGTGATGCCGGCGTAGCGCAGCACCTCGAGGTGAGCGGGCTCGATCCCGCCGTAGAGGGTGTTGAGCGGATCGCTGATCACCAGTGCCTCGAGGCCGGGATGGCGGCGCTTCTGCTCGACCAGGGCATGGGTCAGCTCGCCGGAGAGCGCTCGCATGCCATCCGACTCGCTGCCGCCGGCGAAGTTGTTGAACAGGAACATGTCCACCACCACCAGACGCCGGGCCTGGCCGATCAGCGCCAGCATCTCGTCGAAGATCGCCTGCTCGAGGTGGCGTTCTCCCCGGGCATCGAACCAGGACTCGTCGGCCAGGAAGCGCACCTCATCCACCGGGTGCTCCGGCCAGGCCACGCCGACGCCCTGTGGCAGCGGCTTGACGCGCTGCCAGAGGCCCATGGCGATCCAGGTCACCAGCACCGCCACCAAGATCCATGGCCACATGCCCCGCCTCCTCGTGTTTTCCATGCCTCACCCTCGACTTGACCCTCGTCCCACCCCGACAAGACGCCCCATTGGACCAAAGTTTACGTTAACGTAAGATGCCAGCATGGCGCATGACATGTCGACAATAGTATCGGCACATACCGGCTTCTTGGCGCACTTTTCGCGTCATTTCGCGTTCTTTTGACATTCCAGGCCCTGGACTGTCGACACTCGCACCCTGCCCGAGACGAGACGCCTCGTTACAAGGTCGAATGTTCCCCCTCGGCCGCCCCGAGTAAAACCCTTCAGCCAAGAACAACAACAGCCAACGAGGAATGCCATGAACAACCCCAACCGCTGAGGTTATCGACGTGCTACTGAAACGTAAGTATGGTGAGGAACAACCCTTCTGGCCGGTGGGCCCCTTCAAGGTTCGCCTCCCCTTCATCCATTTTCCCTGGGCCATCCCGGAGACCATCCAGGCGCTGGTGATGTTCGTCATCTCCCTGGGCATGATCCCGCTGCTGGAACAGTATCTTGGCATTCCCTACGAGGTGGCACTGGCCTTCGTGGTGGTCTGCGGCATCGGTTTCATCCTGCCGCCGCTGCTGGGCATCCCCTTCATCGCCGGCTGGATCACCCCGGCCATCCCCGTGGTGCTGCTCTTCATCGGCCAGTACGAACCGGGCCCCGACGCCCTCAAGGCGATGATCGCCCTGCAGCTGATGGTCACCGCCATCTTCCTGTTCATGGCCGTTACCCGCCTGGGCACCAAGCTGGTCAACAACGTTCCGGACTCCATCAAGGCGGGCATCCTGCTGGGCGCCGGCATCGCCGCCATCAGCGGCGAGATCAGCGTGGGCGGTCGGCTCTACAATACGCCCATCTCGCTGGGTATCGGCGGCCTGATCACCCTCTACGTGCTGTTCTCGCTCTCCTTCCGCGATCTGGCCGAAAAGTACCGCTGGGCGCGCAACATCGTCGCCTACGGCATGGTGCCCGGCATGCTGATCACCATGGCCATCGGCTGGGGCGTGGGCGAATACCCGCTACCGTCGGTGGAGTGGGGCATCGCCATCCCTGACTTCGGAGGCATCTGGGCCTATCTGCCCTTCTCCATCGGCGCCCCCGGCCCCGAGCTGATGATCGCCGCGATTCCCACCGCCATCATCGCTTACATCATCGCCTTTGGTGACATCATCGTCGGCCAGACCCTGATCAAGCGCGTCGACCACCTGCGCCCCGACGAGAAGATCGAGGTGGACGTCGACCGCGTGCACCTGATCACCGGCCTGCGCAACCTGATGCACTCCCTGTTGGCCCCCTACCCTGGCCTGGCCGGTCCGCTGTTCACCGGCGCCATGGCCACGGTGACCGAGCGCTACCGCTACGGCCGCAAGGCGATGGAGAGCATCTACTCCGGCACCGCGGTGTTCTGGATCGTCGGCTTCTTCGCCCTCTTCCTGCTGCCGCTGGTCACCGCTTTCCGTCCGGTATTGCCGATCGCGCTCTCCATCACCCTGCTGATCACCGGCTACCTGTGCATCGCCGTGGCGGTGGAGCAGATCAAGAACGCCACCGCCATGGGCGTGGCCGGCATCATGGGCGTGGTGCTGGCCACCCACGGCGCCGCCTGGGGCCTGGGCATCGGCCTGATCCTCTACTTCCTGATCGAGCACCGCGCCCGCAGCGTGCGCGACGCCGAGGACGAGGAGCCGATCCACGTCGAGGATGACATGGTCGTGGAGCAGGATGACGGCCGCGACGAATCCGCACCGGCCATCCGCTGAGCCAGCTGCCACCGGACGAACGCAGCCGGGACAGCCGCAAGGGGCCGCTCCATCGGAGCGGCCCCTTTCCTTTGCCTGCGGCCTGGCTTTCCCCTCTGCCCTAGCGTGTCACTCCCCGGCGGGCAGATGGCCCGCAAAGCGGGCGGGATCGTCGCTGATCACGCTGGCCACGCCCCAGGCCCACTGGTGAGAGAAGGCCGCCGGATCGTTGGCGGTGTAGCAGATCAGAGGGTAGCCAGCCTCGCTGATCGACATGGCGCCACGCCGACTCAGGCGTGTCCAGTCGGCGTGGACACTGAAGGCGTCAAGGGCCTCGCAACGCTGCCGCCAGCCGTCGGGAATCCCTTCGAAAAGCACACCCAGTGCCAGCCTCGCCGCGGGCGCCTGGTCCCGGGCGCAGGCCAGCGCTTCGTCGTTGAAGGAGGAGACGATGAGCCGTTCGGGGGGCAGCGCATCCAGCGCCGCGGGGACCGCCTCTTCCACCAGGGCTGCGGCACTGCGCCCGCGGTTCACCTTGAGCTCCAGATTGAGGCCAAGCCCCAGGGCATCGACGAGGGCGAGCATCTCGGACAGGGTGGCGATACGCTCACCGCGAAACTCATCACCGAACCAGCCGCCCACGTCCAGCCGGCGGGCACGGGGCAGATCCAGATCCGCGAGCCGCGCGCGACCGTCCGAGCAACGCTTGACCGTGGCGTCATGCCAGATCACCGGGGTGCCGTCGCCAAGCAGTTGCACATCCAGCTCGACCCAGCGGCAGTGGGCCGCCTGGGCGGCGCGCACCGCGGACAGGGTGTTCTCGGGAGCCCGGGCCGACAGGCCGCGGTGGGCGATCAGGCGTGGCAGCCTGATGGCGGGATGAATCGTGGCGGCATGGGGCGTGATGGATAGGGTCATGGGGCCTCTCGCGTCCTTGAGGGGGGCTGGCCACCGCGGGGCGATGACAGCAGCGACCGGCAATGAACGCCAGCATAGCGAGATGACGGGCACAGTCACAGCCCCCGCCGGGGCCGGGTGGCGCCCGGGTGTTGACGATCAGATATGATAGGCTTCGCGCCAACCCGTCATGGAGTGGAGAATCCGGATGAAAGTGGTGAGTCTCGAGGCCGGCGCCAGGCGCGATGCCTGGCTGGCCCGACTATGCGCGGCGGTTCACGGCGTCCAGGCCGGGCTTGCCCCGCTGGTCGCCTTCACCGGCACCCGTCACCTGCTGTTTCCCACCGAGGCCGCCCGCCTCTGGGCGCTGCTCGATGACCGGGGCCAGCCCCTGGCGCTGGCGCTGCTGGTCATGGACGAACGCGGCGAGGGCATGGCCCTCGAGCTCGCCGCCTCCCTCGAGGAGAGCCGCGAGCCCCTGCGACGCCTGCTCCGCGATCTGGCCCTCAACGCGCCCCTTTGCGCGACGCCGAGCGAGATTCTCGACGAGGCCTTCCTGCGCGAGTGCGGGCTCACCCGCTGGATCGAGGACGGCCAGGGGCAGCGGGTGGGGCTCGCCTTCCAGCACCCGGCCGCGCTCTCCGGCAGGCTGGCACCGGCGCTGACCTTCGACGACCAGGCCGTGCTGCGTCGCTTCAAGCAGGAACGGGCCTTCTTCGAGGCGGAAAAGCGCGCCTTCGTCGAGGGGCTCGCCGCCGCCTGAGGCCGCCGCCGGCGATGCCGACTTGACCGGAAGGGCGATTGGCGTTTGGATGTCTTCCCTGTCCCGACTGTGACACATCCCGTACTGCATTCAGTAAAACAAGGACTTACCAACATGGCCAAGCGTATCCAGTTTGCCCGCACCGGCGGCTCCGAAGTGCTCGAACTCGTCGATGTCACACCTGCCGAGCCCGGTCCCGGCGAGGTGCGGGTCGCCAACCGCGCCATCGGCCTCAACTTCATCGACATCTACTTCCGCACCGGCCTCTATCCGGCGCCGTCACTGCCCTCCGGGCTCGGTACCGAGGCGGCCGGCGTGGTCGACGCCGTGGGCGAGGGGGTCAGCCACCTCACGCCCGGCGATCGCGTCGCCTACGCCCAGGGGCCGCTCGGCGCCTACGCCGAGCGGCATACCCTGCCCGCCGACAAGGTCGTGGCGCTTCCCGAGTCCATCGACTTCGAGACCGCCGCAGCCAGCATGCTCAAGGGCCTGACGGTGCAGTACCTGATGCGCCAGACCTTTGCCCTCAAGGGGGGGGAAACCATCCTCTGGCACGCCGCCGCCGGCGGCGTGGGCTCCATCGCCTGCCAGTGGGCCAGAGCACTGGGCGTGAAGCTGATCGGCACCGTCAGCTCGCCCGAGAAGGCCGCGCTGGCCGAGAAGAACGGCGCCTGGGCCACCATCGACTACACCAGGGAGGACGTGGTCGAGCGAGTGCGTGAGCTGACCGGCGGCGCCATGTGCGACGTGGTCTACGACTCGGTGGGCAAGGATACCTGGGAGACCTCGCTGGACTGCCTCAAGCCGCGCTCGCTGATGGTCAGCTTCGGCAACGCCTCAGGCGCGGTGGAGGGGGTCAATATCGGCATCCTCAACCAGAAGGGCTCACTGTTTGTCACCCGCCCCAGCCTCAACGGCTATGCCGATACGCCCGAGCGGCTGCAGGGCATGGCCGACGAACTCTTCGCCATGCTGGAGAGCGGCAAGCTCGCGGTCGACGTCTCGCACCGCTATCCCCTGGCGGAAGCCGGCCAGGCCCAGGACGCCCTTCAGGGTCGCCAGACCACCGGCTCCACCATCCTGCTGCCCTGAGGCAACCGCCGACCCGATAGACGCGAAACGCCCGGCCACTCGCCGGGCATTTCCCGTCAGGCGCCCTGCATCACAGCCAGGGTGCTCAGCGCTGGCGCTGCAGCCGACGCTGGCGAAGGGCACGCCGAAGCAGCAGGGCCAGCCCGGTCACGCTCAGCACCGCGAAGGCGCCTGCCAGCAGCAGCAGCGGATGGCCGGTATGGGCGTGGACATCGGGGGCACCGTGGCCGGGGTGGGCCAGGGCCGTGCCCGCTGCCAGCAGCAGGGGGGCAGCCACGACAGCGGCGCGTAAGGCTGCCGAGAGGCGAGGGGTCGATAGCGTTTTCATGGTAGCGATCTCCTGTGTGATGGCAATCAGCGAGTGGGCTCAGGCAGTGGCCCGGGATTCGGACGGGGCGTCTGCCGGCGGCCGGCGCTCCGGCGGCCGGCGCTCCGGCAGCATGCCGCGGTCGAGGATGAACCGGATGATCGTCTCGAGCCCCACGCCGTCGTAGAGGTTGGTGAAGACGAAGGGGCGTTCGCCGCGCATCTTCCTCGAGTCGCGCTCCATCACCTCAAGCGAGGCATGCACCTGCTCGGCGATATCGATCTTGTTGATGATCAGCAGGTCCGACTTGGTGATGCCCGGCCCACCCTTGCGCGGGATCTTGTCGCCGGCGGAGACGTCGATCACGTAGAGGGTCAGGTCCGATAGCTCGGGACTAAAGGTAGCCGAGAGGTTGTCACCGCCAGACTCCACCAGCACCAGCTCCAGGCCCGGGTGGCGCACCTGGAGCTCGTCGATGGCCGCCAGGTTCATGGAGGCGTCCTCGCGGATGGCGGTGTGCGGGCAGCCGCCGGTCTCCACGCCGAGGATGCGGTCGGCGGCCAACGCCTCGTGCTTGAGCAGGAAATCGGCATCCTCGCGGGTGTAGATGTCGTTGGTGACCACGGCGATATCGTAGTGGTCACGCAGGGCCAGGCAGAGCTGCTTGAGCAGCGCCGTCTTGCCGGAGCCCACCGGGCCGCCGACGCCGACACGCAGGCAATGGGTCATGGTCGTATCTCCTGGTTGTACATCGTTCACTTATGAACACGTCAGCTTCTGAACAGTCGCGAATACTGGGTCTCGTGCAGGGCGCTGGCCAGCGCCAGGCCGGGCAGCGCCGGGCCGAGGGCGTCTTCATGCAGTGCCAGGGCCTCGTCCACCGCGGCGACCAGCGCCGGGCGCAGCCGCTCGACGAGGCGCTGGGCGGCGGTGTGGCCCAGGGGCAGCGCCTTGCAGGCCACCGCCAGCTGGTTCTCCAGCCAGGCCCAGGCGAAACCGAGCAGGGCCGGGCGCACCGGCACCCCGCGGGCATGGGCCGTCCAGGCGAAGAGCGTGACGTAACCGGCCCCCATCGGCAGCGGCGGCGCCTCACTCGCCGTGCTGGTTGGCAGCAGCGCGAGGCTCTCCAGCAGCCGCATGAGCGAGGCGCCGAGCCGTGCATCCTCGGCGGCGAGCTCCGCGGTCTCGCGGTTGGCAGCTAGCCACTGGTCCCACTCGACCACCGCCTCGCCGTCCCCCGCGCCCCAGGCGGCATGCAGGCGCGACAGCACCGGCAGCTCGCAGCGGGTCAGGCCGTCCTCGAGCACGCCTTCCAACCAGTCGCCGAGGCTCGCCTCGTCGGTCACCCAGCCCAGCTCGAAGGCGCTCTCCAGCCCCTGAGAGAAAGCGAAGGCCCCGATGGGGAGCGCAGGGCTGACCAGTTGCAGCAGGCCCAGCAGCGCCAGATCGTTGCCCTGCCCGGCCGTGGCCGGTGTCATGGCCGTGTCAGTGGGCATGGGAGTGGCCAGCGTCATGATCGTGGTAATGAGGGTCGTGGCCATGGGAATGGCCGTGCGAGTGGCCATGCCCGCCCGCCTGCTGGTAGGCGCCGGGCTCCGGGTCGAAGGGCGCCTGGTGGTGCTCAAGCCGCGCGCCGAGCCGCTCGGCCAGCGCCTCCAGCACATGGTCCGGCGGAAAGCGCACGTAGCTACCCCCCTCGTCCTCGCCCAGCGCCAGCTGCACGTGGCGGTTGCCCAGGTGGTAGGCGAGCCGCGCCAGTGGCAGCCCGGCATCGATTCGCGCGGTGACCACCGGTTCCTCTGCGGCGCGGATGCGCACCACCTCGCCGCTCTCGGCGCGCAGCCCCTCGCCGTCGCGCAGCACGGGACCGCGGTCCAGGAAGAGGCCCAGCTCGCGGCCGGCGTCGCTCATCGCCTTGAGGCGACCAAGCATGCGCCGCTCATAGGGCAGCGTCAGGGTATCGGTGGCCTGGTCCGCCGCGATGGGGCCCAGTCGTTCGGTGAGTTTCAGCATTGGCATCGTCTCTGGTGTCTTTTGCGGCTGATCCAGCGCCGCTCGCCCCGGTTGTCATGGCCCGCGGCTCAGAACAGGTGGTAGCGCTGGGCCAGGGGCAGCTCGGTGGCGGGCTCGCAGGTCAAGAGCTCGCCGTCGCAACGCACCTCGTAGGTCTGGGGGTCAACGCTGAGCTCGGGGCAGGCGTCATTGAGCTTCATGTCGCCCTTCCTCACCCCACGCACGTTCTTGCTCGCAGAGAGTTGGCTGTGCAGGCCGAGTCGCTCGCCGATGCCCGCATCGAGTGCCGCTTGGCTAACGAAGGTCAGCCGCGTCTGACTCGCCGCACGGCCGAAGGCGCCGAACATGTATCGATAGTGCACCGGCTGGGGAGTGGGGATCGAGCCGTTGGGATCACCCATGGGCGCGGCGGCAATCATCCCGCCCTTGATGATCATGGCGGGCTTGGTGCCGAAGAAGGCCGGCTTCCAGAGCACCAGGTCGGCCAGCTTGCCCACCTCCACCGAGCCCACCTCATGACTGATCCCGTGGGTGATGGCCTGGTTGATGGTGACCTTGGCGATATAGCGCTTGGCCCGGAAGTTGTCGGCGCCGAGTGCCTCGTCCTCGGGCAGCAGGCCACGCTGCACCTTCATCTTGTGGGCGGTCTGCCAGGTGCGACAGATCGACTCGCCGACCCGGCCCATGGCCTGTGAGTCGGAGGCGATCATCGAGATCACCCCCAGGTCGTGCAGGATGTCCTCGGCGGCGATGGTCTCGCGGCGGATGCGCGAGTCGGCGAAGGCCACGTCCTCGGGGATGTTGGGGTCCAGGTGGTGGCACACCATCAGCATGTCCAGGTGCTCGTCGATGGTGTTGACCGTGTAGGGCCGCGTCGGGTTGGTGGAAGATGGCAGCACATAGGGCTTCGAGCAGGCGGTGATGATGTCCGGCGCATGGCCGCCCCCGGCCCCCTCGGTGTGGTAGGTGTGGATGCCGCGCTCCTTGAAGGCGGCCAGGGTGTCCTCCACGAAGCCGGACTCATTCAAGGTGTCGGTGTGGATCGCCACCTGGACGTCGTAGCGTTCGGCCACGGCCAAGCAGTTGTCGATGGCCGCCGGGGTGGTGCCCCAGTCCTCGTGGAGCTTGAGGCCCATGGCACCGGCCTCCAGCTGGGCCACGAGGGCCTCGGGCAGGCTCGAATTGCCCTTGCCGAGAAAGCCGATGTTCATGGGCAGATCGTCGACCGCCTGGAGCATCTTGCCGATGTGCCACGCCCCCGGTGTGCAGGTGGTGGCATTGGTACCGGTAGCCGGCCCGGTTCCGCCGCCCAGCATGGTGGTGATGCCGCTCATCAGCGCCTCTTCCACCAGTTGGGGGCAGACGAAGTGGATATGCGCATCGATGGCGCCGGCGGTGAGGATCTTGCCCTCGCCGGCGATGATCTCGGTGCCGGGGCCGATGACGATCTCCACGCCCGGCTGGGTATCGGGGTTGCCCGCCTTGCCGATGGCGGCAATCCGCCCGTCCCGGATCCCCACGTCGGCCTTGACGATGCCCCACCAGTCGAGGATCAGGGCGTTGGTGATCACGGTGTCCATCACGCTTGCGTCATGGCGCTGGCTCTGGCCCATGCCGTCGCGGATCACCTTGCCGCCGCCGAACTTCACCTCCTCGCCATAGTGGGTGGCGTCCCGCTCCACCTCGATCCACAGGTCGGTATCCCCCAGGCGCACCCGGTCGCCCACCGTGGGACCGTACATGTCGGCATAGGCCTGTCGCGTGATCTTGTTGACCGACTTCATGCCCCTTCTCCTTTGCCATCCAGCTCGCCCATGATGTCGCCGCGGAAGCCATAGACATGGCGCCGGCCGGCGTAGGGAATCAGCGTGACCTCGCGGGTCTGGCCGGGCTCGAAGCGGATCGCCGTGCCGGCGGCCACGTCGAGGCGCTGCCCCCGTGCCCGGTCGCGATCGAAGACCAGCGCCGGGTTGGCCTCGGCGAAGTGGTAGTGGGATCCGATCTGGATCGGCCGGTCGCCGGTATTGGCGACCTCGAGGGTCAGGCGATCTCGCCCCTCGCAGAGCGTGATCTCGCCCTCCTGCAACTGATACTCACCGGGAATCATGGGGATCTCCTAGACGATGGGGGTGTGGACGGTGACCAGCTTGGTGCCATCGGGGAAGGTGGCCTCCACCTGCACCTCGTCGACCAGCTCTGCCACCCCTTCCATGACATCGTCGCGGGTCAGGATCTCGCGGCCGGCGCTCATCAGCTCGGCCACCGTGCGGCCATCGCGAGCGCCCTCGAGGATCTCGAAGCTGATCAGCGCCACCGCCTCCGGGTAGTTGAGCTTCAGCCCGCGGGCGCGGCGGCGCTCGGCCAACTGGGCCGCCATGAAGAGCAGCAGCTTGTCCTTGTCGCGGGGGGTCAGTTCCATGGCGTCGTCTCCGTCGAAGGTGAGTGGTCAGGTCAGCCAGATGCGTGGGATGTGAGCCTCAAGGCCCAGCAGCCGCGGGCGCAGCACTCGCCAGGCGGCCTCGCAGAGCGTCCAGGCCTCGCGGCGTTCATCGCCCAGGTAGCGCAGCAGCAGCACGCCGTGGCGGGCGGTCACCGCCCAGCGCGGCGAGATAGGAAGCGCGTCGCGCAGCGCCTCGATGGCCTCGCCCTCGTCATCGAGCCCCACCGCCCAGAGGGTCGCCTGGACGGTGGCGCCCCCCTGCCCCCAGCGCCCCGTGAAGCGCGGGTGGGCGGGGTCCAGCGGCTGGCGCTCCAGCCACAGCGGCTTGCCGTCGCGGGTGAGTCGGAAGCGCTGCTCGATGCGCCCCGAGCGATAGGGCAGCCGGCTTGCCGGGCGCCCCAGGGCCAGCACCTCCCAGCCCAGGCAGCGGGCGCTGCCGGCCAGCTCGATGACGGTGGCCTGCTCCCCCCGGGAGCCATCGAAGGCGATGGTCTCCTGGGGCAGCCACTCCAGCACGCCGCCGTCCGCCACGCACAGGTCAGTCTGCTGCTGCCAGGCCACCCCGTGGCTGTCGGCACGGTAGAGCTTGTTGGCGGCCGGCGTGGTCAGCAGCGCATGGGCGCCCTCCTCGACCCGGACCGAGATCTGCAGGGCATCGCCGCTGACCAGGCCACCGGGAGGATGGAGCAGGTAGACGTGGCAAGCGCCCCGGGGCCCTTCCGGATGGAAGGGGCGCTGGACGCGCAGCGGCCCGCGGTGGCGGGCCCGAGTCAGCCGCGTGGCGCCATCCCGGGCGGAGAATCCCAGCGAAAGCGACGCTTCCCAGCGCCGCTCCGCATCGAAGCGGTGGCCAGATGCCGGCGGCGGGGTGGCAGGTGAAGAAGCGACCATCGGCGGCGTGGCATCCAGGGAGGTCTCGAAAACGGTCATGGGCGGCTCGTGGTCCAGCGGGTCTGACCAGCTTTTAGCAAGGGGCGTACCAGAATGGGGAATGAAATATTTTTCTCTAGATATTCAGCAAGTTGAAATAGATCACGAGGCCAGGTCAGCGGCTCCCTCGCCCTCTCGCGGTGCACCAGGGTGAGCCGCCACGCACCTCGCGGGTGCAGACGCACGGACGGACAGACCAGAAAGGTGCAAGGCGCCACCGGCGAATCACAGGGGGCGCTCGGCGCT
>NZ_JACUUD010000087.1 GCF_014859505.1 Halomonas sp.
TCCGGGGGTCGCGGCCCGCCGTGGGCATTACTCGGTGGCGGCCAGCGGCTTGCTGGTGGCAGGCACCTGCTCGCGCGCCGGTCCGAAGACCGAGTAGATGAACATCACCGCGGCGAGGCCGACGAAGATGCCGGTGCCGAAGCGGAACACGTAGAACAGATCGAGCTGATCCTGGATCTGCATGAAGTTCATGCCCAGCACCCGCTGCAGGTGGGTCTGGACGACGCCCGCGAAGGTCAGGGTGAAGGTCATGAACCACATGGCAGAGGTCATGATCCAGAAGGACCACATGTTGAGCACCTGGTTGTAGGGCTGCACGCGGCGCAGTTGCGGCATGGCGTAGGTGATGACGCCCAGCACCAGCATCACATAGGCGCCATAGAAGGCCAGGTGGCCGTGGGCCGCGGTGATCTGGGTGCCGTGGGTGTAGTAGTTGATCCACGACAGGGTGTGCATGAAGCCCCATACGCCGGCGCCGAAGAAGGCCACGGCGGCGCTGCCCATGGTCCACAGCATGGCGGCCTTGTTGGGATGGTTGCGGTTGCCCTTCCAGAACATGTAGAAGGCGAACACCACCATGGCGAAGAAGGGGATCACCTCCAGGGTGGAGAAGATGCTGCCGATGGGCTGCCAGTAGCCCGGAGTGCCGATCCAGTAGTAGTGGTGACCGGTACCCAGCAGGCCGGAGAAGAGCGCCAGGCCGACGATGACGTAGAGCCACTTCTCGATGATCTCGCGGTCGACCCCGGTCATCTTGATCAGCAGGTAGCCGAGCAGGGAGGCCATGATCAGCTCCCATACGCCTTCCACCCAGATGTGGACGATCCACCACCACCACAGCTTGTCCAGCGCCAGGTTATCGGGGTTGTAGAAGGCGAAGAGCCAGAATACCGCGGCCAGCCAGAGGCCCAGCATCAGCACCATGTTGATGGCCGTCTTGCGCCCCTTGAGCAGGGTCAGGCTGGTATTGAACAGGAACATCAGGAACGAGATCGTGATCAGGAGCTTCGACCAGAGCGGCTGCTCGAGGTAGTGGCGCCCCTCGTGGATACCGAACTGGTAGCTGATCAGGGCGCCGGCGCCGGCGATGGCAAACAGGCCCAACTGCAGGTAGGCAAGATTGGGGCTGTAGATCTCGTTCTCGGCCTCCTCGGGCATCAGGTAGTAGGTGCAGCCCATGAAGCCGATCAGCAGCCAGACGATCAGCAGGTTGGTGTGGCTGGTACGGGTGATGTTGAAGGGCATGGCCTCGGACATGAAGTGAGGCCAGACATAAGCGGCGGCGGCGGCGAGACCGAAGACGATCTGCAGCGCGAACAGCGCCATCGCGACCATGAAGAATGGCAGGGCCACCTTCTGCGTTTCATATTTCATCGGTGCGGCTCTCCTGGGTTCGGGAATCCGGTAGGTTCATGGGGTCCGGATCAACCGGCCGGATGAGGCGGCCAGCCCTGGGTGTCGATGGCGTCGGTCCACTCGAAGAAGTCGATCAGGGACTGCATCTCCTCGTCGTTGATCTCGAAGTAGGGCATCTGGCGACGACCCGGTGCACCGGTGGGCTGGGCGCGCATCCAGGCCGCCAATGCCATGCGGGCGCCCTCGGGATTCTGGTGGCCGCCGTAGCGAGTCCAGACGTTGCCGATCTCCGGCGCGAAGTAGGAGCCTTCACCGAGGATGGTGTGACAGTTGATGCAGTTGTGCTGCTCCCAGACGTGCTTCCCCTGCCGCACGGAGTCCGTGAGCGGCTGGGTCGAGGTGTTGACGATGTAGTAGTGGCTGTGAGCCGTCAGCGCGGCAAACACCAGGAAGAAGAACAGCGACCCGCCATAGAAGATGTTGCGGGCCGCTGCCTTTGTCAGGCCTTCGGTCATGGACCATACCCCCTTGCTAGTCTGTCTTCTTGTGGAAGACGACCGTTGGTGCCGACCGCCTCCGCCCCCTTAATATGCATTCTCTATGCATGTTAAAGAGTAGCAGCGAGGGTGCGTCCATGACTTTGACGAGGGTCAATAGGAAGAGGGCCGAATCACTTTGGCAAGCCTTGCCAGACGCGGCGGGATAGGCAGGGCCGGCAGCGCACTGCCGGCCAGGGGATCACTTCTCGGTAAGATCCTCGATCCAGGTCAGGGCGGCCACGCCGGTGGGCAGGCCCAGGGTCGGGATCGCCAGCATGGCCACCTGCTTCAGCGCCTCGGGAGACTCACCCTCCTCCAGGCCGCGGCGAGCATGGGAGTGCACCGCCCCCTCGGAGCGCGCACCCACGGCCAGCGCCAGCTTGACCAGGCGGCGGGTACGGGCATCCAGGGGGCCCGCCTCGGCGCACGCCTTGCCCAGGGCGGCATAGGCGTCCCACACCTCGGGAAACTGCTCGGCGACCTTGCCGGCGCCGGAGGGAAGATCCTGCGGGTTCATGAAGTCACTCCTTGTCGGTGGTTATCGGACACTCCGCCCCAGTATAGGGAGCCTCGACGCTCCGCGTCATGCCGCGCCTGAGCCAGCCGCCAGCCAGGAGAGCGGATCATGGCGGATCGCCGCCCCCAGCATGTAGGCGAAGGTGACCACCGCCGCCAGGGCCGCGACCCCGCGCACCGCGGGGCTGCGCCCGCGCTTGATCGCCAGGGTGCCCAGGCCGATGTAGAGCAGCAGGGCGATCAGCTTGGCGGCCAGCCAGGGGTGGTGCTGGGGCCACATCCCGAGCATCACCATCAGCAGCACGCCCAGGCTCAGCAGCAGGGTGTCGTTGACATGGGGCAGCACCCTCACCCAGCGGCGCTTGAGCCAGGGCGACTCGCGCACCGACCACCAGGCCCGCACCATGAAGAACAGCAGGCTCAGGGTCGCGGTGGTGATATGCAGGTGCTTGATCAGGAAGTAGTGCTCGATCATCTCGAACCTCGCTGGAAGCCTAGCCGTCCTTGCCGTCCGCACGAGTAGTCAGCAGCGGCAGCGTGTAGTGGAACAGGAAGATCAGGTAGGCGATGCACCAGAAGACGATGCTGAGGTTGTAGGTCCAGTGGGTGATCTGGGGAAACATCGCCAGCACCGGCGAGCGCAGCAGGGCGCCGGCGAACATCAGCACCAGCGCCACGCCGATGCCGGGCAGGGTGCGGATCTCGCGGCCGGTATGGCCCAGCGCCACCCGGGACATCATCGCCAGCATCATGGAGGCGATGCCGCCGATGGCCAGGGCATGCAGCGCCAGCTCGACCCGGAACACCCCGGTCTGGGCCAGGGCCCACATCACCAGCCCCACCACGATGAAGGCGTAGCTCAGGTGCAGCCCCCACAACAGCGGCTCGTGCAGGGCGCGCCACCCCTCCCAGCGTGCCAGACGCACGGCGTTGGCGGCAGCCGCCACCAGCATTACCCAGCCCAGCAGGCCCGCCGGCAGCTCGGTGCCCAGCACCACCGCCAGTTGCAGCAGCACCACCGCGTAGATGGACCACAACGAGAGGCGCTCGAGCATCGGCCAGGCGGCAGGCTTTGGACGCCCCAGCTTGAGTGAGGTGAAGAAGGGAATGACCCGACCGCCCAGCAGCACCATCAGGGTAGCGATCAGCAGCACCCCCAGGTAGCCGCCCTCGCGGATCGGCGGCAGCTGGCCGCGCATCACCCCAAGATGCATGGCCAGGTTGGCTACCGCCATCAGCAGGAGGAGCGGCACGAAGATCAGGTTGTGCCACTGGCGCGCATCGACCACCAGACGGCCCATGGCCAGTGCCGACAGGAGCAGGAAGGCCAGGTCGATGGCCATCAGCAGCCCGGAGGGCAACCCCATGGGGAAGGCGATCAGCAGGCGGGCGAGGAGCCAGACGCCGACCAGCCCCAGCAGTGGCCAGCCATGCAGGCTGCGCCGACCGGTCCAGTTCTGCACCGCGGTGAGCAGGAAACCCACCACCACGGCGGCACCGAAGCCGAAGATCATCTCGTGCTGGTGCCACCACATCAGCCCGCCGTGGGGGCGCAGCAGGATATCGCCGTGCCAGAAGGCGAACCACACCACCATGGCCAGCACGCTGAACAGCGAGGCCAGCAGGAAGAAGGGGCGGAAGGCGAGCCGGGCGACGGGGATGCCGGCCGGCTCGGGTTGGGGTGACGTCATGGCAGCTGTCCCGAGGGTTGCACTTGGATCTGACCCATTGTGCCTGGCTCGGAGGCTCCGGGGCCATGACAGGTATCAAGAATGCTTCTTATCCTGACCGATCAATGGCTGGTGCCCTCCTCGTACTGGGTCTTGTTCCAGACATTGTACTTGCCGGAGGGGCGCTTCATGGGCATGCGGCCCAGCCCCTCCAGGGTAGTGGCGTCGAGCCACAGCAGGTAGCCGTCGTCGTCCCAGATGCTCAGCAGCAGGGTCTCGCCGCGGCGGTCGAACTCCACGTGGGCGGCGGTCTTGCCCGGTTCCGGGATCAGCGTCTCGACGATCTCCAGCGACTGCTTGTCGATGACGTGGATACGGTCATGGTGGGGGCCGAAGAAGACGTCAACCCAGGCGTAGGGGGAGTTCTCGTGGCTGCGCATGAAGAAGCCGGGACCATCGGTCTCGATATGGGTGATCAGGGACCAGTCGCTCATGTCGAACACCGAGACCTGCCCCTTGTCGATGTGGGGAATCGCCATCACCCGGCGGCCGTCCAGCTCCCAGGTGATGCCGGCGCCCAGGTGCGGCATGCCCTCCAGGGGAAGGTCGGCCACCTTGCGCTCCTCGTCCATGTCGAAGACCTGGCCGCCCTGGCCGCCGCGGGCCGCCCCCACGATGTAGCGGTACTCCTGGTCGAAGAAGAAGTCGTCCAGGTAGTCGGGGGCCTCCATGCGGTGCAGGGCGAAGTCGCCGACGATGGCCTCGTCGCCCTCGGCGCGCTCCTCTGGCCAGCGGATCTCCCACACCTCGGGAATGTCGCGCAGGGCCGCCACGAAGCTGTTGCGGGGCGGGGCGGTATAGACGGCGCTGACCCGCGAGGACTCGCCATGGAGGCCCTCCACCGGGATCACCGCGATCAGCTCGAGGTCGCGGGCATCGAGCAGCACCAGGCTGTGGGGCAGGTAGTTGCCCGCCAGCACGTAGCGGCCATCGGCGAGACGGCGATGTTGCGCATGTTGATGCCGGCGCGCACCTCGGCGGTCACCGCCAGGTTGTAGATGTCGTACTTGGTCACCCAGCCGTCCCGGGAGCCGAAGTAGACGTAGCGGCCATCCGGGCTGTACTTGGGTCCGCCGTGCAGCGCATAGCGGCTGGGGAAGCGGGTGATGCGCTCGAAGGTGTCGCCGTCCAGCAGGCTGACGTGGTGGTCGCCGATCTCCACCACCAGGAAGAGGTTCTTGAGGTCCTCGACCTCGAACACCGGGGCGTCGGGCAGGCTGCCGTAGGGGTGGGAAAGCTCGTGGCTGGCGAGGATATCGGCCTCCTCCCAGCGGGGCTCGTGCTCCGGCGGCGTGAAGATCCACTCGGCCAGGGCCGCGACCTCCTCCTCCGAGAGCAGTTCGCGGTAGGCGGGCATCTGGGTGGCCGGGCGGCCGTCCCGAATCACCGAGATCGCCTCGTCGGCTTTGAGCCGCAAGAGGTTGTCGGGGAGCAGCGCCGGGCCGATGCCGCCCAGCCGGCTGACGCCGTGGCAGATCGCGCAGTGATGGTTGTAGAGCACGTTGGCATCGGGCGTGTCGGCCAGGGCCGACAGGGCGGGGACGGCCAGCAGGCCGCCCAGCAGCAGGGTGCGCAGAATCGTCACGGCGTGTCTCACAGCGCCACCCTCCCCATCCCGCGCGCCAGGGAATCGATGGCGTCGACGGGCTCGCGGGCCAGGCGGGTCATGGCGGGCGCCAGGGTCTCGGCCAGGCGGACCACCTCGCCCACCACGATCAGGGTCGGCGGCCGGAAGGCCTCGCGTTCGATCACCTCGACCAGATCGCCCAGGGTCGCCAGCACATGGCGCTGCTCCGGGGTCGTGCCGCGCTCCACCAGGGCCACCGGGGTCTCGGCGGGCATGCCGTGGCGCTGCAGCTCGCGGCAGATCAGCTCGGCGTTGGCCAGGCCCATGTAGAACACCGTGGTGTGATGGGGCACCGCCAGGGCCGCCCAGTCGAGGGCCAGGTCACGGTCGCCCTTGCAGTGGCCGGTGACGAAGGTGACGCTCTGGGCGAAGTCGCGATGGGTCAGCGGAAAGCCGGCGTAGCTGGAGCAGCCCGAGGCCGAGGTGATGCCCGGCACCACCCGGAAGCCGATGCCGTGCTCGATCAGGTACTCGGCCTCCTCGCCGCCGCGGCCGAAGATATAGGGGTCGCCGCCCTTGAGGCGCAGCACCCGCTGGCCCTCACCGGCCAGGCGCACCAGCAGGGCGTTGGTCTCCTCCTGGGTCAGGGCGTGGCAGCGCGAGGCCTTGCCCACGTAGTAGCGGCGCGCCTCGGGCCTGGCCATGGCGAGGATCTCGGCGGAGACCAGCCGATCGAACACCAGGCAGTCGGCCTGCTGCAGCAGCGACAGGGCACGCAGGGTCAGGAGGCCGGGGTCGCCCGGGCCGGCGCCCACGATGGCGACCTCGCCCGGCGCCAGCGGCGCCTCGTCGAGGCCGAAGTGGCAGGTCTGGTTGTGTCGGAATGCTGTCATGGCTCGCTCTCCCGGAGCATCACGGTCTGAATTCTCGCTCGACGTTCAGAGCTCGGTGGCCTGGATGGCCTCGTAGGGTGCCGACACCCGCCGCTCGCCGTCGGCACTGGCGCCGATCTCCTCGTTGGTGAGGTAGCAGCCGGGATCCTCTTCCCAGGGGTCGCCGGTCACCTTCCAGGCCCGCACCCGGGTATTGCCGTTGCAGATGTCGAGGATACGACACTCCGCGCAGCGCCCCTTGAGCGGCCGCGGCCGCTGGCGGAAGCCCACCATCAGGGGGTCGCTGGTGTCGCGCCAGATCTCGGAGAAGGGCCGCTCCCGGACGTTGCCAAGGTCGTGGTCCCACCAGAAGGTATCCGGGTGGACGTTGCCGAGGTTGTCGATGTTGGCGATATGCTCGCCCGAGGCGTTGCCGCCCCAGTTGACCAGCCGCTGGCGCAGGGCGTCGGCCTGGTCGGGGAAGTGCTCCCGGGCCCACATCAGCAGGAAGGGACCGTCGGCGTCGTTGTTGCCGGTGACGTACTCACGCTCCACGCCGCGCTCGAGCTCGGCGCGGCAGTGGTCGAAGAGCCGGGTCATGGCATCGCGGGTCATGCGGTACCAGGCGTCCTGCCTGCTGTGGCGCCGGCCGCGGCCGCCGTAGTTGAGGTGCGAGAGGTAGAACTTGTCGACGTCGTGCTCCTCGATCAGCGCCAGGATGTCGCCGAGCTGCTCATAGTTCTCACGGGTCAGGGTGAAGCGCAGCCCCACCTTGATGCCGCGCTCCTTGCACAGTTTCACGGCGTGCATGGACTCGCGGAAGGCACCCTGGCGCTGGCGGATGACGTCGTGGGTGGCCTCCAGGCCGTCGATGCTGATGCCCACGTAGTCGTAGCCGATGGCGGCGATCTGGTCGATGTTGGACTCGTCGATCAGGGTGCCGTTGGTGGAGAGCCCGGTATAGATGCCCAGCTCCCGGGCGCGCCGCGAAAGCTCGAAGATGTCCGGGCGCATCAGCGGCTCGCCGCCGGAGAGGATCAGCGCCGGCACCCGGAACTCCTTGAGGTCGTCGAGCACGGCGTGGGCCTCGGCGCTGGAGAGCTCGCCGGCGAAGTCGATGTCGGCCGAGGTGGTGTAGCAGTGCTTGCAGGTGAGGTTGCAGCGTCGGATCAGGTTCCAGATCACCACCGGCCCCGGCGGCTTGCGGGCGGGAGGGATGGGGGTCGGCTCCATCAGGCTCTTGATATAGCGGGTGACGCGAAACATGGCTTACCTCCTGGGCTCGGGCTTTCGCCCGGCACCGGGTCGGCCGGCCAGTCGCAGGCCGGTCTTCTTGAGAATGCGGGAGCTGTAGAGGATGCGGTGGTCGCGGCAGGCCTCGCCGAGCAGCGCGCGCAGCGCCTCGGCCTGGCGTTCGACCTCCTCCCGGGTGTGGCCGTGGAGCATGGCAAAGAGGTTGTAGGGCCAGTCGGGAAGGTGGCGCGGGCGGCGGTAGCAGTGGCTGACCCCGGGCAGGGTCGCCACCTCGCGGCCGAGGCGGACGATCCGGGCGTCGTCCACGTCCCACACCGTCATGCCGTTGGCCACGTAGCCGAGCCGGTAATGGTTGGGCACCGCCGCGATGCGGCGCACGATGCCCACCTCCTGCATGCGGGCCAGGCGAGCGCGCACCTCCTCGGCGCCGAGTCCGAGCGGGCGGCCCACCGCCCCCCAGGGGTCGGGCACCAGGGGCAGGCCGGCCTGGGTGGCCAGCACGATGGCGCGATCGGTGGCGTCGAGCAGCGAGGGCGACTCAGACGGGCAGGTGGAGACGGACATGGAACTCCTCCTCCTTGGGCATGTTGAAGACGGGCAGGCCGGTCGCCGCCTCGATCTCGGCGATCACTTCCTGGATGCGCTCCGGCGTCTCGGTCGCCAGCACGAACCACATGTTGAGCGCGTGCTCGCGGCGGTAGTTGTGGGCCACCTCGGGAAAGGCATTGACCGCGTCGACGACCGCCTCGAAGTCCCGCTCCGGGACCGCCAGGGCGGCCAGGGTCAGGCCGCCGCCGAGGCGCTCGGCGTGGTACATGGGGCCGAAGCGGCTGAGCACCCCCGCCTCCAGCAGTCGCTCCAGGCGGTAGAGCAGCTCGCCCTCGGAGAGGTCGAGCTCCGCGGCCACGGCGGCATAGGGCGCCGCCACCAGCGGCAGGCCATCCTGCAGGCGGTTGATCAGACGCCGGTCGGCGGCGTCCAGCTCGGCGGCCGGCCCAGCGGTGGCGGGCTGGTGTGTAGCGGTGGCGGGCATGGCGGTCATGGGCGCTCCTCGGCGGTATAGCGGCCGCCGTGCTGGCGGTAGGCCTTGAGGCTGAACAGCACGCGGTGGGGGATGGCCTGCAGCGCCTGGCGCTCGACGATCTCGTCGAGGGCGCCCAGCACGCGCTCGCGACGCGTGCCGTGGATCATGCAGAACAGGTTGTAGGGCCAGTCGGGCAGGCGCCGCGGCCGGCGGTAGCAGAGGGTGACGACGGGCTCGGCGGCCAGGCGTCGGCCCAGCTCGGCCACCTCGGCGTCGGGCACGTCCCACACCACCATGGCGTTGGCGGTGATGCCCAGGGCGCGGTGGCGCACCACCAGGCCGAGGCGCTTGACCAGCCCCTCGGCCTGCCAGCGGCGCACGCAGGCCATCACCTCCGCTTCGCTCAGGCCGCATCGCTCGGCCAGCGCCTGCCAGGGACGCGGCACCAGCGGCAGCCCCTGCTCGACCAGGGCGCGCAGGCGGCGCTCGGCGAGGGGCTCTGCGCAGGCGGGAGCCGGCTGTCGGGCGTTCATGGCGCCTCCAGTTCATGCCAGGGGATCGGGAAGCCGAGGTCGATATGGAACCCCTCGAGCATGGGCAGGCGCAGGATCTCGCGCTCGAGCTCCGCCTCCAGGGCATCGAGTCGGGCCTCGAGGACTTCCTCGTCCGGCGCGGTCATCACGAACCAGAGGTTGAAATCGTGCTCGCGCAGGTAGTTGTGGTTGACGCCCGGGGCGCGGTTGATCGCCTCCGCCACGGCATCGCGCTCCGCCCCGGGAGCCGCCACGGCGGCCAGCAGGCTGGCGCCGGCCCGGGCGTGGTCGAACACCGGCCCCACTCGGCTGAGCACCTCGAGGCGTGCCAGGCGCGCCAGGCGCTCGAGCACCTCCGCCTCGCTGCTGCCCAGGCGCGCCGCCATGGCGGCAAAGGGCCGCTCGCAGACCGGCAGGCCGCGCTGGTAGGCGTCGATCAGTTGGCGGTCCAGGGCGTCGAGTGTGACCATGGGGCGCTCCTTGTGGCGCTTTAAGATGCCTTTCTCGAGCATCTTACCTGCAGGCCGAACCCCGCAAGCGGAGAACTCCGCGGTGGTTGACGCAAGTCAAAAGAGGCATGCGGAATGCCCTTTTATGACCCGATCCCCTTCGCAACCGGCCCGCGGCTTGATATTCATCAACGCAGAGCGACGCCCTGACGGCGAGACTCGGGTATCCGTCACCCCACCTCCTGCGAGCCCCGACATGCCCAAGAGAGCCCTTCCCCTGCTGCTAGTCGGCCTGGCCTGGCTGCTGCCCCAGGTGGCCCAGGCGGAGAGCCGGGACACCGGCGCCCCGAACCCCGAGCGCCTGGAGACCCTGCTCTACCAGGACTGCGGCTCCTGCCACGGCATGACCCTGCGCGGCGGCCTGGGCCCCGCCCTGCCCCGGGACCGCATGCAGACGCTGAGCCCCGAGGCGCTGACGCACATCATCCGCCACGGCATCCCCGGTACCGCCATGCCCGGCTGGGAGGCGCTGCTCAGCGAGGAGGAGGCGCGCTGGATCGCCGAGCACCTGCAGACCGACAACCGCCTGAAGACTCTGGACGACTGATCCCCCGAGGAGACCGCCATGCCGTTGCACCGCCCCTTCAAGTCCCTGCTGGCCGCCGGCGCCCTGTCGCTGCTGGCCGCCGGCCCCGCCCTGGCCGAGCCCGCCGTGGAACTGCGCGGCACCGGCGATCTGGGCGTGGTGATCGAGCGCGCCACCGGCAGCGTGGCGCTGGTCGATACCACCCACAAGCGGGTACTCAGGCACATCGAGGGCTTCGGCGACCTCTCCCACGCCTCGGTGAAGTTCACCCGCGATGCCCGCCACGCCTTCGTCTTCGGCCGCGACGGCGGTCTGACCCGGCTCGACCTGCTCACCGGCGAGATCGACGGCCGCATCATCCAGGGCGGCAACAGCATCGGCGGCGCCATCTCCCAGGACGGCCGCTTCGTGGCGGTGGGCAACTACGAGCCGGGCGGCGTGAAGGTGTTCGACGTCGAGACCATGGAGCTGGTCGTCGATGTGCCGGCCACCTACGAGAAACCCGACGGCACCACCGATCAGGCCAAGGTGGTGGGCGTGGTGGACGTGCCGGGCAACATGTTCGTCTTCAGCCTGTTCGAGGCCGGCGAGATCTGGACCCTGGACATGTCCACCGAGGAACCCGAGGTGACCCGCTATCGCGACGTGGGCAGCATGCCCTACGACGCCCTGATCACCGCCAACGGGCGCTACTACATCGCCGGCCTGTTCGGCGAGGACGGCATGGCGCTGCTCGACCTGTGGCACCCGGAGAAGGGCGTGCAGCGCATCCTGCCCGACTATGGCCGCGGCGAGGAGCGTCTGCCGGTCTACAAGATGCCGCACCTGGAGGGCTGGGCCATGGCCGGCGACCAGGCCTTCTTCCCCGCCGTGGGCCGCAACGAGGTGCTGGTGGCCGACACCCGCGACTGGTCGCTCACCGAGCGCATCGAGGTGCACGGCCAGCCGATCTTCGTGATGAGCCGCCCCGACGAGCGGCAGGTGTGGGTCACCTTCGCCCACCCGAACAACGACCGCGTCCAGGTGATCGATACCCGCACCCTTGAGGTGATCGAGACGCTCTCCCCCGGCGAGTCGATCCTGCACAAGGAGTTCACCCCCCGCGGCGAGCACATCTGGATCTCCGCCCGGGACAGCGGCCACGTGGTCGTCTACGACACCCGCACCTTCGAGGAGCTGGCCCGCCTGCCGGCGGAGTCGCCCAGCGGCATCTTCTTCACCCACCGGGCCCATCGCATCGGGCTGTGAGCCGATAGCGGACTCGCACCACCCACGGGGCGGGCCAGCCATGGCCCGGCCCGTTTCCGAGCGCACCTTCTCCTTTTCCCGGGGGGGCGACAATTCGCCCCATGACAGTGACACTTTTAAGATGTATTTTACATGCATCTTAAAAAACACCCCCCGACGAACGACTACTAAAAAGAGGAGCCAGCCATGCTGACCCCTGCCCAGGAAGCCCTGATCGCAGCCACCGCCCCCACCGTCGCCGAGCACCTCGATGCCATCACCCGGCGCTTCTACCCGCTGATGTTCGAGCGCTACCCCGAGGTGAAGCCGCTGTTCAACGAGGCCCACCAGGTCGATGGCGGCCAGCCGAGAGCCCTGGCCGGCGCCGTGCTGGCCTACGTGCAGCTGCGCCAGGACCGCGAGAAGGTGCGCGAGACCCTGGCCACGGTGGTCAGCAAGCACGTCTCCCTGGACATCCGCCCCGAGCACTACCCCATCGTCGGCGAATGCCTGATGGCGGCCATCGGCGAGGTGCTGGGCGACGCCGTGACGCCGGAAGTCGCCGCCGCCTGGAGCGGCCTCTACGAGGAGCTGGCCGGCCTGCTGATCGAGCTGGAGGAGGACCGCTATCGGGAGTTCGAGCAGCGCCCCGGCGGCTGGCGCGGCACCCGCACCTTCCGCATCGCCGAGACCCGGCAGGAAAGCGCCATGATCCGCTCCTTCGTGCTGGCGCCCGCGGACGGCGGACCGGTGGCCGAGCATGCCCCCGGCCAGTACATCGGCGTCCAGCTCACCCTCGACGGCGAGCCGATCTATCGCCACTACAGTCTCTCCGCTGTGCCCAACGGCCGCACCTACCGGATTTCCATCAAGCGCGAGCCCCAGGGACGCGCCAGCCGCCACCTGCACGACGCCATGGCACTCGGCGACACGCTGGAGCTGCTGCCGCCGGCCGGCGACCTGACCCTGGCCGAGGGTGACGAGCCGCTGCTGCTGGCCTCCGGCGGGGTCGGCCAGACGCCGATGCTGCCCCTGGCCCGCCAGGCGCTGGCCCAGGGGCGCCGCGTGGTCTACCTGCACGCCGCCCTGGATGCCGAGCACCACGCCTTCCGCGACGAGGTCGCGGCCCTGGCCGAGGCCCACCCGGAACGGCTGCACACGGTGACCGTCCACGAGCGCGGCGAGGCGGCCGACCATGTGGGCCGCATCGATCGCGCGCTGCTGGCCAGGCTGCTGCCGGAGGACGCACGCTGCTACACCGTGGGCCCCCAGGGCTTCATGAGCGCCGTCGACCGGGCCCTGGCCGAGCTGGGCGTGCCGGCCGAGCGCCGCCACCACGAGCACTTCGGCCCCTCGCGCCCCCTCGACGCCGCCTGAATCCGTCGTCGTTGCCCCGGGCGCCGTCTGCCACCTGAACTGAAGCGTTTTACCCACCCCAGGAGGACGTCACCATGAGCCTGATCGAACAGACCGTCGGTCGCACCGCCCTGACCCTGCCCGGCGCCACCCGGGTATTTCGCGACCACAACATCG
>NZ_JACUUD010000088.1 GCF_014859505.1 Halomonas sp.
CGGGTCATCATGGGGGTGTCTCGCCCCTTTCCACCATCAGTCGTGCGATCAGCTCATTCCAGCGATGCCTCGTCATCATGGTGGTCAGGCCCGAGAAGAGCATCCAGCTCTTGCGGCGCCAGCCGGTGAGGCGCAGGTTGTGGGCCACCAGCTGCTTCATCAGCGCGTAGTCATCGAAGCGGCGCCATTCGCCGACCATCGACATCTGCTGGCGCCCCAGCACCGGGGCGAGCTCCAGGCGGAAGATCCACTCCAGTTCCTTCAGTGTCATGTCGTGGCGCTCGATCACCTCGATCATGTGCGCGTAGTCGCGCTCGCCGGGCTCGCGCTCCAGCCACAGCGGGGCCAGCGCCAGCCACAGTTCGCCGCGTTCATCGACCAGGGTCTGTGCATTCATCGGGATCCTCCTCGTGGCATTGCGCCCGGAGGTGCATCCTGCCCCAGGCGGGTGGCGGGCTCAAGGGCGGACAGCGCCCGGCGCGGCCGCTAGAATAGGGCGATTGCCACTCCATGACAGCGGGACGGCCGCATGCCGGCCCGACAACGACCAACAGCGAGGTCTGACGTGATCATCAAGCCCAAGGTACGCGGTTTCATCTGCACCACCACCCACCCCGTCGGCTGCGAGAAGAACGTGCTCGAGCAGATCGAGGCGACCCGCGCTCGCGGCCTGGACAAGGCCCGCGGGCCGAAGAAGGTGCTGGTGATCGGGGCCTCCAGCGGCTATGGCCTGGCGGCCCGCATCACCGCGGCCTTCGGCTACGGTGCCGACACCCTGGGCGTGTTCTTCGAGAAGCCGGGCAGCGAGAAGAAGCCCGGCACCGCCGGCTGGTACAACAGTGCCGCCTTCGACCGCCTCGCCAAGCAGGAGGGGCTCTACAGCAAGTCCATCAACGGCGATGCCTTCTCCCACGAGGCCCGCGAGACGGCCATCGAACTGATCCAGCAGGATCTGGGCCAGGTGGATCTGGTGGTCTACTCGCTGGCCTCGCCGGTGCGCAAGCTGCCGGACTCCGGTGAGCTCAAGCGCTCCAGCCTGAAGCCGATCGGCGAGACCTACCGCGCCACCGCCATCGACACCAACAAGGACGCCATCATCGAGGCCGAGGTGGAGCCCGCCACCGAGCAGGAGATCGAGGATACCCGCGCGGTGATGGGCGGCGAGGACTGGGAGCTGTGGATCGACGCCCTGGACCGCGCCGGCGTGCTGGCCCCCGGCGCACGCAGCGTGGCCTTCAGCTACATCGGCACCGAGATCACCTGGCCGATCTACTGGCATGGCGCCCTGGGCAAGGCCAAGGAGGACCTGGACCGCGCCGCCGGCGAGATCGACAGGCGCCTCTCGGCCTCCGGCGGCGGCGCCAACGTGGCGGTGCTCAAGTCGGTGGTCACCCAGGCCAGCGCGGCCATCCCGGTGATGCCGCTCTACATCGCCATGGTCTACAAGGTGATGAAGGAGAAGGGCCTGCACGAGGGCACCATCGACCAGCTCAACCGCCTGTTCGGCGAGGTCCTTTATTCACCGCAGGGACAGGGCAAGATGGCCACCGACGAGGCCGGCCGCCTGCGCCTGGACGACTGGGAGCTGCGCGATGACGTCCAGCAGGCGTGCAAGGAACTGTGGCCACGCGTGACTACCGAAAACCTCTTCGCGATCACCGACTATGCTGGTTACAAGCACGAGTTCCTGAAGCTGTTCGGCTTCGAGCGCGATGACGTCGACTACGAGGCCGATGTGAACCCGGACGTGGAATTCGATGTCGTGACACTGTAAGGACGCGCGAGTCCGGGCAGCTGGACGGTCTCGTGGCGTGGTGGCTTACCGACCCTGGAGGAGCTCATGGACACCAGAGAGAGCAAGACACCGGAAGAGGAACGCGAGCACCTCAAGGAGGTGCTTGAGCCCGAGGACTTCGACCACCCCGAGCGGGATGCCGGCCAGCCGGAGGCGAAGAAACCACCGCCCAGGACCATGCAGCGCCTGCTGCCCATCATTATCGTGGTGCTGGGCCTGCTGGTGGCTGCGATGCTGATCTACAGCGGCAGTGTCCGGTAGGCACCCCAGGACCATCCGACCTCGACCCTCCCGGCCGGGCCTTAGCGCCCGGCCGCCTGCTTGGGTAAGATGAGGGCCCCGTTCCGAGCCGGCCCCGTCCATGCATGAACCCCCGTCATCCCTGCCTGCTCTGTCGTCTTGTCGGTGGGTAGGCGTGCTGGTGCTGCCAGGCTTCTCGCTGCTGGCCCAGGCGTGCGCCACCGAACCCCTGACGGTGGCCGGCCAGCTCGCCGAGGCGCCCCTCTATCGCCTCGTCACCCTGGGGGCGGCGGTGCAGCCGGTCGCCAGCGCTTCCGGCCAGCAGTTGCTGGCCGAACGCGCCCTGGCCCAGTCTCTCGATGATCTGGACATGCTGGTGGTTTGCGCCCCCGGTGCCCAGGCGGCAGACGAGGCCCTGCGGAGGCGGCTGGTCGAGCTGGCGATACCGGGACGCCCGATCGCGGGGATCGGCGGGGGAGCGGAACTGCTGGCCCGGGCCGGGCTGCTGGACGGCTACCGGGCCACGGTGCCCAGGCAGCACCTCGAGGCGGTGCGTCGCGCCCATCCGCGCATCCGGCTCTCCCGGCAGCCGTTCGAGATCGACCGCGAGCGCCTGACCTGCGGCGGCGGCACGGCCGCCCTGGACATGATGATGACCCTCGTCGGGCGCCAGCACGGCAGCGCGCTTGCCGAGCGGGTCTCGGCCCACTTCGTGCAGGAGCGGGTGCGCATGGGCGATGATCCGCCGCCCGGCCTGCCGTCGGGTGCCGTCCCCGAGAGCCTGACTGAGGCGCTGGCGCTGATGGAAACCAATATCGAGGAGCCGCTGACCACCGCCGAGCTGGCCGAGCACCTGGGGATCTCGCGGCGCCAGCTGGAGCGGCTGTTCAAGAAGCACCTGCAGGCGGTGCCCAGCCGCTATTACCTGGACCTGCGCCTGCAGCGGGCGCGGCGGCTGCTGCGCGAGGGCGAACGCCCGGCCGGGGAGGTGGCATTGATGACCGGCTTCTCCTCGGCGGCGCACTTCTCCACCGCCTACCGCAACCACTTCGGCCTGACACCGCGGGAGGAGCGGCTGAGTTGATCTCCCTGCACACCCTGCATGCCCTGAGGCCCCATCTCTTCCTGCTGTTGGTGGTGGCGATCTTCTCCGGCAATATCCTGGTGGGCAAGGCGCTGGCCGAGCTGCCTCCCTTCACCGTCTCGCTGGGGCGGGTGGCCATCGCGCTTGCGATCATGCTGCCGCTGGGGTGGTACCAGGCGCGTCAGGGCTGGCCGTTGTTCCGCCGCCACTGGAGGCCACTGCTGGGCCTGGCGCTCACCGGCGTGGCCTTCTTCAATGCCCTGATCTACGCCTCGCTGAGCTACACCTCGGCCACCAACGTGGCCATTCTCGAGAGCCTGATCCCGGTGGTGACCCTGCTGCTCAGCGTGCTGTTCCTGGGAGAGCGCTTTCGGCCCCTGCAGTGGGCCGGCGTGGCGCTCTCCCTGGCCGGTGCCGTGGCGGTGATCCTGGCCGGCCAGGGGCCCGAGGCGCTGGCGGGCGGGATCAATCCAGGCGACCTGATCATGCTGCTGGCGGTGTTGATATGGGTGGGATATTCGTTCCTGGTCAGGGAGCACATGGCGCGCTTTCCGCGCTACGGCAGCCTGCTGGTGATGCTGGCCATCGCCAACCTGGCGCTGGCCCCCATCGCCCTGCTCGAGGGCGCCTGGCAGGTGGTGCCGGGGCTGACGGCGCGGCAGTGGGCCGGGCTCGCCTACCTGGGCATCTTCCCCTCGGTGGTGGCGCTGCTGCTCTACAACGGCGCCCTGGCCGAGATCGGCCCGACCCGGGCGGCGGTCTACCTGAACCTGCTGCCGGTCTTCACCATGCTGGGTGCCTGGTGGCTGCTGGGGGATCAGATCCTGACGGTGCAGGTCGTTGCCAGCCTGGTGGTGATCGTCGGCGTCTGGTTCACCATCGCGCCGGCGTCGCTGGTTTCCCGGCCACGTGCTTAGGCAGGGGGCAGAGCGGGGTCAGGCGGTGCGGGCTCCTGCCGGGCGCGCCAGCAGGGCGCGAAACAGCGTGCCCATCATCACCGGGGTGTCCTGCTCGATGGTGAAGCCGGCGGCCTCCAGCAGCGGGCGGGCCTGGCGGGTGATGTCGGTGGCGATGGCGCTGGTCAGGGCGTTGAGGGCGCGGCGGGAGGCGCCCGCGGGGCGATCGTCGGCCTGGAACTTGTCCATCACGCAGAGCTGGCCGTCGCTTCTGAGCACCCGGCGGGCCTCGGCGAGGCCGCGGGCCGGGTCGGGCATCACCGCCACGATCAGGTGCATCACCACCACATCGAAGTGATCGGCGGGAAAGCCGAGCGACTCTGCATCCATCACCGCGGCCTGGACGTCCATGCCCAGCGCCTCGGCGCGGCGCTCGGTCCGCTTCACCATGGCCGGGCTGAGGTCAGTGGCGTGGATCTCCACGTCGCGGGGCAGCCAGGGCAGGTCGAGCCCGGTGCCGGCCCCCACCAGCAGCACCCGCATCCCGGGTTGCCAGGTCACCTGGTCAAGCGATGCGTGGCGTGGCCGACGGAAGGCGCGGTCGGCCACGGCGTCATAGAGCGGCGCGTAGAGGCTGTAGCGCAGCCGGTTCCAGGCGGTGGTGTTGAACATGGGCGACTCCAGGGAAGCATCGACCTCAGCCTAGCCTTTTTCACAACTCCCTGTCCCATCGATGAAAGCGGTCGCCGGGGGGAATCCCTATACTCGGAGGAGCATCCGCCACGCATCCCCCCTTCCCGCAAAGGACCCGCGACATGAGCCAGACTCCGACCCGCGCCGACTTCGACCAGTACATGGTGCCCAACTACGCCCCCCAGCAGGCGATCCCGGTGCGCGGGGAGGGGAGCCGGCTGTGGGATCAGCAGGGGCGCGAGTACATCGACTTCGCCGGCGGCATCGCCGTGAACTCCCTGGGCCATTGCCATCCGACGCTGGTCGAGGCGCTCACCGAGCAGGCGGGCAAGCTCTGGCACCTCTCCAACGTCTACACCAACGAGCCGGCCCTGGCCCTGGCGCGCAGCCTGGTCGAGCGCACCTTCGCCGACAAGGTCTACCTCTGCTCCTCCGGCGGCGAGGCCAACGAGGCGGCCCTCAAGCTGGCGCGTCGCTGGTCCCACGACCACCACGGCGAGCACAAGCACCGCATCGTCTCCTTTACCCAGTCGTTCCACGGCCGCACCTTCTTCACCGTCAGCGTCGGCGGCCAGCCCAAGTACGCCCAGGGCTTCGGTCCGGTGCCCGGGGGGATCGTCCATGGCGAGTTCAACAACCTCGACAGCGTCCGCGACCTGATCGACGACGACACCTGCGCGGTGATGGTGGAGCCGATGCAGGGCGAGGGCGGCATCATCCCCGCCACGCCCGAGTTCCTGCAGGGGCTGCGCGCCCTGTGCGATGCTCACGATGCCCTGCTGATCTTCGACGAGGTGCAGACCGGGGTTGGGCGCAGTGGCTCCCTCTACGCCTACATGCAATACGGCGTGACGCCTGACATCCTGACCAGCGCCAAGTCGCTGGGCGGCGGCTTCCCGGTGGGCGCCATGCTCACCACCGACCGTATCGCCCCGGCCATGGCCATCGGCACCCACGGCTCCACCTACGGCGGCAACGCCCTGGCCTCTGCCGTGGCCCTGGCGGCCGTCGAGTTCATCGACACCCCCGAGGTGCTGGCAGGCGTGAAGCACCGCCATGCGCTGTTCCGTGAGCATCTGGAGGCGATCAACCAGAAGCACGGGGTGTTCCGCGAGATTCGCGGTATGGGGCTGCTGATGGGTGCCGAGATGGCCCCGGACTACCGGGACCGTGCCAAGGACATCCTGCCGTTGGCCATCGAAGAGGGCCTGATGGCGCTGATCGCCGGCCCCAACGTGCTGCGCATGGCGCCCTCCCTGGTGATACCCGAGACCGACATCGCCGAGGGCATGGCGCGCCTGGAGAGGGCGGTGGCGCGGCTGGTGGCCGGTCAGTGAGCCGCCCCGTCGGCGCCCTGTCATCCGACGGAGATCCCGCCATGCTGATCGTTCGCCCAGCAGTGCCCGCGGACCTGCCCGCTCTGGAGCGCCTGGCCGGTGAGGCCGTGCCGCAGCTGACCAACCTGCCGGCCCACCGCGATCGCCTGGAGGAGCGTATCGCCCGCTCCCGCCAGGCCTTCGCCGCAGAGGTGGCCTTCCCCGGCGACGAGCACTACACCTTCGTGCTCGAGGACCTGGAGCGCGGCGAGACGGTGGGCACCGCCACGATCCGCGCCCAGGCAGGTGCCCGGGATGCCTACTACACCTATCGGCAGGAGACCCTGATCCACGCTTCCCAGCAGCTCAACGTGCGTCGGGAGGTGCAGACCCTGGCGCTCTCCCACGAGGTCTCGGAAGCGAGCCTGCTGTGCGCCTATTCGCTGGAGCCCCGCTATCGGGGCACCAGCGCCGATAGCCTGCTGCGCCGTGCGCGGCTGATGTTCATCGCCCAGTACCCGGAGCGCTTCGCCGGCATCCTGGCCATGGCCTTTCCGGGCTTCCTGGACGGGGCCGGAGAGTCGCCCTTCTGGAACAGCGTGGGGCGTCACTTCTTCATGCGCGACTACCAGGAGATCAATACCCTGGCCGGTATCCGTTCGAAGAGCTTCATCGCCGAGGTGATGCCGGAGTTCCCGCTCTACCTGCCGCTGCTTACCCCCCAGGCCCGCGCCGCCATCGGCCGCGAGCATCCCGACCACGAAGCGGCGCTGGCCGAGATGCTGGCCGAGGGCTTCCTGCGCTCGCGTCACGTGGACATCTTCGACGCCGGGCCGGTGATCAAGGCCGAGCGCGAGCGGCTGCAGTCCTTCCGGCGGGCCGCCTGGCACCCGGTGCGCATTCGCCCGGCCCACGCCCTGCCGGACGCCGAGCCGGCCATGGTGGCCAATCAGCGTCTGGGGGATTTCTGCTGCGTGGTGGCACGCTATGCCCTGTCGCCCACCGGCCAGCTGATGCTCTCGCCGGAGCATGCCGAGCGCCTCGGCGTGGGGGAGGGGCGCGCGGTGCTGGCCGCGCCGCTCGCGCTGCCGGGCATGAGCGAGGGCGGCGCCGAGGAGCGCGACCCGGGCTATGACGAGGGAGAGCTGTGATGCGCATTCGACCGATCGCCGAGGGAGACCTGGACGAGCTGCAGGCCCTCTCCCGGGAGACTGGCGTGGGCTTCACCTCGCTGCCCGACAACCGCGAGTTCCTGGCCGCCAAGATCGCCGCCACGGTGAGCGCCTTCGAGGAGCGTGTGCCGCCGGACCGGCGCAACTACTTCTTCGTGCTGGAGGACGAGGCCACTGGCCACCTGGCCGGCTGCTGCGCCATTGAGGGCGAGGTGGGCCGCGAGACGCCCTTCTACCACTACCGGGTGGGCACCCTGGCCCACTCCTCGGTGCAGCTCGACCTGCACCGCACCATCGACAGCCTGTTCCTGTGCTCCGATCACACCGGCGATGCCGAGGTGGCCTCGCTCTTCCTGCGCCCCCAGTACCGCGGCAGCGACCGCCGCCACGAGCGCAACGGGGCGCTGCTCTCCATGATGCGCTGGCTGTTCATGGCGGAGTTTCGCGACCGCTTCCCCGACAAGGTGCTGGCGGAGATGCGCGGCGTCTTCGATGAACGGGGCAGGAGCCCCTTCTGGCACTGCCTGGGCAGCCACTTCTTTCCGCTGGATTTCGACGAGGCCGACCGGCTGACGGGACTGGGGCAGAAGAGCTTCATCGGCGAGCTGATGCCCAAGTACCCGATCTACACGCCCTTCCTCTCCGAGGAGGCGCGGGCCTGCATCGGCCGGGTCCACGAGCAGACACGTCCGGCCCTGGCGATGCTCAAGAAGGAGGGTCTGCGCTGGGAGGGCTACATCGACATCTTCGACGGTGGCCCCACTGTGGAGGCCTACATCGACGATGTGCGCGGGGTGCGCCTCTCGAAGCGCTGCCGGGTCGAGATCGTCCCGGCAGCGTTCGAGCCGGGCGCGCGACCGCGCTGGCTGGCCGCCACCACCGGGATGGCCGACTTTCGCGCCGCCTGGGTGGGGCGCGGCCCCGATGAGAAGGGCGTGCTCAGGCTCTCCCCCGACGAGGCGGCGTGCCTCGAGGTGGAATCCGGCGCAGACCTGCGCATTCTGGATACCGAGGAGGAAGGCTGATGAAGGCGACACGAGAGCTGCTGGTGGGCGGCATCTGGCAGGCCGGGGAGGGCAAGACCTTCACCAAGCACGACCCGGTCTCCGGCGAGCGCCTCTGGGAGGGGGGCGCCGCGAGCCCTGACCAGGTGGGGGCCGCCGTGACGGCCGCCCGGGAGGCCTTTCCGGGCTGGGCGCGCACACCCCTTGCCGAGCGCCAGGCCCTGGTGGAGCGTTTCCGGGAGGTGCTGGAGCGCCATCGCGAGGACCTGGCCGCGGCCATCGCTCACGAGACCGGCAAGCCGCTGTGGGAGTCGCGTACCGAGGTAGGCTCGATGATCGGCAAGGTGGCGATCTCGATCCGCGCCCACCAGGAGCGCACCGGCGAGCGGGAGCGCGACCTGGGCGATACCCGGGCCGTGCTGCGCCACCGTCCCCACGGCGTGATGGCGGTCTTCGGCCCTTACAACTTCCCCGGCCATCTACCGAACGGCCACATGGTGCCGGCGCTGCTGGCCGGCAACTGCGTGGTCTTCAAGCCCAGCGAGCAGACGCCGCTGACCGCCGACCTCACCCTGCAGTGCTGGCTGGAGTCGGGGCTGCCGGCCGGGGTGATCAACCTGGTGCAGGGGGCGGCGGAGGTCGGCCAGGCGCTGGCCGCCGACCCGGGCATCGACGGTCTGCTGTTCACCGGCAGCGCCGGGGTGGGGGGGATACTGCACCGCCAGTTCGCCGACCGGCTGGACAAGATCCTGGCGCTGGAACTGGGCGGCAACAACCCGCTGGTGGTGAAGGACGTGCCCGACCAGGACGCCGCGGTGCTCACCATCCTGCAGTCGGCCTACCTCTCGGGCGGCCAGCGCTGCACCTGTGCCCGTCGGCTGATCGTGCCCGAGGGGCCGGTGGGGGATCACCTCCTCGATGCGCTCAGTGACGCCATCTCGCGGCTGCGGGTGGCCGGTCCCTTCAGCGAGCCCGCTCCCTTCTATGGTGGCCTGGTCAGCGTGGCGGCCGCCGATGGACTGCTTGTGGCCCAGGCGGCGCTGGAGGAGCTCGGCGGCACGGTGCTGGCGCGCATGGAGCGCCTCGAGACCGGTACCAGCCTGCTCTCGCCGGGGCTGGTCGACGTCACCGGGCTGGCGCTGCCCGACGAGGAGCACTTCGGCCCGCTGCTCAAGGTGCAGCGCTACCGCGACTGGGACGAGGCGATCCGGCTGGCCAACGACACCCGCTACGGGCTGGCCGCCGGGCTGATCGGCGGCGAGCACGCCGACTGGGAGGAGTTCCTGCTGCGCATCCGCGCCGGGATCGTCAACTGGAACCGCCAGACCACCGGTGCCTCCGGCGACGCGCCCTTCGGCGGGGTGGGGGAGAGCGGCAACCACCGCCCCAGCGCCTTCTATGCGGCGGATTACTGCGCCTATCCGGTGGCTTCCATGGAGAGCGAGGACCTGCACCTGCCTGACCAGCTGCCACCGGGGGTGAGCCTGTGAGTGCATCGCGAAGCGGCGACTATCGCGAGGTCAACTTCGACGGCCTGGTAGGGCCGACCCACAATTACTCGGGCCTGGCGCTGGGCAATGTCGCCTCGATGAGCCACGGCGGCCTGGTGGCCAACCCCCGGGAGGGAGCCCTGCAGGGGCTGGCCAAGATGAAGGCGCTGCTGGACGCCGGCTATCTCCAGGGGGTGCTGCCGCCCCAGCAGCGCCCGGACCTCGGCGCGCTGCGCGCGCTGGGTTTCACCGGCAGCGACGAGCGGGTGCTGGCCCGGGCCGCCGGCGAGGCGCCGCAGATCCTGCGTGCGGTGTGTTCCGCCTCGAGCATGTGGACCGCCAATGCCGCCACGGTGACGCCGAGCCCGGATGCCCCGGACGGCCGGGTGCACTTCACGCCGGCCAACCTGCAGTCGAGCTTCCATCGCTTCCTGGAGCCGGCCACCACAGGACGGGTGCTGCAGGCGATCTTCCGCGATGACGCGCACTTCGCGCACCACCCGGCGCTGCCGGCGACGCCGGCCTTCTCCGACGAAGGGGCGGCCAACCATACGCGCCTGGCCGGTGACCACGGTGACGCCGGCGTGCACCTCTTCGTCTACGGCCGCGAGGCCTTCGGCTGGGGCAGCGAGACCTTGACCGCCCCGCAGCGCTTCCCGGCGCGCCAGACCCTGGAGGCGAGCCAGGCGGTGGCCCGCCAGCACGGCCTGGCCGAGTCGCAGACGGTGTTCGCCCAGCAGCATCCCGAGGCCATCGACGCCGGGGTCTTCCACAACGATGTCATCGCGGTGGGCAACGGCCCGGTGCTGCTCTATCACGAGATGGCCTTCCTCGACGAGACGGGCACCCTCGAGGCGCTGCGCGAGCGGATGGGCGCGCCGCTGATCCCGGTCCGCGTGCCCGTGGAAGCGGTGAGCCTTGCGGACGCCGTGGGCTCCTATCTCTTCAACTCCCAACTGCTCTCCAACCCCGACGGCTCCATGACCCTGGTGGTGCCCGGGGAGTGCCAGGAGAACGAGAGCGTGTGGCGTACGGTTCAGGACCACCTGCTGGCCGGGGCCAACCCCATCGGCGAGGTGGTGGTGAAGGACGTCAAGCAGAGCATGCGCAACGGCGGCGGTCCCGCCTGCCTGCGCCTGAGGGTGGTGCTCTCGGCCGAGGAGCGCGAGGCGCTGTCCGGAAGGGTGCTGCTGGATGAGGCCCTGCACGGCGAACTGGTCGCCTGGGTGGAGCGTCACTATCGCGACCGCCTGGCGCCCGAGGACCTCGCCGACCCGGCCCTGGCCCGGGAGACCCTCGTCGCCCTGGACGAGCTCTCCTCGCTGCTGCGTATCGGCTCGGTGTATCCGTTTCAGCTGGGGTGACAAATCTCCGCCTGCCAACGAGACCGGCCCGCCATCTGGCGGGCCGGTCTCGTTGGGGACAGGTGCCTTGGCAGGCTCAGCCGCCGCTGGCCGCTCCGCCCACCACGCCGCCGCGCAGGCCGCTGCGGTTGCCGCTGGCCTGAAGGTGGTTGGCCACGGCGTCTTCCGGTGAGCCGGCCATCTCGCGGAACATGCCCATGGAGCCCAGCAGCGCCGAGGACTCGTAGGGCACGAAGACACGCTCGCCGTCCTTGGCCATGGTCGGCAGCACCTTGATGTAGCTCTGGCCGAGCAGGTAGCCCACCACGGTGCGCTTGTTCTCCTCGCTGTCGCCGATGGCGCCCAGCACCAGCTTGATCGACTCCTGCTCGCCCTGGGCGCGCAGGATGGCCGACTCCTTGTCGCCCTGGGCGTTGAGGATCGACGATTCGCGCTGGCCCTGGGCCATGGCGATGGCGGCGGACTTCTCGCCCTCGGCCTCGGTCACGGTGGCACGGCGCTTGCGTTCGGCCGCCATCTGCAGGCGCATGGCGGACTCCACCTCCTCGGGCATGGCGATGTCCTGCACCTCCACCCGCGAGATCTTGACCCCCCACTTGGAGGCGGCTTCTTCCATGGCCGACTGGATCTCGTTGTTGACCTCGGCGCGGGACTCGAACAGCTTGTCGAGCTCCATCTTGCCGACCACTGAGCGCAGGGTGGTCTTGGCCAGCACCTCCACCGCCTGGCTCATGTTCTCCACTTCATAGACTGCGCGTTTGGGGTCGATGATCTGGTAGTAGAGGGCGCCGTTGATATTCACCGTGACGTTGTCGGTGGTCACCACCGGCTGGCCGGGGAAGTCCATCACCGTCTCGCGGCGGTCGATGCGCGTCTCGCTGCTGGTGATGGCCTGATAGTCCTCGCCCATCTTGCGGTAGCGGATCATGGTGATGGCGCGGGGTTGGTCGATGAAGGGGACGATGATGTTGATGCCGCTCTCCAGCACGCGGTTGAACGACCCCAGGCGCTCGATCACCATCACCTCCGACTGGCGGACGATCACGAGCCCCTTGGCGATGATCAGGATGCCGATGACGACGACGATCAGGGCGATGATCAGCCCCGGACTGACAGGAAGATCCATGCGGAATTACTCCGTGTGTTGGCGGGCGCGCGAATCCGGCGCCGAATGGGCAAGGTGCACGATGGCGGTGGTGCCATCGAAGGTCTGGAAGATGACTCGTGTGTCGGGTGGCAGGTCGGTCTCACCGCTGCTTTCGTCGGCGTCAGCGGCGACCCGCAGGCGATAGAAGTCGCCGTTGATCTTGATGCCGCTGGCGCCGTCGAAGTCGCGCTTGAGGACGGTGTAGATGCGGCCCTTCTCCACCCCGGTACCGGTGGTGCCGTAGGCCACGCCGCGGGGCGAGAAGCGCGGGCGGATCACCCACACCGCCAGCGGCACCAGCACGCCGGAGAAGAGGCCCATGCCCAGCAGCTGCCAGGGAAGCGACAGCCCCAGGCCAGCGAGAGCCGCGGTCAGGGCCGCGGCGGCAGCCAGTGCCAGCAGCACCAGGCCGCCGGTGGTGAGCTCGGCAAGGCCCAGCAGCAGGGCGACGATCAGCCAGATGACGGCGGGGTTCCAGTCCATGGGGCGTTCCGTTGGCTCGGGTCAGAATAGGGCTTGGGGCAGCGGGTGGCTCGGCAGCAATAGGCAGAGCTAATGAATGAGGTCACCTCGAGGGTACGCGGTTACCGCGCCACCTGCTATGCCTGGCGACTTCATGATAGGGTGGAACCGGTTGACCCTCGGGCAGTCCACAGAGGGCAGAATGCAGGAATGCAGGAATGCAGGAATGCAGGAATGCAGGAATGCAGGAATGCA
>NZ_JACUUD010000237.1 GCF_014859505.1 Halomonas sp.
CGCGCAGCACCGCCAACGAGGCGTCGCGCATGATCTGGTATTCCTTGTCGGTCAGCGTCTGGGCCGGGGCCACGGTGATGGAGTCGCCGGTGTGCACGCCCATGGGGTCGAAGTTCTCGATGGCGCAGACGATGATGCAGTTGTCGTTCCGATCACGGACGACCTCCATCTCGTACTCCTTCCACCCCAGCAGCGACTCGTCGATCAGCAGCTCGTGGTTGTTGGAGAGCTCGAAGCCGCGGGTACAGATCTCCTCGAACTCCTCCTTGTTGTAGGCCACGCCGCCGCCGGAACCGCCCATGGTGTAGGAGGGACGAATGATCACCGGGAAACCCAGCGTCGCCTGGATGCGCCAGGCCTCCTCCATGCTGTGGGCCACCTCGGCCTTGGGGCACTCCAGGCCGATGCGCCGCATGGCCTGGTCGAAGAGGTCGCGGTCCTCGGCCATGTTGATGGCGTCGGCGTTGGCGCCGATCATCTCCACACCGTACCTGGCCAGCACGCCGTGCTTGTCCAGGTCCAGGGCACAGTTGAGCGCGGTCTGGCCGCCCATGGTGGGCAGGATGGCGTCGGGGCGCTCGGCCTCGATGATCTTCTCCACCGTCTGCCAGGTGATCGGCTCGATGTAGGTGGCATCGGCCATGGCCGGGTCGGTCATGATGGTGGCCGGGTTGGAGTTCACCAGGATGACCCGGTAGCCCTCCTCGCGCAGCGCCTTGCAGGCCTGGGCGCCGGAGTAGTCGAATTCGCACGCCTGGCCGATGACGATGGGGCCGGCGCCAATGATCAGGATGCTCTGGATGTCGGTACGCTTGGGCATGGTGCTTCCCGCAGAAATAGGTGACGAGGGGCGACGTGTCTCGGGCTGACGCTTCGCGCTCAGGCTCAGGCCTTGCGGGCCTTCATCATCTCGACGAAGCGGTCGAACAGCGGCGCGACGTCCTTCGGGCCGGGGCTCGCTTCCGGGTGACCCTGGAAGCCGAAGGCCGGGCGGTCGGTGCGTTCGATCCCCTGCAGGGTGCCGTCGAACAGCGAGCGATGGGTGGCGCGCACGTTGTCCGGCAGGCTCGCCTCGTCGGCGGCGAAGCCGTGGTTCTGGCTGGTGATCATGACGCGCCCGGTGTCGAGGTCCTGCACCGGGTGGTTGGCGCCGTGGTGGCCGTGGCCCATCTTCACGGTCTTCGCCCCGCTGGCCAGCGCCAGCAGCTGGTGACCCAGGCAGATGCCGAAGATCGGAGTCTGGGACTCGAGGATCTCGCCGATCGCCTTGATGGCATAGTCGCAGGGCTCGGGGTCGCCGGGGCCGTTGGCCAGGAAGACGCCATCCGGGCTCATCGCCAGCACCTCGGCGGCCGGCGTCTGGGCCGGCACCACGGTGAGGCGGCAGCCGCGGGAGGCGAGCATGCGCAGGATGTTGCGCTTCACCCCGAAATCGTAGGCGACCACGTGGAAGGGGCGCTCTGCCGCGGAGGCATCGGCATAGCCCTCGCCCAGGGCCCACTCGCCTTCGCCCCACTCGTAGGGGGTCTGGCAAGAGACCACCCTGGCCAGGTCCATCCCCTTCAGGCCCGGGAAGGCACGGGCGGCGGCCAGGGCGCGCTCGACGGCATCGTCGCCTTCGGCCTCGGCGCCGGCCAGGATCGCGCCGTTCTGGGCGCCCTTGTCGCGCAGGATGCGGGTCAGCCGGCGGGTATCGATCTCGGCGATGCCCAGCACATTCTGGCTCTTGAGGTAGTCGGAGAGGGTCTGCTCGCAGCGAAAGCTGCTGGCCGCAAGCGGCAGATCGCGGATCACCAGGCCGGCGGCGGCGATGGCGCCGGACTCGACGTCCTCGGCATTGACGCCGGTGTTGCCGATATGGGGGTAGGTCAAGGTGACGATCTGGCGGGTATAGGAGGGATCGGTCAGGATCTCCTGGTAGCCGGTCATCGCCGTATTGAACACCACCTCACCGCTGGTCTGTCCATCGGCACCGATCGCCGTGCCATGAAACACACTACCGTCTTCCAGGGCCAGTATCGCGGGTTTGTTCAATGCAACGTCCTCCCATGTTTTTACGAACAGCTTTTACAGACAGCTCGTCTTCGAATGCTGCTTCCTGATGGCCGCCCCGCGGATGGCCGCCCCGC
>NZ_JACUUD010000238.1 GCF_014859505.1 Halomonas sp.
TCCGGGCAGTTCGATTGAGTTGGAACGCCTGGCTGGGCGCGGGAATCCCCCCTCAATCTGACCCTCTCCCCCCCGGGGGTTCAGGGGCGGACAGGTCACAAGAATCTTAACACGATCATAAGGATTTTGCAGGTGCGAAAGAATGTGGCATGATGCCCCTCAAAAGACCTGCCGAGGTCCTAGAGAGAGGCATCATGCCAGCGGCTGTAGTATGCCACAAAATCCGCCAGTTGTTAAGCGACCATGTGAGCCCGGAGGTTCGCGAGAGCACGCTCGATCGTCTCACCTTGCTCGTGACCGGCATGATCAAGGGAAAGAGCGCTTCGCCAGCGGCGATCGCCAAGGCAGTGCACACGCTCGGTCTGAGCGGGGCGAAACCCGAGAGCATCGAGCGTCGTGTGCGCCGCATCGAGAACGACGATCAGGTCACGGCGGCTCTGTGTTTTCATCCCTTCGCCAAAGAGCGTCTTCTCTGGGGTCGTCCCTCGGAGCTGCTCCTGATCATGGACCCGACCACCGAGGAAGACGACGTCGTGATGCTCTCGGCAGCGATATGGTATCGCGGCCGCGCTCTCCCGCTCGCTTGGGCGGTGTGGCCAGCGAACACGCCCCTCGAAGGTGACGGCTTCTGGACCCGCGTTGAGGCCTTGTTGGCCCTGGTCGCGGAGTTGTTGCCGCTCCGGGTCAAGGTCACTTGGCTGGCGGACCGTGCTTTTGGCACGCCAGCCTTCACCGATCTGCTCACCCAGCGTGGCTGGCACTATGCGGTGCGTGTGCAGGGTCAGACGCGCTACAGGGACAGGCGCGGTGTGGAGCGCCCAGTGAAGGATCTGGTGCGCGTGCCGGGCCAACGAAGCAAGCTGCGGGGTCGGGTGTTCAAGAAGCGCGGCTGGCGCGAAGCCAGTGTGATCGTATACTGGGGCCGCTCCTTCGACGACCCGCTGTGCCTGGTGAGCGATCTGCCGCCGCGCTGGTACTTGCTGCGCTGGTACCGGCGCCGGTACGGCATCGAGGCCACCTTCCGCGACTACAAGTCCTACGGCTGGCGTTGGGAACAGGGCCAGGTGAGGGATATCGCCCACATCGAGCGTCTCCTGGTCGGCATGGCGTTGGCTACCTGGATCGCCCTATTTGCCGGCACGCAGGTGGCTGCAGAGTATCTTGCGAACGTACCGGCGGGCGGGCGGCGTACGAGACCATGGGCCGCCAAACGCAGCCTATTCCATCTGGGGCTCGAGAAGCTGCATCAGGCACTGCAAGCCGACTATCCCGTGCCACTCCACCAGGAGCTCACCGACTGGGATGCGCCGAACTGGTCGAGACAGCTCTTCACACGCTGCGTCCGCAACCTGGTATTCGCGCCACCCGGTTCATGACCATGTTAAGATTCTTAAGGTGCAGTTCAAACCTGTCCGCCCCTGAACTCCTCGTGGGAGGGGGGTGGGGGGGGGTGGGCCTACCAAGTGCAGAACTGGCCGGCCCCCACAAGCTAGCGCCAATGTGGGGCGCCGCAGGGCCAAGCCCCGAGACATGGCTAAGGCATAGGCTTCTATGGGAGCGGGTCCGCTGTAGGAACTGAAACAGGGAGGAGACATGGTTCGCCTATCGGTCTGTATCGAGATGTTCTGGCGCGATCTACCGTACGAGGAGCGCATCGCGCGGGTGGCCGGGCTGGGCTTCCAGGCCTTTGAGTTCTGGGGCTGGAAGGGCAAGGACGTGGCCAAGATCAAGTCGGCCGCGGCGATGCACAACCTGGCGGTGGCCGCCCTCTGCCTGGAGCCGGGCTTCAGCCTGCTGAGGCGCAGCTACGAGGCCGAGCTGGTGCAGGGGATGAAGGAGACGGCCGCGGTGGCGGGCGAGCTGGGCTGCAGGACGATCATCGCCACCACCGGGAACAGTTACGACGACGAGAGCTATGAGATCACCCGTCGCCGGGTGGTGCGCCAGACGGCCGCGGTGGCCGAGGTGGCTGAGGACAGCGGCCTGACCATCGTCATCGAGCCGCTGAACACGCTGGTGGACCATCACGGCTACTGGCTCAGAACGATGGCCCAGGCGGTGGACATCATGCAGGAGATCGGCTCACCGGCCGTCAAGATCCTAA
>NZ_JACUUD010000089.1 GCF_014859505.1 Halomonas sp.
TCGACCAGTTCGAGGCGGTCCTGACCCCAGAAGGGTTCACCGTCGACGCTGTACCAGGGGGCGCCGAAGCAGCCCTCCACCAGCGCGAGCCGGCAGTTCTCGTCGAGGCGGGCCTGGGCCTCGGGACCTTCGGCCTCGGCCAGCAGAGCCTGCCCGTCCAGCCCTACGGTGTCGGCGATCTCGCGCAGGGTGCTCGCCTCGGCGATGTCCCGCTCCTCTACCCAGCAGGCCCGCATCAGCGCAAGCGACAGGTCGGCGATGTCATGCCCGCGGGCCTTGGCCGCGAGGGCCAGGCGGGCGGCGGGGCGGTCGTCGGTGGGAAAGTGTTTCGGTTCCACGTTCAGCGGCAGTCCCAGCCGCCGGGGCCAGCGCCGCAGCTCGGCCATACGGTAGGCCTGGCGGGCAGGGGCGCGCTTGGCGAGTGGCTGGCCCCCGGTGCGCGGAAAGATCGCGCCCAGGGTGATCGGCATATAGTCGATCGTGGCGCCGTGGCGCGCGGCGATCTCGCCCAGGCGGGCATGCCCGAGATAGCTCCAGGGGGAGACATGGGTGTAGTAGTAGGTGATATGGCGGGACATGGGCGTTCCTCGTCGGTTCAGCGGTAGGTGTCCTGGAGCTGCTTGCGCAACTCGTTCTTCTGCACCTTGCCCATGGTATTGCGAGGCAGGACGTCGACGAAGAACACCTTCTTGGGCTGCTTGTACTTCGCCAGCCGGCCATCCAGATGGGCCAGCACGCCGGCCTCGTCGATGCTTGCACCTGGCTGGCGCACCACCACGGCGGTGACGCCCTCGCCGAAGTCGGGATGGGGCAGGCCGATCACAGCCGACTCGTGGACCTCCTCGAGCTCGTCGATCAACTGCTCGACCTCCTTCGGATAGACGTTGTAGCCCCCCGAGATCACCAGATCCTTGTCGCGTCCGACGATGTGCACGTAGCCGCGCTCGTCGACCATGGCCAGGTCGCCGGTGATGAAGAAGCCATCCTCCAGCAGCTCCTCGCGGGTCTTCTCGGGCATCCGCCAGTAGCCGATGAACACGTTGGGGCCGCGGATCTGCAGCATGCCGATCTCGCCTTCGGGCACCTCGCCCCCGGTCTCGCGATCGGTGATGCGGAACTCCACGCCGGGCAGCGGCATGCCCACGGTGCCGGCGCGGCGCTCGCCGTCGTAGGGGTTGGAGATGTTCATGTTGGTCTCGGTCATGCCGTAGCGCTCGAGGATGGCGTGTCCGGTCTTCTGCTCGAAGGCTTCGTGGGTCTCGGCGGTGAGCGGGGCCGAGCCGGAGACGAACAGGCGCATGTTGGCGGTGACCTCCGGCGTCAGGCGCTCGTCTGCCACCAGCCGGGTGTAGAAGGTGGGCACCCCCATCAGCACGCTGCCGCGGGGCATCTCCTCGAAGATCACGTCGGCATCGAACTTCGGCAGGAAGAGCATGCTCGAGCCGGTCATCAGGGTGACGTTGCAGGCCACGAAGAGGCCGTGGGTGTGGAAGATCGGCAGCGCGTGGATCAACCGGTCCTCGGGAGTGAAGTGCCAGGACTGGCGCAGCGTCTCGGCATTGGAGCCGAGGTTGCGGTGGGTGAGCATGGCCCCCTTGGAGCGCCCCGTGGTACCGGAGGTGTAGAGGATCGCCGCCAGGTCGCGCTCGCCGAGCGTCACGATGTCTTCCCGAGGCGTGGCGGCGGCGGCCTTCTCCATCAGGCTGCCGTCGGCGGCGGTGCCCAGGGTCTCTACCGCCGGGCAGCCGGTCTCGGTCGCGATACGCTGTGCTTCGTCCAGCACGGCGGCGCGGCAGACGAACAGCGCCGGCTCGGCGTCGGAGAGGAAGTAGCGGATCTCCTCCCCCGTGTAGCCGGTGTTGAGCGGCAGGTAGACCGCGCCGATACGCAGGCAGGCGAGGTAGAGCAGGATGGCCTCGGGGCTCTTGTCGACCTGCACCGCCACCCGGTCCCCCTGCTGCACGCCGAGCGCGGTCAGGGCACTGGCGAGTCGGGCGCTGGCCGCCAGCGCCTGTGCGTAGGTGTAGCCTCGCCCCTCTCGGGTGGTGATGAAGGCGTCGTCGCCACGTTCCTGCATGCGCTCGGCGAAGGTCGCGAAGAGGTTGTGGTTCATTTGCTGTGCTCTCCCTTGGCCAGCTTCCGGGCCTTGCGAGCAAGGTCACGCACCTCGCTCGAACAGGCCACGGTGGCGTTGGCGGTATAGTTCTCGTGGTTGCGCTCGATATCCTCGAGCACGTAGAGGTAGTTGACCATCAGGCCGGCGGCCTGCTTGAGCCCCTTGGCGGAGATGTCACCCACCCAGTTGACCCGGTGCAGCTCGGCGCCGTTGCCCAGGTGGAAGCGGGCCACTGCGTTGAGGGGCTTTCCGCGTGCGTTCTTCTCGTGGACCAGGTACCGCGCGGCCAGCGGCTTGACCACCGCCTCCAGCCTTGTCGCCCGTTCGGGGTCACGCTGCCACTCGGGCGCGTCGAGTTCGCCGAGGGTCTCCCGCAGCGCCCTGGGCAGGCTCTCGTCGTCGCGACGCTCCTCGAGCCACTGTCGAAAGCCCGGCACCGGCGAGAGGGTCACGAAGTATCGGAGTTGCGGCAATTCGTGCTTGAGCTCCTGGACCACCTGCTTGATCAGGAAGTTGCCGAAGGAGATGCCGCGCAGGCCGGTCTGGCAATTGCTGATGCCGAAGAAGGCGGCGCTGTCGGCGTCCTCTGGGTCCTCCACGCCCCCATCCTCGCCGGTCAGGATCGGCTGGATGCGGTTCGGCAGCCCCTTGCACAGCGCCACCTCCACGAAGATCAGCGGCTCGTCGCCGATCGCCGGGTGGAAGAAGGCGAAGCAGCGGCGGTCGCGGGCGTCCAGGCGGCGGCGCAGGTCGTCCCAGTCCTGGATCTCGTGCACTGCCTCGTAGCGGATGATCTTCTCCAGGATCGAGGCCGGTGTGTTCCAGTCGATGCGCTTGAGCACCAGGAAGCCGCGGTTGAACCAGGAGCCGAACAGGTGGGCGAAGTCGGCGTCGATGGCGTCCAGCCCGGGGTGGTCTCGCAGCAGGGCCAGCAGGTCCTCGCGCATTCGCACCAGCTCCACGGTGCCGTCGCTGGCCAGGTTCAGCCGGCGGAACAGCTCCTGGCGGCGCGGCTCGCAGGCCTCGAACAGTGCCTGCAGGCTGGCGTTGTCGCGGTCCTCCTGATAGGCCGCATAGGCGCCGTCGATGCGTGCCGGCTCGGCGGCGAACTCTGCCTCAAGGCGGGCGAAGAAACGCTCCCGCTCCGGGGCGGAAAGGCGGCGGTACATGGCCAGCGCCCGGCTGGCCAGGGCGATGCTCGAGGCCTCGCCGTCGCTCTCCAGCAGTGCCTGGCAGGCCGCCACCAGCTGCCCGTGGTCGGGCGTGGGGGACTCCCCGCTGCGGCGTCGCAGCAGGGCGTCGCGCTGGGTGATGTTGTTGAACAGCTCCTGCAGGAAGCTCATGTTCATGGTCTCGTCTCCATTAGCCCATGATCAGGTTGGGCAGCCACAGGGCAATGCCCGGGAAGAAGCACAGCAGGAGGATGCCCAGGACCATGCAGAGTGCGTAGGGCAGGCTGCCCATGAGGATATCGCGCAGGGAGATATCCGGTGCGATTCCCTTGATGATGAACAGGTTGAGGCCCACGGGTGGCGTGATCAGCCCGATCTCCAGGTTGATGGTGAGGATCACCGCGAACCAGTAGGGGTCGAAGTTGGCGGCCAGGATGATCGGCAACAGGATCGGGGCGGTCATCACGATCACCGCCACCGGCGGCAGGAAGAAACCGGCCACCAGCAGGAAGACGTTGATGATGCCCATCAGCACCCAGCGGTTGACGTCGAGGTCGCTGATCGCGGCGGCAATGGTCTGGGTGATGAACATGGAGGAGAGGGCATAGGCGAACACCTCCGCGGTGGCGATCACCAGCATGATCATCACGCTCTCGCGCAACGAATCGCGCATGATCAGCTTGATCGGCTTGACCTGCCACATGCGGTAGATCAGCACCGCGAGGGCCACGCACAGGAAGGCCCCCACGCCGGCCGCCTCGGAGGGCGTGGCCACCCCGCCGTAGAGGGCGAACAGGATGCCGACGATCACCAGCAGGAAGGGCACCACCCGAACCAGGGCCTTGAGGTTGGTATCGACGTTGGCCTTGATGTTCTCCTTCACGCGCTCGGCGGTCCGGGACATCGGGTTGTTGTAGCCCCCCTCCAGGCGACAGGCGATCATGGTCCAGATCATGAACAGGCCGGCGAGCATCAGCCCGGGCATTATCCCCGCCATGAACAGACGACCAATGGAGGTCTCGGTGGAGATGCCGTAGATGATCATGGTCACCGAGGGCGGGATCAGGATACCCAGCGTGCCGCCGGCGGCGATGCAGCCGGCGGCGACGCCGTCCGGGTAGCCACGGTTGCGCATCTCGGGGATGCCCATCTTGCCGATGGCGGCACAGGTGGCGGGAGACGAACCGGAGAGGGCCGAGAAGATGGTGCAGGCGCCAATGTTGGAGACGGCAAGGCCACCCGGCAGCCGGCCCATCCACAGGTCCAGGGAGCGGTAGAGGTCGCGCCCGGTGGGCGAGGAGGCCACGGCGGCGCCCATCAGGATGAACATGGGAATGGCCACGAAGCCGAATTCGGCGATGCGGTCGAAGAAGGTCTCGCCGAAATAGATCAGCTCGGGGAGCCCGCGGTCGTACATCAGCGCGAGCAGCGACACCCCGCCCAGGGCGAAGGCGATGGGCGTGCCGATCGCCATCAGCAGGACCAGCACGACGGCAACGATGATGCCCAGTGTAATCGGATCCATGGCTAGGCCTCCCCTCGCAGGATTTCAGCCACGTATTGCAGCGTCAGAAGGGTGGTGCCCACGGCCATGGGCATCAGGGCAGGCCACAGCAGCGGGTTCCACACGGTGCCGGTGCGCCAGTTGAATTCGTAGGCCTCCGCGACGTAGACCCAGGAGGCGTAGGCCAGGGCGGCGCAGAAGGCGAGTCCGACCAGTGAGGCCGTCAGCCGCATGGCCTTGCGGGCCATGCCGCCCAGGGCGTCGGGCAGGATGGTGATGGCGACGTGTCCGCCGGTCATCAGCACATAGGGGCTGCCCATCAGCATGGCGCCGGTCACCGAGAACACGGTGAACTCCGTCTGCCAGCTGGTGCTCATGCCGAGCAGGTAGCGAATGAAGACCATCTGGCAGATCACCAGCACGCCGGCAATGAACATCACCGTCGCCAGGTAGGCGCTGACCCGGGACAGCACATCCATCAGCCGTATGTAGCCGCCGATGACGCCGGGACGTCGAGCAAGGGTTGGGGAATTGGCCATGGCCGTTGACTCCTCCCGGTTTACAGAATGGGGGCCACCCCTTGCGGATGGCCCGGATCACATTGGGAAGGAGGAGGCGTTACTCGACCGCGAGGGCGGCGTCGATGATGGCCTGGCCGTTGGGTACGTTCTCGGCGAAATTCTTGTAGGAGGTCTCCCGGGCGATATCGAGCCAGGCGTTGTAGTCCTCCTCGCTCATGCTCACCACCTCGATGCCGTTCTCCCTGTAGACGTCCACCATCTTCTGATCGACGGCTGCCGCTTCGGCAGTGAAATACTCCTCGGCGGCCTGGCCGGCCGCCATCAGCACGGCCTGCTGCTCCTCGGTGAGGCTCTGCCAGACCTGTTCGGAGATCAGTACCGGCTCATACATGAACCACAGGGCGAAGTCGCCCGGTTCGGTCAGGCACTCCACCTGCTCATAGAGGCGGAAGGAAACGAACGACATCGAGGAGGTGTTGGCGGCGTCCAGCACCCCGGTCTGCATGGCCGTGTAGACCTCCGACGAGGGCATGGAGGCGATGGAGGCACCGGCGGCCTGAAGCATCTGCTCGAAGGCGGGACCGGCGGCGCGGATGTTCTGGCCGGCCACGGTGTCCGGCGAGGTGATGCACTGCTCGCTGGAGGCGAAGCCGCCGGCCAGCCAGCTGTCGGCCAGCACGCGAGCGCCGTTGTCCGAGATCACCTGCTTGATCATGCCCATGTATTCGGAATCGTTGAGGCGCGCGGCGTGCTCGTGGTTGCGCACCAGACCCGGCATCAGGGTGGCGGAGAACTCCGGATGGCGACCGCTGGCGTAATCGAGGGGGAGCAGGGTCATGTCGAGGCGGCCGCGAACCAGGGCACCCCACTGTTCACCGGCACGAAACAGCGACTGGCCCGGGTAGACCTGAATCTGCAGGCCCACATCGGCCTCTTCCACGTGGCGGGCCATCAGCTGGACCATCTCGTCTCGGATGTCCCCCTGGCCCCCGGGGAACTGGTGGGAGGCTCGCAGGACGGTGTCGGCCGAGGCGGAGCTGGCGGCGATGGCAAGGCCCAGGGCAGCGACGGCGGGGAGGGTATAGCGTTTCATTGGGCGTCTCCAAGGTTGTTCTTGTGTGCTTGTTCTTGTGTGCTTGGTCTTTTATGAGATGTTTATCAGCGGTGCTGATGTATATATCAATAGTCTTGACATATGCTACTGTCAAGGTAGGGACACATGTTGCGGGCCTGCAAGATGCTGCTCACCGGGGCCCGATGGCTTGATCAAGGGAGGTGTCGCATGACGGGTGCCAAGCGCTCCAGCGCCCAACGACTCAGGGATGCGCTGGAGGATGACATCATCAACGGGCGCCGGGTGCCGGGAGAGCGCCTGGACCCAGAGGCCCTGGGGCAGGAGTTCAATGTCTCGCGCACGCCGGTGCGTGAGGCGATCCAGCAGCTGATGGCCAGCGGGCTAGTGACGGTATCACCCAAGAAAGGCACTTTCGTGGCCCGGGTGGGGATCGATCAGCTGATCGAGATGTTCGAGGTGATGGCCGAACTGGAGGGGATGTGCGGTCGCCTGGCGGCGCGGCGCATCAGCGAGGAGGAGCTCGCGGCTCTCAAGGAGGCCCATGCCCGCTGCCAGGCCGCCGCCCAGGCCGGTGACCCGGACGAGTACTACTACGAGAATGAGGAGTTTCACGCCTGCATCTACGCGGCCAGCCATAACGGCTTCCTGGCCAGCGAGGCGCGCCAGCTCAAGCAGCGATTGAAGCCCTATCGGCGCCTGCAGCTGCAGGTGCGCCATCGGGTGACTACCTCGCTGGATGAACACCAGGCCATCGTTGCTGCCATCGCCGCCGGTGAGGCGGGGCGCGCCGAGGCGCTGCTGCGCGATCATGTGCTGATCCAGGGTGAGCGGTTCAGCGATTTCGTGGCCAGCGTGCGTCGCTTCGAGAGCCCGCTCAGCGGCACGGGGTGAGCCCCGGGGACCGAATGGATGCCATCAACGCCTCGCCTGCGGTAATCTCGTCAGCTTGACAACGACAAGGCCCGACCGCGTTACGGTCGGGCCACGCTGGACCGACACGAGGCTCCCATGAATCGTATCAAGACGCTGACCCTGGCCGTGGCCGCCACCGCACTGGCCGCCTCCTCCCTGACCGCCCAGGCGCGGGACTTCCGCCTGGGGTTGATCACCCCGCCACAGCATATGTGGAGCACCGAGGCCGAGGCCTTCGCCGAGAGCCTCCACGAGCGTTCCGGCGGCGAGCACAGCGTCAGCGTCTTCCCGGCGCAGCAGCTGGGCAACGAGGCACAGATGGTCCAGCAGCTGCAGACCGGCGCCCTGGACATGGCCTTCCTGACCATCGCCGAGATCTCCAATCGCATCCCGGACTTCGGCGCCCTCTACGCCCCCTACCTGGTGGACGGCGTGGACCACGCCGCACGCCTGCTGCGCTCCGATACCGCCGCCGAGCTTCTCGAGCTGATGCCGGCCGAGGTGGGGCTGGTAGGGCTCGGCTACGGCATGGTGGGCATGCGCCAGGTGCTCAGCCGCGACCCCATCGAGAGCATGGATGACATGCGCGGCCAGCGCCTGCGCATCACCCCCTTCGAGCCGATCCGCGACTTCTATACCGCCACCGGCGCGGCCCCGGCGCCGCTGCCGCTGCTCGAGGTCTATGACGCCCTGGCCAACGGCCAGGTGGACGCCATTGACATGGACTTCGATTCGATCCTGATTCTCAAGTTCTATGAGCAGGCCGACAACCTGCTGATTTCCAACCACATGATGTTTCCCATGGTGGGCGTGGTCTCGGGTCGGGTGTGGCGCGAGCTCTCCGCCGAGGACCGCGAGCTGATCGAGACCACCATGGCCGAACATCTGGAGAACGTGCTTTCCGGCTTCCAGGCCATGGACGCCGCCCAGGAGGAAGAGATCCGCGGCCTGGACCTCGACATCGTCGAGGCCGACGCCGAGTTCTTCAGCGAGGCCATCGCCGAGTGGGAGGCCACCTGGGCCGAGAAGGCGCCGATGCTCGAGGCGCTGCGCGAGGAAGCCGAGCGCCTGCGCCAGTAAGGAGACGCGGAGCCGATGCTGTCACGCCTCTCCGACCGCCTGGCGCGCCTGGAGGAAATCGCCGCCGCCGCCCTCGCGGCGGCGGTCACCCTGCTGATCCTGGTCAATGTGGCCTTTCGTGCCGCGGGCAGCCCCCTCTACTGGATCAGCGAACTGGCCATCTTCGCCATGATCTGGATGACCTTCCTGATCGCCGGCGCGGTGCTCAAGCGCCGGCAGGGCATCGCCGTCACCCTGGTGGCCGATGCCCTGCCGGGCTTCGCTCATCGCCTGCTGATGGCACTGGTGGATCTCGCCGTGCTGGTCTTCGCCGTGCTGCTGATGTGGCTCTGCTGGCGCTGGTACCAGCCGTTGGAACTGGCCCGGCTGGGCTTCGACGTTCGTGCCTTCCAGGGCGAGACCTTCAACTTCATCTATGCCGAGAACACCTCGACGCTGGGTATCCCCAAGTTCTGGGTGTGGCTGATCGTCCCCTGGTTCGCGATGTCGCTGACCTTCCACGCCCTGGTCAACCTGGGTGAGGCACTGCGCGGGCTGCGTGACCCGGTCGAGGCGCCCCGACCGCCGGGGGCGGGACCATGACGGTCGCGGTCTTCGGGCTGCTGCTGCTCGGTGCGGTGCCCATCGCCCTGGTGCTGGCGCTGACCGCGATGGTCTACATCCAGGTCTCGGGCAACAGCGTGCTCTTCGACTCCTACCCCCAGCAGCTCTTCGGGGCCATCGAGAGCTACGGGCTGCTGGCGATCCCGCTGTTCATGCTGGCCGGCGAGCTGATGAACGAAGGCGGAGTGACCCGCCGGTTGATCGACCTGGCGCGGCTGCTGGTGGGCGGCTTCCGCGGGGGGCTGGCCTATATCAATCTGGTCGCCAACATGATGATGGCGGCGATCATCGGCTCGGCAGCCTCGCAGATCGCCATCATGTCCCGGGCGATGGTGCCGGCCATGGAGCAGGAGGGCTACAGCCGCTCCTATGGCGCGGCGATCACCGCCGCCGGGGGCCTGCTCTCGCCGATCATCCCTCCCTCGATGCTCTTCGTGCTGTTCGGGGTGATGGCCCAGGTGCCCATCGCCGAGATGTTCATCGCCGGCATCCTGCCCGGGCTGCTGCTGGGCTTCAGCTTCTTCCTGGCCATCGCCGTGGTGGGGCTGGTGCAGCAGTATCCCAGGGGGCGCTGGCCCACTCGTGCCGAGGTGAAGCAAGCGCTGATCATGGGCCTGCCGGCGCTGGCCATTCCGCTGATCATCATCGGCGGCATCCTGCTGGGGCTGGCAACCCCCACGGAATCCGCGGCGCTGGCGTCGCTGGCCGCCCTGCTGCTGGGGCGCTTCCTCTACGGTGACCTGCGCTTCGGGATGCTGCCCACGGTGCTCAAGCGAACCGCGGTGAATGCGGGGCTCGTGATCATGCTGATCGCCGCCGCCGGGGTGTTCGGCTGGGTGATCGTCTACGAACGCCTGCCGCAGATGGCCGCGGCCTGGATCGCCGCGCTCACCACCGATCCCTTCCTGTTCCTGCTGCTGCTGATCGGCGTGCTGCTGCTGGTGGGGATGATCATCGACGGCATCGCCGCGCTGATCCTGGTGGTACCGATCCTGCTGCCCATCGCCACCCAGCAGTTCGGCATCAGTCCCTACCAGTTCGGCGTGGTGGTCTGCCTGACCCTGGTGCTGGGCCTGCTCACGCCGCCGGTGGGGGCGGGACTCTATATCGCCTCCTCCATGACCGGCGCCTCGCCCATGCGCATCTTCCGTTCGCTGATCCCCTTCCTGCTGGCGAGCCTCGTCACCCTGGTGCTGCTGGCCTGGCAGCCCTGGTTGACCACGGCGCTGATCGGTCGCTGATCGAGGCACCCGCCTGGGCCGGACCGACTCGGCGCGGCTATGGAAGCGATAGGTCGAAAGGGAGAATCCCGAGCGTTATACTCGGGTATTCACGCCCCCGCCGCGACCGGAGTTGCCATGTTCCCCGAGTTCACCCTGCGCTATGCGCGCCTGCCCGAGCGCTTCTACGAGCGATTCGACCCCGTGCCGGTCCCCGCGCCGCGGCTGGTGGCCTTCAACCAGCCGCTGGCCGAGGCGCTGGGCTTCGATCTGGCCGCCTTCGATGAGCCGCGTGCCGCTGAATGGTTTTCCGGCAATGTTCTGCCGGCTGGGGCCGAGCCCGTCGCCCAGGCCTACGCCGGCCACCAGTTCGGCCACTTCAACCCGCGCCTGGGGGACGGCCGGGCGGTGCTGCTGGGCGAGGTGACCGACCGTGAAGGCCGGCTGCGCGATATCCAGCTCAAGGGGGCGGGGATGACCCCCTTCTCCCGGGGGGCGGATGGTCGCGCCCCGCTGGGGCCCGTGCTGCGCGAATACCTGGTGAGCGAGTCGATGCATCGCCTCGGCGTGCCCACCACCCGGGCGCTGGCCGCGGTGACCACCGGGGAGCGGGTGTTCCGCCGGGTGCCCGAGCCCGGCGCGGTGCTGAGCCGCGTCGCCGCGAGCCACCTGCGGGTGGGCACCTTCCAGTACTTCGCCGCCAGAGGGGACCAGGAGGCGGTGCGTACCCTCGCCGACCTGGCCATCGAGCGCCACTATCCCCATCTTCAGGGACCGGCGCTTCGAGGCCTGGAAGACGATGAGCGCTACGTGGCGCTGCTGGAGGCGGTGGCCGGGCGCCAGGCGGTGCTGGTGGCGAAGTGGATGGGGCTCGGCTTCATCCACGGGGTGATGAACACCGACAACTGCACCATCTCCGGCGAGACCATCGACTACGGCCCCTGCGCCTTCATGGAGGCCCATGACCCGGCGATGGTGTTCAGCTCCATCGACGACCAGGGGCGCTATGCCTACCGCAACCAGCCGTGGCTCGCCCAGTGGAACCTGGCACGCTTCGCCGAGACGCTGATCCCGCTACTCGATGCCGACCAGACGCGCGCTATCGAGAAGGCCACCGAGGTGATCAAGCACTATGAGCCGCGCTACGAGGCCGAATGGCTGGCGGTGATGCGTGAGAAGCTCGGGCTCGTGAAGGAGGAAGCGAGAGACCGCGAACTGGCCGAGGCCTGGCTGGAAGCGCTGCACGCCGGCCGCGCCGACTTCACCCTAGGTTTTCGCCGCCTCGCCGAGGCGGTCCACGACGAGGCGCCCGCGCTGCTCGCGTTGTTCGAGAGCGACGGGGCGCTGCGGGAATGGCTGCCGCGCTGGCGCGAGCGGTTGAGTCGGGAAGGCGTCGGCCTGGAGGCGATCGCCGCGCGCATGAACGCCGTCAATCCGCTCTACATTCCCCGCAACCATCAGGTGGAGCGGATGATCGCCGCGGCGGTGGAGCACGACGACTTCGCCCCCTTCGAGGCCTTGGCGGAGGTGCTGGCCGAGCCCTTCACCGAGCAGCCGGGTCGGGAAGCGTATGCCGAGCCGGCGCCGGCCACCGAGCGGGTCTTCCGCACCTTCTGCGGGACCTGAGCCAGGCAGATACCCCATGAAAGAAAAAAGACGCCCGGGTTTCCCCGGGCGTCTCTGTATCGGCAGGCTTGGCTGGGTCTCCCCGGCCATCCTTCGGCGTTACGCGACGTCGAAGCGGTCGGCGTTCATCACCTTGGTCCAGGCGGCAACGAAGTCCTTCACGAACTTCTCCTGGTTGTCATCCTGGGCGTAGAGCTCGGCGTAGGCGCGCAGGATGGAGTTGGAGCCGAACACCAGATCGACGCGGGTCGCGGTGAACTTGGTGCTGCCGCTCTTGCGATCCACGATGTTGTAGGCGTTCTTGCCGGTGGGCTCCCAGCGGTTCGCCATGTCGGTCAGGTTGACGAAGAAGTCGTTGGTCAGCTGACCCACGCGGTCGGTGAACACCCCGTGCTGGGTGCCGCCGTGGTTGGTGCCCAGCACGCGCATGCCGCCGAGCAGCACGGTCATCTCCGTTGCGGTCAGGCCCATCAGCTGGGCGCGGTCCAGCAGCATCTCCTCCGGCTTGACCACGTACTCCTTCTTCTGCCAGTTGCGGAAGCCATCGGCCAGAGGCTCCAGCGGCTCGAAGGACTCGGCATCGGTCATCTCGTCGGTGGCGTCGCCGCGACCCTTGAGGAAGGGCACATGGACGTCATGGCCCGCGGCCTTCGCGGCCTGCTCGATGCCCAGGTTGCCACCCAGCACGATCACGTCGGCGACGCTGGCACCGGTCTCGGCGGAGATCTGCTCGTAGACCTTGAGCACCTTGGCCAGGCGCGCCGGCTCGTTGCCTTCCCAGTCCTTCTGGGGGGCCAGGCGGATGCGGGCACCGTTGGCGCCGCCGCGCATGTCGGAGCCGCGGAAGGTGCGGGCGCTGTCCCAGGCGGTG
>NZ_JACUUD010000239.1 GCF_014859505.1 Halomonas sp.
AGCAGGGTGGGTAGGGTCTTGCGCATGGAGGCGACTCCTTGTTGATGCTGTCTAGCGATGACGAGTGGCAGTTCTTGGCCTGCCAGGGGATGTCGCCAGTGTAATCAGTCCGCCTGGGGGTATTCTTGATCCAGGGCAAGAGTTGTGCGGTGCAACTTTCCGACCGCCAGACGGCAAGACGCCGGGCCAGGGCCCGGCGTCTTGCGTCAGCGGCGTCTCCGTCAGGCGATCAGAAGCGCAGGGTCACCCCGCCGCCGATGGTCATCGGGTCCACCTTGGCGGTGCCGATACGCTCGCCCTCCACGGAGAGCCGCGAGTCCACGTCGGAGTAGTTGGCGAAGCCGTTGAGCATCAGGTTCTCGGTGATGGCGAGATCCACGCCCACCTGGCCCACGGCGCCGTAGCTGCGGCGGGCGTCCACCCCCTCCGGCTCGCCGGAGAAGCGCGTGTAGTTGAGGCCGGCGCCCACGTAGGGCTGCACGCGGGAGTCCAGGCCGCCCAGCGGGTAGTAGTTGACCAGCAGGTTGACCGGCATCCGGTCGATGGTGCCGCCCAGGTCACCGGCAGAAAATTCATGCTCGATCTTCTCGGAGCTGTTCAGCTCCACGCCGATGTTGTCGTGGAACAGGTAGCCGGCGCCGAAGGTGAAGCCGGTCTCGCCGCTGCTGATGCCGTCGAGCACGCCATTGTCGGAGCGGGTGTCGGACTTGGCGAAGCCGCCGCGCACGAAGGTATCGCCGGCGCTGTAGGCCAGGGCGGCCTGGCTGGCGAAGGCGCAGCTGGCGGCGATGGCGGCGGCGGTGATCAGTCGAGTGGTACGCATGGTCAGGATCCTCCTGTTGCTTCACGCGAGAGCCGAGCCGGAATACCCGGTGGCCTATGACCAAGGTATTATAGAAAACACTGTTTCCAAATGTCCCGTCACGAGTGGTCAAGAATTGTGAAAATTCATTTCACCTTGTGGCGAGCAAGAAGGGGGAGGGGAGACGCGACGGCGCCGGGCATGAGGCCCAGCGTCGTGATGGCAAGATGAGAGTCGATCAGAAGCGGTAGGTGATGCCGCCGCCGATGGACATGGGGTCGATCTTGGCCTCGCCGATGTCCGCACCGCCCAGGCGCACGTCGGCAGAGACGTCGGCGTAGCTCACGAAGCCGTTGAGCATCAGGCCCTGCGCCACGGCGAGATCTACGCCCAGCTGGCCGATGGCGCCGTAGCTGCGGCGTACGTCGATCGGCAGAGGGGTATCTTCACCTGAGAAGCGGGTGTAGTTGAGACCGGCGCCCACGTAGGGCTGCACGCGGGAATCCACACCGCCCATGGGGTAGTAGTTGACCAGCAGATTGACCGGCATCCGATCGACACTGCCGATATCACCCAGTGTCTCGAGGTTGAGGTCATGCTCGACGTTCTCCTGTCCGCTGAGCTCGATGCCCAGCCTGTTGGTCAGGAGGTACCCCACGCCGTAGTAGAGGCCCCGCTCGTCGGAGACATCCAGGCGCAGGTTGTCTGCTGTGAGGTCGCCATTGTTGGACTTGACGTCGGTCTGTGCGATGCCGCCGCGAACGAATATATCTCCGGCGCTGTAGGCCAGGGCCATCTGGCTCGCCATGGCGCAGCCGGCGGCGATGGCGGTGACGGTCAGGAGATTGGTTCTTTTCATCGGGGCATTCCTCTCGTCGAGCTTGGTCGTCGTTCTGGGCGGCAACGTCGTGCCTGGGGTCCTGCATCCTGTACAAGTATGACTATAGAAACGATATTTGCAAAAGTCTTGTAAAGTTTTTACATGGTGCCCATAGCCGTCCATGACGCGCGATCATGGGCAGTCGCGGGTCTTTTTGGGGCACTCGGCCCCGTTAACGGCCATCGCGCTTGTACAACACTTGACGCGGCGCAGCGCCGGGGCTCGCGGGATCGGCGGGAATCGTCTTGACTGAAGGGAGCTGACAAGGAGAGCGCAGATGAGACGCGAGATGGCCCTTCGGCACCCGGCGTGGCGCGAGGCGGTTCCCCTGCTGGTCGCCGCCGCCCTGGCGGTCTGTCTGTTGCTGCAGCCGGGGTTGATTCAGGGGCTGCCCTTCACGCTGCGCTTGCCGGC
>NZ_JACUUD010000090.1 GCF_014859505.1 Halomonas sp.
GGAGTCGGCCATCAGCATGTCGTGGTCGCGGGGCGGCTGGCACTGGGTGCGGGTGCCGGGGGCGAGATAGGGGCGCAGGATCGGTTCCATACCCTTGAGCACCTGCACCGGGAGGGCCGAGGTGAAGCGGAAGCGGTCGGAGTCGGTGCCGGCCACGTAGGCGGTGAGGGTGCCGAAGTGGTCGTCGCCCAGGTAGAAGACGAAGGTGGCGGTGCGGTTGCGCGCCTCGGAGTGCACCACCTGGCCGGAGCGGGTGACGGTCTCGAAGCGGTTGTTGCCGGTGCCGGTCTTGCCGCCCAGGGTCAACGGGGTGCCGTCTTCCCCCAGGAAGCTGCCCTGCAGGCGGCGGGCGGTGCCGCCCTCCACCACCTGGGAGAGTGTCTGGCGCAGCACTGCGGCCACCTCCGGCGCCATCACCTGGCGGGCGCGGCTGTGGTCGGGCAGGAAGCGGGTCTCGTAGGGAGTGCCCTCGGCCAGGTGCAGGTCGTCGATGCGCAGGGTGGGCAGGCGCACCCCGTTGTTGAGGATGATGCCCATCAGCTCCGCCAGTGCGGCGGGGCGATCTCCCGAGCTGCCCACGGCGGTGGCCAGCGACGGCACCAGGTGGTCGAAGGGATAGCCGAGCTGCGCCCAGCGCTGGTGGATGTCGAGGAAGGCCTCGACTTCGAGCATGGTGCGAATGCGGGTGTCGCGGGCGCTGCGGTGGCGGGTGCGCAGCAGCCAGCCGTAGACCTCCTGGCGCGCCTCGCGGCTGGCCGCCTCGGCATCGGCGTAGCTGGCCTCGGGCTGGTCCTGGAGGAAACCCATCAGCCACAGCTCAAGCGGGTGGACCCCGGCGATATAGCCTTGGTCGGAGAGGGTGAGGGCGCTGGGGTCGCTGCCCTCGAACAGCGCGCTGGGCCGAACACCGGCATCGCGGCCCCCCAGCCGCTCGGCGATGAAGGCGGTGAAGCCGATGGGATCCGCCTCCGGGTAGAGGTAGCGGTAGACCGCCGCCAGCCGGCGGGCGCCGGGACGCAGTCCGCCCAGAAAGGCCTCCAGGCGCTCCTCGGGCGGCAGGGCCTGATACTTGCGCCAGAAGCGCTGCAGGAACACCCGGCCCTCGCGGTCGGCGAAGCTCGAGAGGTAGTCCAGGCGGCGCGGATCGGCGTCGTCCTCCAGCAGCTGCCGGCGACTCTCGTTGTGGTGGATGCTGTAGTTCACCAGATCGCGCATCAGGCGGATGAAGGGCAGGTTGAGGGATTCGCGCATCGCCTCCTCGAGGGTGGGGTTGCGACCGTTGTCCTCGCGGCGGAAGTTGCTGAAGGTGTGGCGCCCACCACCAGTGAAGAAGGCCTCGTGGGGGCTGGCCGAGTAGCGGCGCTGCATGGCCTGGGCCAGCAATTCGTCGAGGGGCAGGTCCGGCGTGGCGATCAGCCGTTCGATCACCCAGCGGCTGAGATGATCCTGTCTGTCCACTGGAATCTGCCGCAGCATCTCGGCCGGTGCCCCTGCGTGTCGGCCATGCAACTCGGCGATCACCTCCAGGTAGGTGGCAAGCACGCGCAGCTTGGCGGTGGAGCCGAGCTCCAGCTTGCTGCCCTCGTTGATGTCGAAGGGCTGCCCGCTGTTGTCGGTCTGTACGCGCACCCGGAACCCCTCCTCGCTACGCTCGAAGAGGGTAAAGCTGTAGCGCACCTCGGCGGTCTTCTCCGGGGAGAGCAGGCGCTCGCCGAACAGGCCGATCTCGCCCGCCACGTCGGGGTCGACGAGCCGATGCAGGTAGTCGGTGACTTCGCCCTGCAGGTCGGGATGCAGGGTGGTGCGTGCGGTGACGTCCAGGCGGTCAAGCTCGTGGAGCGAGATGTCGAGCATGCCCGCCAGGCGGGTACGGGCCACCTGCAGCCCCTTGTCGCGAGGCACCCGATGGGCCACCGGTGCGGCCTGGAAGTCACGGAAGACGAGACGCTGGGCCAGGGCAGCATCGCGCAGCTCGGAGGCCAGCACGCCTTCATTGGCGAGCAGCCGCAGGTAGCTGTCGGTCACGCGCTCCAGTGCCTCGCGGCCGCCCCGCAGATACCAGGAGGGGCGACGCTGGGCGATCATCAGCGCGAGCACCTGACGCACCGCCAGGCCCCGGCGCGCCAGAGCATCGGGCCCGTTGAAGTCGGGCACCAGCAGGCGGTTGGTCTTGTCGGGGTCGGCGCCGAACCACACCCAGAGGCCGTCGGCCAGGCCGTGGACCTCGCCGTGGCCGGGGGCGGCAGCCAGTGGCACGCTGTTGAGATAGTCCAGGGCGATATCCTGGCGGGCGGTGAGGGTCTCGGGTCCGTGGCGGTAGCCGCGCACACTGGCCGAGGCCATCTGACGCAGCTTCTCCATGGGGGTGTCGGTGCGCCCACCGGGGGAGTGGCGGTACTTCTCGATCTGGGTGGCCAGGGTGCTGCCGCCGGCGGACTGGTCCGAGACGTCCAGGGCACGGCTGGCCTGGGAGAGGGCGGCTCGGGCGAAACGCGGCCAGTCCACTGCCGGGTTGGCGTTGGGGGCGTTGGCGTCGAGGAGCTGGCGGTTCTCTATGAACAGCAGCATCTCCAGCACCAGCGGCGGGATCGCCGCGAAGTGGGGGAAGTGGTGCCCGGGTTGGCGGTAGGCATAGAGGGTATCGCCGGTGCAGCTCTCGAGGGTCAGGCCGGCGCGGGTCTTCTCGCCATAGGGGGGGAAGAAGCCGTGTCCGACGTAGTCCATCAGCGCGGGCGAGAAGCGCGCCTGGCGCTCCACCAGGAAGTCGCGTTCGACCAGCCGGGACTGGAAGGCCGGCAGTCGGGTATAGCCGAGCCGCTCGTCGAAGGGGCCATGGGTGGGGGCGATCAGTCGCTCGCCGCGCCCCGGGGCGATCGTCCAGGTCAGGGTGGCGGCGTAGCGGGAGAGCTCCTGGGACTGGAAGCGCGAGCTGCGCGCCTCGGCCACCAGCAGGGTGGCCAGGGCACATGCCACCAGCGCAAAGAACAGCAGCAGCCAGAGACCGATGCGGCGCCGTCGGGGCGGCGGCTCAGCCGACAGCCCGACGCCCGGCGGCCGAGGCCAGCCATCATCGAGTAGCGGCTCCCGGGTGTTCTGGCTGCTCATGTATTACCTCCCCCTGGGCCCGATACCGGTCCGTGCCTCTTCCTTGAGGATAGAAGCATTCCGGGGATTGTGTAGCGAAATGTAACTATCGTGGGGCGGCGTTCCGATAGCCGGCGAGGTGGACGAGGAGCAGGCGCACTCGAGCTGTCAATCGGAGACGCCCGGCAGGGCCGGGCGTCGGGGGAGGCGTCAGTCGGGGGTGATGCTGATCGAGGCGTCGATGCCGAGGGGCAGTGCAGGAACGGTCAGTAGAGCGCCTGCTCCTCGTCCACCACCTCCTTGAGCAGTTCCAGGAAGAGGCGGTCGGCTTCGGAGTGTTCAGCGGGATCCTCCGGGATATGCACGCTGGTGGTGTCCGAAATGTCATTGGCGATGCGCGCCATCACCGCACTGCTGCCGCCCTCGGGCAGATGGCGACGAGCGATCTCCAGGGACTGCTCGAGGATCCTGGGGTCCTGCAGCAGTTTCTTGATGAAACCGCGGAGTTCGTTGATGACGCGGGTCTTCTGGATTTGCGATGAGGACATGGCCTTCTCCTTGGGTAACGTTGCCGTGCCGCAGTGGCGAGACAATATCACGTTTACCCGATTCGCAAGAGAGGTGGGCGGCAGAGAGTCGGGTCGGGCAAGGCAGCACCCTGTCGGGTGAGGCGGACCGCCGGCATGAAGGTTCAACAGGGAGCGGGCGTGTAATCCTTGGCCTACATCAAGTGAGGTTGATTTCCTTGCATTCCCGAACCGGGCTGAGTGGACAAACGGGAAACCTCCGTTACACTGGGTAACAAATAATACCGCCGTCAGTCGAAAGTGCTGACTCTTTCCTTATGGATAAACTAGCATTCTGGTAATGCGATGTTTCCGGAAGAAAGGGAACGGTAAAGGAATGCGTCATTCCGGCGGGGAGGAGCCACGTCGGCAATGCGGCCAAAAAATCAAACAATCACTTCCTGCCGGGTAGGGGCCACGGTCAGCGCCCGGGGATCATGCAAAAGGGAACCACCATGACACGCGCTACCGAAATTACCCGTTACCGCCGTCTTGCCGGCGCCGCCGTTGTCGGCTCCGCCCTGACGCTGCTGCCGCTGGCAGCCGCCGTGGCCCAGAGCCTGCCCCCGGGGCTCGCCCGGCCGGGCGCCACCGACATGACCGAGGTGGTGCGCCAGGCGCTCGCCACCAACCCCGAGGTGCATGCGGCCTGGAACGGTCTGCGTGCCGCCGGCAACGACATGGGCGTGGCCCGCGGCAACTACCTGCCGAGCATCGATGCCGCTGCCGGTATTGGGCGGGAGTATCGCGAGGGCGATCCTAATACCAGCGGTAGCTATGAGACCTCCTTTGCCGAGCTGACCCTGACCCAGATGATCTGGGACGGCTTCGCCACCCGCAGCGAGGTGGAGCGCCTGGATCGTGGCAAGCTGGTCCGCTACTACGAACTGCTCGGGGCCAGCGAGAATGTGGCCCTGGAGGCCTCCCGGGCCTACCTGGATGTGAGCCGCTACCGTGAGCTGGTGCGCCTGGCCCAGGACAACTACGCCGATCACCTGCGCGTCTTCAACCAGATCGAGGAGCGGGTGCAGTCCGGCGCCGGGCGAGGTGTCGACCTGGAGCAGATCAGCGGCCGCCTGGCCCTGGCCGAATCCAACCTGATGACCGAGGCCTCCAACCTGCACGACGTCACCGCCCGCTACCAGCGTATCGTCGGCCAGCTGCCCGCCGAGAACCTGGCGCCGGCGCCCCAGCTCGACAATCGCCTGCCGCCCAGCGTGGCCGAGGCGGTGAACCTGGCCTTCCAGGGCAACCCCGAGTTCCACGCCGCCATCGAGAACATCGAATCGAGCCGCGCCGCCCAGCAGGGCACCCGGGCCGGCTTCCAGCCGCGCCTGGACCTGCGCGGTCGTGCTGGCACCTACGACAGCAGCGACGGCAGCTTCGACCCGCTGGGTCGTCGCGACCGCCACAGCATCGAGCTGGTGGCGAGCATGAACCTCTATCGCGGCGGCAGCGACCTGGCCTCCTTCCGGGCCGCCAGTGATCGCGTCGAGCAGTCGATCAACCAGCGCGAGGTGGTGTGTCACAACATCCGCCAGACCACCCAGATCGCCTACAACGACACCCGCCGCCTGCGCGAGCAGATGCAGTACCTGAATCAGCATCGCCAGTCCATCGACCGGGTCCGCGGTGCCTACCAGCAGCAGTTCGATATCGGCGCAAGGACCCTGCTCGACGTGCTGGACAGCGAGAACGAGTTCTTCGAGGCCAGCCGCGCCTTCGTCAATGCCCAATATGATGTGACCCTGGCAGACGCCCGGACTCTGGCCGCCATGGGACAGCTGATGCCGACCCTGGGCGTGGTGCGTGACGACATGCCGACCCTTGCCGAGATGGGCAGCGACGGCGTGGCGATCAATCCCGATGTGGTCTGCCCCGCCGATGGCCCCCTGGGCTTCACCCTGGCCGACTTCACCGGGGGGATCGAGGCCCCGGCCCGGGCACCGGACATCACCCTCTCGGCCGATGCCCTCTTCGCCATCAACAGCGCCGAACTCTCCGCCCGGGCACGGGGCGAACTTTCCCAGCTGGCCCAGCAGATCCGTGGCATGAGCAACCTCGAGCGGGTCTTCATCGCCGGCCACGCCGACACCACCGGCAATGATGCTATCAACGACCCGCTCTCCCAGCGGCGTGCCGACAGCGTGGCCGACTACCTGGTCAGCCAGGGCGTGGAGCCTGGTCTGATCCAGACCCGCGGCTATGGCTCCCGACGGCCGGTGGCAACGAATAATACCGTTGATGGTCGGCGCCAGAACCGTCGCGTCGAGGTGACCCTGGAGCGGGTGGGAGAGAACCTGGACCTGGGCTTTGCGCCGGTCGAGACGCAGCCTCAGGCGCTGGCCGCCGGCAGCGACCCGGTGTCGCAGGCCTGGTCGGAGCCGATGGCGCAGCCCAGCGTCAACCTCTATGCCGAGGTGGACGCCTTCGTCGTGCCGTTGCCGGGCCAGTTCGCTGGCCGCTAGCCGGATGCGGGGTTTGCACCTCTCCTTTAGCCTGCAGCCCCGTCGGCACTGTGCCGACGGGGTTTTCCCATTCATGAGGTGTTCGTGAGCCAGAGAGAATCCCTGGATCCCCCGGAGGCACCGGGCTCCCGTTCTGCGGTACGCGATGAACTGCTCGAGTGCCTGCAGAGTGTCGCCACCCTGCACGACCAGACCACCACCGCCGAGACCCTGACCGCCGGCCTGCCGCTGGAGGAGGGCCGCCTCACCCCGGGCATCTTCCCTCGGGCAGCGGCTCGGGCAGGCATGACGGCACGCCTGGTCAAGAGCCGCCTGGTGCAGCTCAATCCTTCTCTGTTCCCGGCGGTGCTGCTGCTGGAGCCGGGACGCGCCTGTGTGCTGGTGGCGCTGGACATCAAGGCCCGCCGCGCCCAGGTGATCTTTCCGGAACTGGGCGATGCGGTCAGCGAGGTGAGCCTCGACGGCCTGCAGGCCAGCTACAGCGGCCAGGCGATCTACGTGCGGCCGCGCTTTCACTTCGATGCTCGCGGGCCCGAGGTAAACAGGCAGCGCAACCGCCACTGGTTCTGGGGCGTGATCCGCGAGAACCGAAAGCTCTATCGCGACGTCATCGCCGGCTCGGTGATGATCAACCTCTTTGCGGTGGCGATGCCGCTGTTCGTGCTCAACGTCTACGACCGCGTGGTGCCCAACCACGCCACCGAAACGCTGTGGGTGCTGGCGGCGGGCATCTTTATCGTGCTCTGCTTCGACCTGGCGCTCCGCCTGATGCGCAACGCCTTCGTCGACCTGGCCGCGAGCCGCGCCGACGTCAAGCTCTCATCGAGCCTGATGGCCCGGGTGCTGGGGCTTCGCATGGAGGCGAAGCCGGCCTCCACCGGCTCCTTCGCCGCCACCTTGCAGTCCTATGAGTCGGTGCGCGGCTTCATCGGCTCGGCCACGGTGGTGGCCCTGGTGGACCTGCCCTTCGTGCTGATGTTCGCCGCCATCATCGCGCTGATCGGCCCGCCCCTGGTGATCCCGGTGCTGGTGGGGATCGTCGTGGTGCTGCTCTACGCCCTGGCGGCCCAGGGCAAGCTGCACGAGCTCTCCGAGACCACCTGGCGGGTCAGCGCCCAGCGCAATGCCACCCTGGTGGAGTCGGTCTCACAACTCGAGACGGTCAAGGCGCTGCGTGCCGAGAGCCGCATCCAGGGTGTCTGGGAAAAGGCCTCGGCCTTTCTTTCGCGAACCTCCGCCCAACTGCGGCTGGTCAGCTCCTCGGTCTCGAGCGTGGCGCTGTGGGCCCAGCACTCGGTGGCGGTGTGCGTGATCATCATCGGGGTCTACCTGATCATGGACGGCAGCCTGACCCAGGGCGGGCTGATCGCCGCCTACCTGCTCTCCTCACGGGCCATGGCGCCGGTCAGCCAGGCGGCGGCGCTGCTGGCCCAGTATCACCAGTCCTCCACTGCGCTGCAGTCGCTCAACGGCGTGATGGAGCGTCCGGTGGAGCGCCCCGAGGGCAAGGCCTTCGTCAGCCGTCCGGCGATCCGCGGCGAGATCGCCTTCGATAAGGTCACCCTGCGCTACCCGGAGGAGGAGCGTGAGGCCCTGCGCGACGTGACACTGAAGATCGACGCCGGCGAGAAGGTGGCGCTGCTGGGCCGGGTCGGCTGCGGCAAGACCACCCTCAACAAGCTGATCCTCGGGCTGTACCAGCCCAGTGCCGGAGCGGTGATGATCGACGGGGTCGACCTGCGCCAGTTCGATCCCATCCAGTTGCGTCGCCAGATCGGCTACGTGCCTCAGGATGTCAGCCTGTTCTTCGGGACTCTGCGCGAGAACATCGTCGCCGGCGGCGGCAGCGAGGGTGTCGATGATGAATCGCTGCTGCGAGCGATCAAGCTCAGCGGGCTGGAGAGCCTGGTCAACGCCCACCCCCAGGGGGTGGACCTGCAGGTGGGAGAGCGTGGCCAGGCGCTCTCCGGTGGCCAGCGCCAGGCGGTAGCCATCGCCCGCGCTCTGGTCAACGACCCGCAGATCCTGCTGCTCGACGAGCCGAGCAGTGCCATGGATCACGCCAGCGAGGAGGCCTTCAAGAGCGATCTCCAGACGTTTGCCCGGGCCAAGACGATGATCGTGGTGACCCACCGCACCTCGCTGCTGTCGCTGGTGGATCGCATCATCGTGATCGACGGCGGCAAGGTGGTCGCCGACGGGCCGCGGGACAAGGTGGTGGAGGCCCTGCGCAAGGGCCAGATCGGGAGGGCGCGCTGATGGCCGGCAAGAGCAAGGACACCCGCAGCGCCGAGCAGCGCGGCTTCGAGGCGATCGGGCGCTTCTCCGAGGGCGGCGGCAAGGTCTTCCGCCCCTTCATGGATCGCCTCTTCGCGAAGCGCGTCACCGCGGCGCACCTCAACCGCGACTGGGCCAGCGACGCCGACTGGGCGCGCATGCAGCAGGATCCCATCCGCGCCCGCGCCTTCCTCTATGTGGTGCTGCTCACCGTGGGGGCGCTGCTGGTGTGGTCCTGGTTTGCGGCCATCGACGAGGTGACCCGCGGCGCCGGTCGGGTGATTCCCTCCAGCCAGCTGCAGCGGGTGCAGACATTCGACGGTGGCGTGGTCCAGGAGATCCTGGTGCGCGAGGGGCAGCTGGTGGAGGCCGGGCAGGTGCTGATGCGCATCGACCCGACCCGCTTCGTGTCGAGCTTCCGCGAGAACCGCGCCCAGGCGCTGTCGCTGCAGGCCCGGGCAGAGCGGCTGCGGGCGCTGATCACCGACACCCCCTTCGACCCCTCGGAGAATCTGCGAGCCGAGGCGCCCGGCATCGTGGCCCAGGAGCGCGAGGTCTACGAGAGTCGCCGCGAGGAGCTGCGCGAACAGGAGAACATCCTGCGCGACCGGATCCGCCAGCGCCAGGAGGAGCTGCGCGAGGCGCGAGCACGTCGTGATACTGCCCAGCGCGAGGCCAACATGACCAGCCAGGAGCTCAACCTGACCCGGCCGCTGCTGCAGTCCGGAGCGGTCTCCGAGGTCGACATCCTGAGGCTGCAGCGGGAGGTGTCGCGGGCCACCGGCGAACGTGACCAGGCGGCAGCCTCGGTCTCCCGGCTGGAGTCTGCCGTGGAAGAGGCCCGCAACCAGCTCAACGAGCTCGGCATCGAGCGGCGCAGCGACTGGCGCAACGACCTGGCCCAGGTCATGGGCGATCTCTCCGCCCTGGACGAGTCCAGCGCCGGCCTGCAGGACCGGGTGCGGCTGGCCGAGGTGCGCTCGCCGGTGGACGGCGTGGTGCAGCGGCTCAACATCAACACCATCGGCGGCGTGGCCCAGCAGGGCCAGGAGGTGGTCGAGATCGTGCCCAGCGACGACCAGCTGCTGGTCGAGGCGCGCATCGCCCCCCAGGACATCGCCTTCCTGCGCCCCGGGCAGCCGGCCACGATCAAGCTCACCGCCTACGACTTCGCCATCTACGGCGGGCTGCAGGCCGAGCTCGACCACATCAGTGCCGACACCATCACCGATGACAACGACAACACCTTCTATCTGGTGCGGGTGCGTGCCCTGGACGGCGAGGAGGTCAACCAGCAGCTTGCCGTGATTCCCGGCATGACCGCCCAGGTCGACATCATGACCGGCAAGCGCACCGTCATGCAGTTCATGCTCAAGCCCGTGCTGCGGGCCTGGAGCGACTCATTGGGAGAGCGATAGATGGCGATCTATTTCATCAGTCAGGGGCATGACGAGATTCCCCGCTGGCGTGTGGCCTTCAGCGATGCCCAGCTGATCTCCCCCCGGGAGATCAACGCCCGGCTGGTACGCGGCGACTGCGTGTGGGTCATGGTCGACGGCGAGGGCTGGCAGCCGCTGGTGGCCGATCTGCATCGGCGCGGTGCGGCGGTCGGGGTGATGACCCATTCCCCCAGCGCTGCCGAGGCCTTCAAGGCCCTGGAAAGCGGCGCGCGAGGCTATGTGCATGCGCTCTCGCCGCCCGAGCTGCTGCGTCAGGCACAGCTGGTGATCATGAACCAGGGGATCTGGGTCCCGCCCGAGCTGATGGCCCGGGTGGTGGGCGGGACCTTCCGCGCGCTTGGTGGCCAGGCCCACTCCCAGGCGGAGGAGCTGCAGGCGTTGACCGAGCGGGAGCGGGCAGTGACGCTGGCCGTGCTCGAGGGGCAGAGCAACAAGGAAGTCGCGCGCACCCTCGGGATCACCGAGCGCACCGTGAAGGCGCACCTCGGGGCGGTATTCCAGAAGCTCGGCGTGCGCGACCGCATGCAACTCGTGTTGCGCCTGTCGAGGTTGAGCCAATCGCTGGTGAACGCGGGAGAGGATTGAATAGTCCCTCCTGTCGACCTTGGCATCCTTGCCGTAGATCAATCCCCTGATCTGCCTGTCCATCGGTCCAATACTCGCTGCCTCATTCCGCGCCTAACTTGAAAGTATCAGTCGGCACTGCGCCGTCTCGTCGTCATAACACCAAGATCATCATGCAGGGAGTCTTATCATGACCATCGCAACCGTCATCTCCATTATCGGTCAGGCCTGGGCGCGGGACGCCGATGGCAACCTTCGCGAACTCCGCGTAGGCGACACCCTGCAGGAAGGCGAGACCCTCGTTACCGCCGACAACGCCCGGGTTCAGCTGGACTTCGGCGATGGGCTCGACCCGACCCTGATCGACGGCGGCCAGCAGGTGGTCATGACGCCTGAGCTCGACGCCGAGCAGCCGGTCGCTGCCTCCGAGTTCAGTGCCCTGGATGAGGATCTCGAGGCCCTGCTCACCGCCATCGACGAAGGCGAAGGCGACCTGCTCGAAGCACTCGATGCGACCGCGGCCGGCGCCGGGCCCGGTGGTGGCGCCGACGGTGGCCACAGCTTCGTGATGCTGGGACGCATCGCTGAGGATGTGAATCCGCTTGCTTTCAACTTCGAGGGTGGCCAGCTTGCTGGGATCGACTTCCCGGAGGATGTGCCTGAGGTGCTCGATGAGGACTTCGGTGTCAGCATCAGCGGGCTGACCCTCGACGGCGCCGACCTGACTGTGGACGAGGCCAACCTGGCCAACGGTTCGAACCCCGATTCGGGCGCCCTCGTCCAGACCGGCAGCTTCGTCGTCAGCGCGCCGGACGGCATCGCCACCCTGAGCGTGGGCGGCGCCTTCATCGTCCAGGATGGCGTGCTGCAGAGCCTGCCCAGCATCACCACCGATGCAGGCAACGTGCTGGCGATTACCGGTTACACCGACAACGGCGACGGCACCTATACCGTCGAGTACAGCTACACCCTGAACGGCGCCAAGGACCACTCCGCGCCCGGTGACGACAGCTCCCTCAGCCAGGTCTTCGTGGTCAACGCGGTGGACACCGATGGCGACTCTGCCACGGCCAACCTGACCATCGCGGTGCTGGATGACGTTCCAACGGCAGTTGATGACAGCGCGAGCCTGGCGGCAGGCGAGAGTGTCGTCGACTCCGGCAACCTGCTGGTCAACGATGTCGAGGGCGCAGACACCGCAAGGGTCACCGAGGTCAATGGCACTGCCGTGCCGGCGGATGGCTCGGTCGAGGTGGCCGGCGAGTACGGCGTGCTGACCATCGAAGCCGACGGCAGCTTCAGCTACGTTCGCGGGGAAGGCACCCCGGGTGGGGTGGATGACGTCTTCACCTACACCCTGACCGATGCCGACGGGGACAGCGATACCGCCACCCTGACCATCGCCATCGCCGATGCCCCAGTTATCATCAACGGTCTCACGGCCGAAGGCCCCGATGTCACGGTGGACGAAGCCAACCTGCCCGACGGCTCCATGACTAATCTCGATGCCCTGGTGCAGACCGGCAGCTTCACCATCACCGCCCTGGATGGCGTCGCCAACCTGAGCGTGGGCGGCGAGTTCGTCGTCCAGGACGGCGTGCTGCAGAGCCTGCCCAGCATTACCACCGAAGCTGGCAACGAGCTGGCGATCACTGCCTACACCGACAACGGTGGCGGCACCTACAAGGTGGATTACAGCTACACGCTCAACAGCAACAAGTTCCACGAGCAGCCGGATGACGACACCGAGCTGTTCCAGGACTTCGCGGTCAGCGTGACCGACAACGATGGCGACACCGCCAGCGCCACGCTGACGGTGGAGATTCTGGATGACGGCCCGAGTGTAGAGGTCAGCGCCGCGGCAGAACTGGATGCCCTGCTGACCACCGATGCGGGTCTGGGCACTGATAGCGCCACACTGCGTGACTTCTTCACTCTGGAGGAGGCGGTGTATGGCGGTGATGGTGCGGCGGAGAGCGGCGCCAAGACCTGGAGCTACAGCCTGGTGCTGGCGGAAGCGGCAACTGGCAGCGTGGCGCTGGATAGCGACGGCAACGCCATCACCAGCGGTGGTGCTGACGTCTACCTGCATCTGGTAGAGGGTG
>NZ_JACUUD010000091.1 GCF_014859505.1 Halomonas sp.
ACCACCACCAGCTCCAGGCGCTGAGCAGCAGCCATAGTTCTCCTCCCTCGATGGCGGCACCGACGATATCGCCGTTGATGCCGGTGAAGGCCCGGACCATGGCCAGGCCGTAGACAAATAGAAAGAGGCACAGAGCGCCGAGCAGCCAGACGCCACCGGGCAGAAAGCCGAAGACGACCAGCAGCGGCAGCAGCGCAAGCGCCAGGTCGCGCCGAGTCAGATGCTGCCGCCAGGTCCAGGCCAGCCCCTCGCGCCGCGCCAGGGGCGCCAGGCGCAGCAGGGCGAGCGCCCCGAAACGCGCGAGCGCCGGCAACGCCACCCACAGCCAGGGGCTCGCCCCGGCCTCGAGCAACGCCCAGATCAACATGCCCTTCCAGGCCAGCAGGAACACCAGGGCAAGGATCGCGAAGCTGCCCACCTGGCTGTCCTTCATGATCGCCCAGCGCTTCTCGAGCGGGGCGTTGCTGCCCAGGGCATCGGCCAGGTCCATGACGCCATCCAGGTGCAGGCCGCCAGTGAGGGCCACCCACAGGCTGAGCAGCGCCAGCGCCAGCAGCGGGGTGGGCAGCCCCTCTCCCAGGCCGGCCAGACCCGCCAGGGCGGCACCGATCAGCAGGCCCACCAGGGGGTAGCTGCGCAGCGCCCAGCGACAGGTGCCGGCATGCCAGGGGCAGGCCATGGGCAGGGGAATCCGGGTCAGGAACTGCAGGGCCAGCACGAGCCCAAACAGGGCGTCTCTCATTCCAGGGTCTCCTCGTCGAGCTCTCCGGCGGGCTTCCAGTCGATGGGCAACCCGGCCACCACCTCCACCACCCGGTCGGCCTCCCGGGCCAGCCGGCCGTGCAGCCGCTGCAGAAAGGCCAGGTAGCGCCAGGTCTCGGCGTCCGTGGGGGGCAGGTCCTCGTTGAGGTCGTTGGAGACCACCACCAGCGCAATATCGCGCCCCCGGGCCGTCTCGATCAGCCGGGCCAGCAGCGCCTCGCCCTCGGCCTCGCTGCCGCCGCCAGCATAGAGCCACTGGCTCGCCCACAGGGTCAGGCAGTCGAGCAGCACGCTGTCGCCCTCCCCCACCTCGGCCAGGGCGGCCTCCAGGGCCAGGGGCGCCTCCAGGGTGTGCCAACCGTCATCGCGCTCGCGGCGGTGGCGTGCGATGCGCGCGGTCATCTCGTCATCCGAGGCCCGCGCCGTGGCCAGGTACCAGCGCTGCCCACCGCGCGCGGCGTGCAGCGCGCAGGCCAGCGCCTCGGCGTGGCGGCTCTTGCCGGAGCGGGCGCCGCCGCTGACGAAGGCGATCATCGGACGCGCCCCTTCTTGGGTTCGGGCTTTCGCTGCTGCAGGACATGACCCAGAGCCGCCAGCAGGCGATCGTTGGCCGCGGCGTCGCCCAGGGCCAGGCGGAGCCAGCCGCCGTCGAGCCCCGCGAAGGATTCGGTATGACGCACCAGCACGCCGCGGCGCAGCAGCGCCGGCAGCAGCGCGCGGGTCGCCTCCTGCCCCGCCGGGTGGCGCACCAGGAAGAAGTTGGCCCGGCTCGGCACCACCTCGAGGCCAAGTGCACGAAGCCCCGCCGCCAGCCGCGGCCGCTCGGCGGCGAGCCAGGCCTCGGTGCGCCTGGCGAAGCCGCGATCCGCCAGCAGCGGCGCCACCAGCGCCGCGGCCAGGCCGTTGACGCTCCAGGCGGGCTGGCCAGCGGCGGCCCGCTGCACCGTCTCGGAATCCGCCAGCAGGTAGCCCAGGCGCAGCCCGGGCAGGGTATACACCTTCGTCAGCGAGCGCAGCAGCAGCAGGTGCGAGTGGGCGGCGAGCAGCGGGGTCAGCGCCTCGCGCGCGTCCCCGATGAAGTCCACGAAAGCCTCGTCCACCACCACCCGGCAGCCCTTGGCGGCGGTCAGCTCAAGCAGCCGCTCGACCGCGGCCCGTGGCACCAGGGTGCCGGTGGGGTTGTTGGGCCGGCACAGCAGCAGCAGGCGCGCCGCGCCGAGGTCGGCGACCAGGGCCTCGGGATCCAGGCGGAAGTCGGGCGGCGCCAGGGAGAGGGTCCTTGTCGACAGGCCATGGGCCGAGCAGCCCCGGGCATACTCGGCGAAGGTGGGTCCCACGATGGCGGCCGGCGCTCCCGGCTGCTCCCGGGCCTGGAGGGAGGCCGCCAGGAAGATCGCCTCGGCGCCGCCGTTGGTCAGCAGCACCTGCTCCGGGGCCACCCCCTCATGGGCGGCGATGGCCTCACGCGCCTCGCGGTAGTCGGGGTCGGGGTAGCGGGCCACTGCGCTGGCCCCGCCCTGCAGGCGCTGCGCCAGCCAGCCGGCCAGCCAGGCCGGCGGCCCCAAGGGGTTGAGGTTGGCGCTGGCGTCCAGCAGCGGCATGTCCTCCGCGAGCCCGAAGCGGGCCAGCAGCGGACCCGGCTGCCCGCCGTGCAGGGGCCAGTCATCCGACGTCATGCCGAAGCCCTCGGGACTCATGACAGCGCCTCCCCCAGCAGGACCACCGCCGCCAGCAGGGCCAGAAAGCCCAGCCAGCCGCCGTGCATCAGGCGAATCGCCGCCGGAATATGGGCGGCGCCCAGCGGCTCATGGGGCACGCCGAGCCGAGCCCGCTCGGAGACCTCGCCGCGGTAGTGATTGGTACCGCCGAGCTGGACGCCCAGCAGGTTGGCCACCATCGCCTCGGGCCAGCCGCTGTTGGGGCTCGGGTGGCGCGGCGCCTCGCGGCGGGTCGCGGCCAACGCTCCCCGTATCCGCAGACCGCGCTCCCACCGCGCCAGGCAGAAGGCGCCCAGCCACAGGGTCACGGCCGTCAGCCGTGCCGGCAGCCAGTTGGCGGCGTCATCCAGCCGCGCCGAGGCCCGGCCGAAGTGAAGATAGCGCTCGCTGCGGTAGCCCACCATGGAGTCGAGGGTATTGACCGCCTTGTAGGCCAGCGCCAGGGGCGCGCCTCCCAGCAGCGCGAAGAAGAGCGGCGCGGTGATGCCGTCCACGGTGTTCTCGGCCACGGTCTCCACCGCCCCGCGGGCGAGCTCGGGCTCCGCCAGCTCGGCGGTGTCACGGCCGACGATCATCGAGAGCGCCCGGCGCGCGGCAGGCAGGTCGCCCCGGGCCAGCGGTGCGGCCACCGCCAGGGCGGCGTCGCGCAGGCCGCGAATAGCCAGGCTGCTGGCCAGCAGCCACCACTCCGCCAGCCAGCCCAGCCAGGGGTGAAGCCGCGCCAGCAGCGCGATGGCGGCCCAGGCCAGCAGCCAGGTGCCCATCACCACCAGGGCCGTCATCAGCGCTCCCTTGATCCTCCGGGCCCGCGGGGCGCCACGGTTCCAGGCCCGCTCCAGCCGGGCGATCACCGCCCCCATGCCCACCACCGGGTGCGGCAGGCATCGCGGGTCGCCGATGGCGAGGTCCAGCGCCACGGCGGCCAGCACCAGAACCAGCAGTGCCGGGGAGAGCGGTTCAGCCATCGACACTCGTCGCGTCGATCCCGGCGTCATCGAAGGTGGCCATCTCCGCCAGCAGGCGGCAGGCCGAATCGAGCAGCGGGAAGGCAAGTGCCGCCCCCGTGCCCTCTCCCAGGCGCAGCTCGAAGTCGAGCAGCGGGCGGGCATCGAGGGCCTGAAGCGCCAGCTCGTGGCCGGGCTCCCGGGAGCGATGGCCGAAGATCAGGAAATTACGCAGGCTCGGCTGGAGCCGACAGGCCAAGAGGGCCGCCACCGTGGCGATAAAGCCGTCGACGATCAGCGGCAGCCGGTTGTTCGCGCCGGCCAGCAGGGCGCCGGCCATGGCGGCGATTTCCAGTCCGCCCACTGCGGCCAGCGCCCCCAGGGGGTCGGCCGGGTCGGGTTGCCGCGCCGCCAGGGCACGCTCGATCACCGCCCGCTTGTGGGCGAGTCGTTCGTCATCGATGCCGGTGCCCGGTCCCACCAGCCCGGCGACCGGCTTGCCGGTCAACGCCGCCAGCAGGGCGCTGCTGGCGGTGGTATTGGCGATGCCCATCTCGCCGACGATCAGGCTTCGGCAGCCCGCCGCGGCGGCACGCTCGGCGGCGCGCGACCCCGCCGCCATGGCCTGCCGTGCCTCGTCGCGGCTCATGGCGTCGGCCTCGAGCATATTGGCCGTGCCGAGGCGGACCCTCTCGTTCACCAGCAGCGGGTGGTCGGCCGCGCCATCGGGCAGGGGCGTGGCCACGCCGACGTCGATGACCTCGAGTCGGGCCCCGTGCTGGCGGGCGAAGACGTTGATGGCCGCGCCACCCGCGGTGAAATTGGCCACCATCTGCGCGGTCACGGCCTGGGGAAAGGCCGAGACCCCCTCGGCCGCGACCCCGTGATCGGCGGCGAAGACCAGCATGGCGGGGGGCGAGACCTGCGGCAGCCTCTCCCCCTGGATCGCCGCCAGCGCCACGGCCAGTCGCTCCAGGCGACCGAGGCTGCCCGGGGGCTTGGTCAGGCGGTCGAGGCGGTGAACGGCACGCTCGGCGGCGACGCTGTCGAGCTGGGGGAGAGGGTCGGGGATCACGCTCATGGGCCACTCCTGGCAGGGGCATCCTGATTCGGGCGCCCATCTTACCAGAGCGCCCGCGCCCTCAGGGAATCAACACCGCGGCCCCGGAGAGGCGCCCCGCTCGCAGGTCGTCGAGGGCCCGGTTGGCCTCTGCCAGCGGATAGGCGCGGGTCTCGGTGCGGATCGGCACCTCGGGCGCCAGGGCCAGGAACTCCTCGCCGTCGCGGCGGGTGAGGTTGGCCACCGACCTCACCGAGCGCTCCTCCCAGAGCAGCCGGTAAGGGAAGCTCGGGATATCGGACATATGGATGCCGCCGGAGACCACCACCCCGCCGGGGCGCACATGGGCGAGCGCCGTGGGAATCAGCTCACCCACCGGGGCGAACAGCAGGGCGGCGTCCAGCGCCTCGGGGGGCGTCTCGTCGCTGCCGCCGGCCCAGGTGGCGCCGAGCCGCCGGGCGAAGGCCTGGGCCTCGACGTCGCCGGGGCGGGTGAAGGCATAGACCCGCTGGCCGCGGGCCAGCGCCAGTTGGATCAGGATATGGGCGGCGGCGCCGAAGCCGTAGATGCCGAGCCGCCGGGGCGCCTCGCCGCCCGCCAGGCGCCAGGTGCGGTAGCCGATCAGCCCCGCACAGAGCAGCGGCGCGGTGGCCTGGGCATCGTCACCCTGCACGGGGAAACAGTAGCGGGCATCGGCCACGCAGTACTCCGCGTAGCCGCCGTCGCGGGTGTAGCCGGTGAACTCGGCGCGCTCGCAGAGGTTCTCCTCGCCGCGGCGGCAGGGCTCGCACTCGCCGCAGGTCCAGCCCAGCCAGGGCACGCCCACCCGCTGGCCCGGCGTGATACCGGTCACGCCCTCCCCCAGGGCGGTGACCTCGCCGACAATCTCGTGGCCGGGCACCAGGGGCAGGCGCGGCTCGGACAGCTCGCCATCCACCACGTGCAGGTCGGTACGGCAGACCCCGCAAGCCAGCACGCGCAGCTGGACCTCTCCGGGACCGGGTTGCGGTCGCGCCATTTCGTCCCACTCCAGTGGCTTCCCAGGGGCGTGCAGGCGCATGGCGCGCATGGTCTCTGTCATCGGGAATCTCCTGTCGACGCTCGGGGCTCCACCGGGGAGGCCCGAATGCCAACAGGATAGCTCAGGCGGCGACCCTGACCTCGTACCCGGTGTACTTGCGCAGGTTGATCACGCCGGAGTCGAGGATCAGGTACTGACCCTTGAGGCCGAGCAGGGTGCCGCCGATCTCCGGGGTCTTGTCGAGGTTGTGGGAAACCACCTTGGTGGGGTATTCGAGCACCGGGTAGTCGAGGCTCACCGGCGGCTCGTCGAGCAGGCGAATGGCGTCTTGGCCGAAGCGTTCGCGAAGGTTGGCCAGGCCGCTCTCCAGGCGCGCCAGCAGGCGGTCGCGCTCTGCGGGCAGGTCCATCTCGACGGTGTCGCCCTTGAGCATGGCGCGCCAGTTGGTCCGGTCGGAGACCTCTTCCTTGAACAGCGTCTCGACGAAGCCCGACTGCTGGCGGGTGTCCACCTGGAACATCGGCAGCGCCTGCACGGCGCCCTGGTCGAGCCAGCGGGTCGGCACCTGGGTGCCGCGGGTGATGCCGACCTTGAGGCCCGAGGCATTGGCCAGATAGACGATATGGGGCTGGAAGCAGTGACGCTCGGCCCACTCCGGCTCGCGGCAGGTGCCTGCGAAGAAGTGGCAGGTCTCTGGCTTCATGATGCAGGTATCGCACTGGGCGAGCTTCTTGAAGCAGGGGTAGCAGTAACCCTGGGCGAAGCTCTTCTTCGTCGCCCGGCCGCAGTGGGTGCAGGCGATGGCGCCGGTCCAGGCCAGTGTCAGCGGCCGCCCCAGGCGCTCGTTGAGATCGAGACGCTGCTCGCCGGTGCGCAGGGTGTAGCGGGCGGGTTGCCCCCCCTGCCCCGGCGCGATGGCCATCTTGGTCAGGCAGCCCTGTACCTCGGCTGCCGCGGCGATCGACTCAGCCACGGCCCGCATCCTTGGCCAGGCCCGCCAGGGCGGGGTCCACGCCGGCACCGCTGCTGGCGCCGCCGCAGGTGCGCTGCTGCAGGTAGCCCACCCGCTGCTCCTCGGGCACGTTGTTCTCGTGCTCGTAGCGCATCACCGCCTCCAGGCAGAGCTCGGTCTGCTCGCGGGTCAGCAGGCGGCCGTCCGGCCACTTGCGCAGCTCCACCGCCTGCTTGAGGCTCTGGTAGATGGCCGGGGTCATCTGCTGGATCATGCGCTCGAAGGTCATGTCGCTCATGGTTCGTCTCTCTATGTACATACGCAATGCGGTGACGGCGAGGTCAGCGCTTCCGGCGCGCTCGCCCGGAATAGTACCAGCCCAGCGCCAGGCCCACGACCAGCCCGCCCAGGTGGGCCTCGTTGGCCACGTTGCCGAAGCCCACGGCGCCGGCCATGTCGGTCATGGTGAAGATCATCCAGCCGAGCATGAAGACCACCAGCATCTGGGGCACGAAGAAGCCACTGCGGGGCGCCCGCCGCGACATCAGCCAGACGTAGCCGAGCAGCGCGAAGTCGACCCCGGACATGCCGCCGAACAGCACCGTGCCGGCGGCGTACTGGGCCAGGTTGGCGCCGATGCCGGCGGCCAGCACGATGAGCAGCATGCGCCCGCTGCCCTGCAGCGCCTCCACCTGGCGGCCGAAGTACCACAGCCACAGCATGTTGAAGATCAGGTGCATCCAGCCGAAGTGCAGGAAGGCCGGCGACAGCGGGCGCCACACCTGCCCGGCCAGCATCGCCTCGACCAGGCTGCCGACCGCCAGGCTGCCATTGACGACGCCCAGGGGCACGATGGCCAGCGCCGCGATCACGCGATCACCGAAGACCGCCATGGCCGCGAACACCACCAGGCAGAGCGCCAGGGTCACGGCGGTGACCGGCGCCAGGCGCAGCGGCGTCAGCAGGGAGGCAGTGGGCAGCGAGGACAGGGGCGAGGCACGTCCCTTTGGCATCAGCGGTTCGCCGCGCTGCCAGAGGACCAGCAGGCGCTGCAGCTCCTCCTGCTGGCGGGGGTCGGCGAGCCACAGGGTCTGGCCCTCGGCGTCCTCGGTGATCCGATGGCCGATCCGGTGAGCCCAGAGCGCACGGCGCAGCTCACGGGCATCGAGGTCGGGGGGCAGCTGCATCACCCGGTACATGGCGCCTCCTGAAGCGGGGAAACGGGGGTGTCCAACGCGCACAAAGAAAAAGTCCGGCGGAGGGGGCCGCCGGACAAGAGCAAGGGATCATTCAAGGGAACACCTACTCTGAGGGCGGGCGACGCGGAGAGTTCACGGCGTCGCGGAAAAAAAGATGTAATTTTTTGTATCAACCGCTTGGTTCATTCGAAGGTGATCTCCCAGGGTCGCGGGCGAACCTGCTCCTCCCGCGGGACCCGCAGCCAGACGAAGTGGTCGGCATCCAGTTCACGCTCGCCGCTCCAGCGATAGGCCACCAGGCGGCCGAACTTCACCGCGCTGTAGTCCAGGCAGGCCACGTTGGGCGCCGGCAGGGCCGGGATGCCCTCGCACCAGTAGTGGCCGATGAACAGCGGCGGCTCATCGGGCCCGTAGTGGGCGAGGCGAGCGCGCTCCTCGTCTGACAGCGGCCTGAGCTCGAGATCACCCGGCAGGTTGTCGGGCTGGAACACCACATCGCCCCAGGTCTCGGGAGACTGTGCCCAGAAGTGGGTGCGAAAGCTGCGTCGCCTGAAGCCGTCACCGGAATGGATCTCGACCCCCAGCGGCAGCGGCATCTGGGTGCCGCGGGTCAGGCGGTCGAGGATCTCGAAGGCGCGCGTCCCCGGCGCCGTGGACTCGATCAGGAAGGCCTCGTCCATGCAGGCATCCGGATGGCGGCTGCGCAGGTCATCGATCAGCGGCTGATCCCAGCAGGCGTGCACCACGCGCAGGCCGCCCTCTTCCAGAAACAGCGGGATCTCCATGAACCAGGCCAGCGCCTCCTCCCACTCCTGGGGGTGGTCGCGGTACTGCTCCAGAGTCTCCCTGATGATGCGATTGTTGCGGGGAGTGTGCTCACGCAGCCATTCGCGCCCCAGCCCCTTTGGCGCGCGCTGGCAGTAGGCCAGCGCATTGTATTCATGGTTGCCCATGACGATCCGGGCCTCGCCCTCCTCCACCATGCGCCGGGCGATCTTCACCGCCAGGCGGATACGCGGCCCGCGGTCGATCAGGTCGCCCAGGAAGATCACCCGGCGCCGCGGATGGCGATAGACGCCGCCGCGCTGGTGATAGCCCAGCTTCTCGAGCAGGGCCGCCAGAGTGGCGCCGCAGCCGTGCACGTCGCCGATCAGGTCGTAGCCCTCGATCTTCGCCTGCGTTGTCACATCAGTCTCCCAGGCGATTGCTCCAGCCCAGCTTGCTGCGCAGGACCTCGAAGAAGTTGTGGCCGAGCGGATGCACCAGCTGGACGCACTGCGGCTTGCGGCGAATCACCAGCACGTCGTCGGGCTTGGCCACGGCGCGGGTCTGGCCGTCACAGCTGATATGCGGGTAGGTCTGGTTGGTCTCGCCGATGTGGATGCGGATCTCGCTGGCGGCATCGATGACGATGGGCCGGCTGGAGAGGGTGTGGGGGAACATCGGTACCAGGGTCACCACGTCGAGCTTCGGATGCATGATGGGGCCGCCACCGGAGAGCGCATAGGCGGTGGAGCCGGTGGGCGTGGCGATGATCAGCCCGTCACTGCGCTGGCTATAGACGAACTGGCCGTCGATGAACAGCTCGAACTCGATCATGCGCACCGCCTTGCCGGGGTGCAGCACCACCTCGTTCAGAGCATCGCCGCTGCCCACCAGGGTGCCATCGCGGTAGAGCTCGGCATCCAGCAGGAAACGCTCCTCCACCTCATACTCGCCATCAAGCACCTCACCCACGCGGGTCTCGAGCTCGTCGGGCGAGATATCGGTCAGGAAGCCCAGCCGGCCACGGTTGACGCCCAGCACCAGGGTACCGCTGTGGCAAAGGGTACGCGCCGCTCCGAGCAGGCTGCCGTCGCCACCCACCACGATCACCAGGTCGCAGAGCTGGCCCATGGTGCGCCGGCTCGCCTCGGCGTGGCCGTGGTCGAGCAGCACGGTGGCGGTGCGGTCCTCGATGATCACATGGTGGCCGCGCTTCTCCAGGAAGCGGATCAGGCGCTTCAGGGTATCGACCACCTTGGGACTGCCCAGGCGGCCAATCAGGCCGATAGTACGAAAGGACGCCTGCTCGTCGCGTCCCTGGGGAGAACTCTGTTTGGATGGCATGCACGGGCCTCTCGCATCGCAGCGGCCCATTATGGGCACTGGCCTGCGCCCCGGCAAACGGCCTCGGCCGGAGGGCCTCAGGCGGACCGCGGCGCGCGGCGCTTGAGCCAGCGCTCGTTGAGCCACAGCGAACCGGCGATGATCGCCCCGCCCAGCGCCAGGCGAACGAGGTCCGCGTCGCGGTTCCAGATCACCAGGTTGACCACCAGGCCCGCGGGAATCAGTGCGTTGTTCATGATCGCCAGGGCCCCGGCATCGACCCGGGTGGCACCCAGGTTCCACAGGAAGTAGCCCACCCCGGAGGCCACCAGCCCCAGCCACAGCAGCACGCCCCACTGCACGCCGGTGGTGGGCAGGGCGCTGGCGTTGCCCAGCAGGGCGAAGGCCGGCAGGGCGACGACCAGCGCGCCCAGGTAGAACCAGGCGAAGACGCTGTGGCGCGGCAGCGAGTCGGGGAGCTCCGCGGAGAGGCGCCGATAGCCCACCTGGCCCAGGGCGAAGCAGAGGTTGGCCCCCTGCACCACCAGGAAGCCGAGCAGGAAGCCGCTGTCGAGGCCATCGTAGCGAATCACCCCGGCCCCCAGCACGGCCAGCGCCGCGGTGAGCAGGTAGAAGGGGGTGAAGCGGCCGAACAGGGCGTCGTCGAGCAGGGTGATATAGAGCGGTGTGAAGATGGTGAAGAGCAGCACCTCGGGCACCGAGAGCAGCAGGAAGGACTGGTAAAAGAAGATGTACATCAGCCCCAGTTGCACCGCACCTAACCCCATCAGCGTCAGGCGCTGGCGGCCACGCAGCAGCCCCGGGCGCAGGAAGGGCAGGAAGACCAGGGCCGCCAGCACCACCCGCATCGCCACGGCAAAGTAGCTGTCTACCTGGCCGGCCAGGTAGACGCCGATCAGCGAGAACGAGAAAGCCCACAGCACGGTAACGCCGAGGAGATAGCCCACGGTCAACTCCATCAAGAAAGAAGGTTGACAGCGATTATACCCCTGCCGCGGTTCCTGCCAACCCCCACCCGTGCGAGTCGAACTCAGCGAGCGCGGCGAGTCACCAGGCGCAGGGCGTAGATCATCCCCGGCACCCAGCCCAGCAGCGTCAGCAGCAGGCAGAGCCAGATTCGCCCGGATGGCTGGCGGTCCAGCCCCACCGCCAGCGGCGGCACGAGTACGCCCAGCGCCAACAGCGCCGTCCGGGGCTCCAATGGCGCTACCCTCGAGGCAGGCGGCACCGAACCATCACCGCCAGCGTCGCGGGCAAGCGCGATACTGCTGCGATCCGGATGCGCTTCAGCGCTTCCGGGGGTGGGGTGCTCCAGCAGTCGGCGGTGCGCCTCGCGGTTGATCTTCTGCTGCAGCGTCTCGGCGCCGTCGGCCAGGGCATCATGGTGATGCTCCCAGTCCTCCCAGTCGTGGGGCGTGCCGGCCCGAGGCCGATGGTCACCGGCCTCGCGGGCCCGTGCCCAGGCCTTCTCCTCGAGTGTGGTGGGTCGCTCTGCATCGCGATCGCCTTCCAGGCCCTTCCTGGCCAGGTATTCGCGGGCATCCATGGCAACTCCTATGTCGTCTGTGGATAGTCTTACTTGGAGACTGAGCCGCCGGCGGGGTTCCGGCGCTGTCCACACAGCGTTGATGGTTTAACCTCTGACAGGTTAGGCACCCGCTGCGGGTCGGCTATGCTGTAGGCGAACCGGGCTGATGATGAACCGGCACAAGGAGATCTGCCATGCCTAACAAGGCCCCCACCACCGTTCGCGAGATCATGTCTCGTGACTGCTACCGGGTCACCGCCAAGACCTCGGTGTCGACCCTGGCCGAAGGATTGTCGCTGCATCGGCTGCCCGGCGTTCCTGTAGTCGACGAACGCGATCACCTGATCGGGTTTATCTCGGAACAGGACGTGCTCGGCAAGGTGCTGGAGAGCACCTACCTCAACGAGGAGCCGCCGCTGGTTCGTGAATTGATGCGTAACGAGGTGCTCACCGTCACGCCCAACAAGAGCATCACCGACCTGGCCCAGGAGATGCTGCGCAACAAGCCCAAGGTCTATCCGGTGGTGGAACAGGAGCGCCTGGTGGGTATCGTGACTCGCCGAGATGTGCTCAACGCCATCCTGAGCATGCGCATGAAGCATAACCACTGACCCGCCTGTGACTTCCAGCGCGCCTCGCCAGCCATCTGGCGAGGCGCGCTGTCGTCTGGTTCCGTACCGGGCCTGGGCCCAAAAAGAAGGCCGCCTCCGTGGGGAAGCGGCCAAGCATCGATCGAATCTGCGAGTCAGGACAACAGTGTTAGCGACTGCTATCGCGCTGTTGCCTGTACCAACTCAGACAGTGCTGCGAGAAAAAGTTCGGGAAGGGCCAAAAATTTCTTGCCGGGGTCGGCCTCGCCCCGCATCCGTCGCCTTGGACCACCGGGCAACACGTTGCAAAAACAGCAACTTGCATCAAAATAGCGAAAAAGACCACGACGCGGCTTGCAAGGCTAAGCGGTTGGTTTTACTATCGATTCCGCCCAGCGGGTGTAGCTCAATGGTAGAGCAGAAGCTTCCCAAGCTTAAGACGAGGGTTCGATTCCCTTCACCCGCTCCA
>NZ_JACUUD010000092.1 GCF_014859505.1 Halomonas sp.
TCGGGGCTCATGGTTCGGGGCTCAGCGCCGCTTCCAGGCGCTGCCTGTCGTCGTCGGTATTGAGGTTGGCAAAGGCCGCTGGGCAGTCGGAGAAGTCGACCCGGCACCAGGCGTGACGGGCGTACCAGCGATCGATTTTGCGCTCGCCGCCCGCCAGCGCCGCGGCCAGGTCATCGGCCAGGGCGGTACGAATCAACGCCACCACCGGGTGCAGTCTCTCGCCGTCGCAGGCCACGGCGATATCGGCATCGCCCAGGCCAGCCACCAGGCGTGCCACCAGGTCATCGGGCAGCGCCGGCGTGTCACAGGGCACGACCACCAGCCAGGGCGTGGCAGCGGCGCGCAGGCCGCTGTAGATGCCCATCAGCGGGCCCTGGAAGCCCCCCTCGGCGTCCTCGACGACGCGATCCCCCAGGGCGACGTAGTCCGCCTGACTGCGGTTGGCATTGATCAGCACCTCGGCGACCCGCCCGGCCAGACGCTCGCGCACATGGGCCACCAGGGGGCGACCGTGAAAGGCCACCAGCCCCTTGTCCACGCCGCCCATGCGGCGGCCCTGGCCGCCGGCCAGGATCAGGCCGGTGAGTTCGTGTTGCGACATCCTGGTCCCTCCTGTGGTCTGCCCACTATGATGCCTGAGCCGGCTGCGGGGTGCCACGCTGCACCGCCGCGCAAGTCCTTGTCGTGACACGGGTCAAGCCGCCCTTACCCGCAGCGGCGGGAGCCGGTATCCTATGTGCAGTTTTCTTGACAGCCGCTTTCTTGACAGGAGTCCCCCTTGAGCGAATCCCCCCCGGATGCAGGATTCAACGTCGGCGGCCGGCTGCGCCAGCTGCGCCTCGCCCGCGGCCTCTCACAGCGGGAGCTGGCCCGCCGTGCCGGCGTCACCAACAGCACCGTTTCGTTGATCGAACAGAACAGCGTCAGCCCCTCGGTGAGCTCGCTGAAGAAGATCCTCGATGCCCTGCCGGTATCGATCAGCACCTTCTTCGCCGGCGACGAGCCGAGCGCGCCGCGAGCCTTCTACCGCGCCGAGGAGCTCACCGAGATCGGCGACGGGCGGCTCTCCTTCCGGCTGGTGGCGGCACGCCAGGCGGAACGCAGCATGTCGATCATCCACGAGCGCTACCCCCCGGGGGCGGACACCGGCGAGGAGATGCTGGAACACGACGGGGAGGAAGGCGGCGTGGTGGTGGCCGGCGAGATCGAGATCACGGTGAGCGGCGAGATCGCCGTGCTCGGGGCCGGCGACGCCTACTACTTCGACTCCCGCCTGCCCCACCGCTTCCGCAACCCTGGCGAACAGGAGTGCGTGATCGTCAGCGCCAACACGCCGCCCACCTTCTCCGACGGCGGACGCGAGCTGCATCACGCCTGAGCCGTGCCCCCGGCGCCGCGCCGCCGGGGGCTGGCCAGGATGCGCCGCAACACCTGCCAGGCGGCCAGTCCGGCCAGCAGGTTGCCCACCGCAGCGCCGGCGGCGAGTCCCGCCAGGCCGCCGAGATAGGCCCCCAGCCACAGGCAGGGCAGGTAGAAGAGGAACAGCCGCGCGGCGGACAGCAGCATGGCGCGCAACGGCCAGCCCAGGGCGTTGCCCGCCGAGACCACGATCATGCACACCCCCAGCGCCGCGTAGCTGGGCAGCAGGAAGCGGATCAGCATCGCCAGGTCATCGCGCACCTCGGGGTTGCCGGAGAGCGCCAGTGCCACCCAGGGGGCCCCCAGGGCCATGACCAGGCCAAGTCCCATCTGCCACACCACGATCACCCGGAGGGCCAGGCGCAGCAGGCGGTGGACCTGAGCCCAGTCCCCGGCGCCGTAGCAGCGCCCCAGCCAGGGGGGCAGCGACATGGTCATGGCCAGCACCACCATCAGCGAGAGGGTCTCCAGGCGGCTGGCCAGGCCCCAGGCCGCCACCGCGCCCTCGCCGAGCCCCGCCACCGCCGTGATCGCCAGCATGGCGGCCAGCGGCGGCATCAGCTGGCCGATCATGGCCGGCCCGGCGATGCCGGCGAAGGGACGCGCCGACTCGCGCATCTCCTGGACCAGCCCTTCCCGGCTCAGCCAGTCGGTGCGACGGATGCTCTTGCCCAGCACCGCCAGGCCCACGCCGAAGGCGGCCACCGTGGCCCAGGCCGCCCCGGGCAGCCCCAGCCCCTGCCAGGGGCCGATGCCGAAGATCAGCAGCGGGTCCAGCAACAGATTGACCAGGCTGGTGACCACCATCAGGGTGCCCGGCAGGCGGGTATTGCCGTGGGCGCGGAACAGGCTGTAGCCGAAGTAGAGCCCCGCCCCCAGCCAGGCGGCCAGCAGCTGCGGCGCCCAGTAGCCGCGGATCAGCCCGCGGGTGGCCGCATCGGCCCCCAGCAGCCGGAACACCGGCGCCTGGATCGACCACAGCAGCAGCGCCAGCAGCGCGATGGTGGCGGTGCCGATCAGCAGCACCAGGCTGCCCAGCCGTCGGGCCCTGGCCTCCTGGCCGGCACCCAGGGCCCGGGAGATCAGCGCGGCGATGGCGATGCCGAGGCCCACCTGGATGCCGATGATCAGGAAGGAGAGCGGAAAGGTGAACGACTGTGCGGCCAGCGGCGCGGTGCCCAGGCGGGCGATAAAGGCGCTGTCCACCAGCTGGAAGCCGAGCAGCGCCAGCACGCCGATGGCCATGGGCCAGGTCTGGCGCCACAGGGTCACGCCCAAGGCATCGGAGGAACGGGGCTGCGTCACTGAAGATCCTGAACCGGAAGAAGAGCACATATTGTACGCAAGGTGCTAAGCAAAAGTGCGACTCAAACGTTCCGAGCAACGGTGCTACGCACAGGCGTGAAGACGCTCAGTTGGACAGCTCCCTGCTGCCGCTGCCTGCCACCATGCCGGCCAGCAGGCGCTCGATGTCCGCCGCCGCCATGGGCCGGAAGAAGTAGAAGCCCTGGATCAGGTCGCAGTGAATCTCGCGGACCAGCTCGAGCTGCTCGCGATTCTCCACGCCCTCGGCCACCACCTCGAGCCCCAGCCGGTGACCGATGAAGACGGTGGCTTCCATGATCGCCCGGTCCTCGGGCTGGTTCGGTGCATCACGCACGAAGGTGCGGTCGATCTTGAGCGCCGTGACGGAAAAGTGCTTGAGGTAGCTCAGCGACGAGTACCCGGTGCCGAAGTCGTCGATGGCGATGCGAAAACCGCGGTGGTGGAGGCGGCGCAGCCCTGCCAGGATGGTGTCGTCGGCCTCGATCAGGACGTTCTCGGTGAGCTCGATACCGATGTCCCGCGGCCCCAGGCCGTGGCGCTCCACGCAGGCCTCGAAGTGCTCGAAGATGCCGGGTCGCTTGATCTGGCGTCCGGAAAAGTTGATGTCGATACGCTCGAGCGCAAGGCCGGCGGCCCGCCACTCCGCCCGCTGACGACACGCCTCTTCCAGCACCCAGTCACCGATACGGTGTATCAGCTCCGAACGCTCGGCCAGGGGAATGAACTCGGCCGGCGAGAACGACGGTCCCTGTGCCGGGATCCAGCGCAGCAGAGCCTCGAGGTTCTCGACCCGGCCGCTGATGGCCGACACCTGGGGCTGGTAGTGAAGGACGAGCTCTCCCGCCTCCACGGCCCGCTCCAGCTTGTCGGACAGGCGATGCTGATGCAGCAGATCATCGTGGAGCTCCTGATTGAAATAGACCACCTGGCCCTGCCCGGCGAGCTTGGCCCGGTTCTTGGCGACATCGGCGTTGCGAATCAACTCGCCGGCCGTTTCACCGTTGCCGGGAAAGATGGCGACACCGAGGCAGGCGGTCAGCTTGCAGCGGCGCTCCTCCAGGAGGAAAGGCGCCCGCATGACCTCCTCCACCTTGCGCACCAGACGCGGAATGTCGTCCGAATCATGGATGCCCGGGAAGGCGATGACGAACTCGTCGCCGGAAACACGCGACAGGATATCGGTGGCGCGACGGTCTCGATTCAACCGGCGGGCCAGCTCCATCAGCAGCTGGTCCCCCTGTTCGTAGCCCAGCGCATCGTTGATCTCCACGAAGTGGTCGACGTCGAGATAGACCAGCACCAGGGAGCCGGCCTGGCAACGACACTGAGCCAGCGCCAGGTCCAGCTGTTCCTCAAAGCTGTGCCGGTTGAGCAGGTGGGTGAGGCGATCGAAGCGAGTCGCGAAGTCCAGCTCCCGGTGGGCACGCTTCTGGTCGGAAAGGTCGACGTCCACGCAGAACATCAGCGGGACGGCGGTGTGCTCATTGAGCATCACATGGTGTGAAAAGACCGGCACCAGCTCCCCGCTTCTGTGCCGCAGTTCCAGCTCATCGGCGGGGATCTCCTGCCCATGCTCCATCCAGGCACGGTGGGCCTGAATGACCCCCTCACGCATCGGCGCCGGAATGATCAAATCCTCCAGCAGGCGCCCCCGGGCCTCATCCGCCGAATAGCCATACAGGCGCGTGCTGGCGTCGTTCCAGTAGATCACCCGGCGATTGTGATCGTACCCCTGAACCGCGACCTTCGGCAGGCTCTCCAGCAGGGCGCGAAAACGCTGTTCGCTCTCGAGGTACTGCCGGCGGACTAGCTCGGCTTCGCCAGCCCCCGCGGAGCCAGGTTCGCTCCCATCGGGCAGTCGATCGAGCAGCTGCGTCAGCTGTTGCCTCAGCCAACGCTTGAAGCGGAAATCTCGGCCAATCATTCGCTTTCTCGCCGATGGGGATCGTCATGGGCGCTGAATGCGCCTCTTCCGTGGTCTTCGACCTTCATCCTACACGGCTTTGTCGTTTATCTCCTAAGAAACTACCTCCCTTGGGTGGCTTGACGCCTCATACAAATTCGCGACCTAAACTTGCAACTTCAACTCAAAATAATGAAACAAGAACACATTATTTCGTTGCACAACTTTGCACAGTCTAGTCGTTGAGCGGCCCTGAGGCCGGCAATACCCGGGCAATTCCGCCCACCCCAAGGAGAGAGACCAATGAAACTCGACACCCTAAAGCATGGCTATGACATGACCTCCATGCCCGCCAACCCGCTGACAGAGTACTGGAAGCCCGATGTCAGCCGCGAACTCGGGGAGCGCCACTGGAGCCTGACCGACATCCGCGAGCGAATCGACCTGAACGCCTGGCAGAACTTCCTGGGGGACCTGCCGAGGGACCCCTACGTCAACCGTCGCTGGAAACGCATGTCCTGGCTGTGCCTCGACGACCAGGGCAACGTGCAGGAGATGGGCGAGTGTCCGATGGCACAGGGCGGCGCCTTCAATGATGCAGAGAGCATGGCCGACCGGCTGCGCTACTACGAACCGCTGACCGGCGAGTTCCTGTCACGGCCCGACGTCAGGGCCTTCGTCCGTGCCTGGGCTCAGCTTTGGGGGATCGTCCCGCATGAACCAATCCTGATGCAGATCACCGGTGTGCGCGGCGAGGGCCAGGTGGACCCGCTGCAGGGCCAGGGGATTCACGCCGACGGCTGCAAGGCGCTGAGCATCCTGGTCATGAACCGCGAGAACGCCACCGGCGGAGAGAACCACCTCTATGCCGACAAGGCCGGCACCCGGCCGCTGACCGATGCCACCCTGGACCCGGGCGACATCCTGCATCTGCGTGACGACCATCTCTTCCACAGCATCGACGGTATCGGCCAACTGGACCCCGATGTGCCCTTCGAGCGCTTCATCATCATCATCAACAGCCGGTTCGTCGACGAGTTCCAGAACCGCATGCTGCGCCGTCACTTCCCGGACGCGGTACTCAACGAGACTCGCTGAGCGCCTGGCCGGCCCCGATGGCTCGACCATCGGCAACCAGCCACAACCACGCGACCCCCCGAGCACTGCTCGGGGGGTCGCTGTTTTTCCGGGACTTCTTCCCGGGCTTGTTTCCAGATCCTACTGGCGCACGCCCTCGAGGGTGACGTAGAGCTCGAGCTGGTGCATCACCTCGGGGAGGGCGCTCATGTCGATGCCGAAGTCGGCCAGGGTCAGCATGGTGCTGCCCTCGAAGCCGGCACGGTAGCCGCCCCAGGGGTCCTCGCCCTCACCCATCAGGGTCACCGGCATCTCGATCTCGCGGGTCTCGCCCTTGAGGGTGAGCTCGCCGGTCAGGGTGCCTTCGTTGTCGCCGGTGGGCTCGAAGCCGCTGGTGACGAAGGTGGCGGTCGGGTAGTTGCCGGCGCTGAGGAAGTCATCGCTCAGGAAGTGACGGTCGCGCTCGGCGTGGTTGGTGTTGAGGCTGGTGACATCGACCTCCATCTCGACGCTGGACGCCTCGAGGTTCTCGGGGTCGTAGTGGAACTGGCCGGTGAAGGACTCGAAGTTGCCGAGGATATAGGAGTAGCCGAGGTGGTTGATCTTGAACTGGACGAAGGCGTGCTGGCCCTCGGTGTCCACCACGTAGTCGGCGGCCTGGGCCTGGCTTGCGCCCACCAGGGCAACGGCACCGAGGGCGGCGGCGAGGGCGGTCTTCTTGAACATGGTCACTCTCCTTGTTGATTGACGATGTGTCTTGGGGTTGAAGGCGGCTCAGTGGTGACGGGAACGCGCCGGGTTGAGCATGCGGGTCAGGGTATCCTGGCGATCCAGGAAGTGGTGCTTCAGCGCTGCCAGCACATGGCCTGCGGCCAGCACCATCAGCGCCACGGCGGCATACCAGTGGATCTCGCCGGCGATGCTCTCCTGGTTGGGCAGGCGGCTGATCAGTGCCGGCACCTCGAACCAGTTGAAGACGCTGATGCCGCGGCCCCGAGCCGTGGAGATCAGGTAGCCGCTGACCATCACCACCAGCAGCAGCACGTAGATCAGCACGTGGCCGAGATGGGCGGCCAGGCGCTCGAGGCGGCTACCGTGGGCCGCCGGCGTGGGGTTCACTAAGCGCCAGACGAGGCGCAGCAGGGTGGCGAACAGCAGCAGCATGCCGATGGAACGGTGCCACCAGGGGGCCAGGTTGTACCAGGCGTCGAAATATCCCAGACCGGTCATCCACCAGCCCAGTGCGAAAAGACCCACGATGGTCACGGCGCTCAGCCAGTGCAGCAGGATGCTGACGATGCCCCAGCCGGAACGGGTGTTGCGCCACATGGCGATGTTCTCGCGGTCTCGATGATGGACAAAGCTTACCGCAGCGCATCATCAGCATCCGCTGAAAAAAGCCGAACCAACCATTCGAAAGAACCGTTAGCTGGCTAGGACTTCCAACAGCAGCTCGGCGGTGGGCGCGCTGGAGGCCGGGTTCTGGCCGGTGATCAGCAGGCCATCACGCAGCTGGAAGGGGGCGAAGTCGTCGGCGCTGCGCTGGTACTCCCCGCCCTGCGCCTTCAGGGCATCCTCGAGCAGGTGGGGCACCACGGCGGTGAGCCCCACGGCCTCCTCCTCGCTGTTGGCGAAGCCGGTGACCCGCCGACCCTTGACCAGCGGTTCGCCTTCCGGAGTTCGCGCCTGCAGCAGCACCGTGGGGGCATGGCAGACCGTGGCAACGGGGCGCTCGACGGCCAGGAAGCCCTCGATCAGGCGCTTGACGTCGCCATTCTCGGTGAGGTCCCACAGCGGGCCGTGGCCGCCCGGGAAGAAGAGCGCGTCGAAATCGCCCACCTGAATCTCGGCGAGCTTGAGCGTGTTGGCCAGTTGCGCCTTGGCAGCGTCATCCGCCTCGAAGCGCCGCGTCTCTTCTGTCAGCGCTTCCTCCGCCTGGGAATTGGGGTCCACCGGCGGCTGACCGCCCTTCGGAGAGGCCAGGGTGATCTCGGCGCCGGCGTCCTTGAAGACATAGTAGGGGGCGGCGAACTCCTCGAGCCAGAAGCCGGTAGCGTGGCCGGTATCGCCCATGCGGTCGTGGGAGGTGAGTACCATCAGGATCTTCATCGTTGCCCTCCTCGGGCGCCAGAGTGAATGCATGCCCTGATGAGATGGCACCGAATGGCGAGAGTTCAAGGGCAAAGACGACAACGCCCGCCCTGCCGATGGCGGGACGGGCGCCATGGGGCGCCCGGAGGAGGTGCCCCGAGGCGCGGACTACACCAGGGCGTCGAGGCCCCGTGCCAGGTCGGCGCGGATATCGTCGATGGCCTCCAGGCCCACGGCGACGCGGATCAGCCCCTCTGTGATGCCGGCGATGGCCTTCTGGTCATCGGAGAGACGACCATGGGTGGTGGTGGCGGGATGGGTGATGGTGGTCTTGACATCCCCCAGATTGCCGGTGATGGAGAGCAGCCGCGTAGCGTCGATCACCGACCAGGCGGCCTCCCGCCCCCCCTTCACCTCGAAGCCGAGCACGGCACCGAAGCCCTGCTGCTGGCGGACGGCGAGCGCATGCTGGGGGTGGCTCTCAAGCCCGCTGTAAAAGACCCGCGCCACCGCGGAATGAGCCTCGAGCCACTCGGCCAGGACCTGAGCGTTCTCGCAGTGGGCGCGCATGCGCAGGGCGAGGGTCTCTAGCCCCTTGGTGAAGATCCAGGCGTTGAAGGGGCTCAGGCAGGGGCCGCAGGTGCGTACCACCCCGAACACCTCCTCGAGCTCCTTGTCGCGGCCCACCACGGCGCCGCCGATCGCCCTGCCCTGTCCGTCCAGATACTTGGTGGCCGAATGGATCACCAGGTCCGCGCCCAGCGCCAGGGGCCGCTGCAGCGCCGGGGTCAGGAAGCAGTTGTCGATGGCCAACAGGGCATCATGGCGATGGGCGATCTCCGCCAGGGCTTCGATGTCCACCACCTCGGAGAGCGGGTTCGACGGCGTCTCGGCGAACAGCAGCCTAGTGGCCGGCGTCATCGCCGCCTCCCAGGCGGCGAGGTCGGAGAGCTCCACGTAGCGGGTGGTGATGCCCAGCTTGCCCAGATACTTGTCGAACAGGCTGACGGTCGAGCCGAACAGCGAGCGGGAGGCCACGATCTCGTCGCCGGCCGACAGCAGGGCCAGCGCGGTGGAGAGGATGGCCGCCATGCCGGAGCTGGTGGCCACGCAGCGCTCGCCGCCCTCCAGCGCCGCCAGGCGGCGCTCGAAGGTACGCACCGTGGGGTTGGTGAAACGGGAGTAGACGTTGCCCGGCGCCTCTCCGGAAAACTTGGCCGCGGCTTCTGCCGCGCTGGCGTAGACGAAGCTCGAGGTCGGGAAGATCGGCTCGGCGTGCTCCTGCTCATGAGTGCGGTCGTGGCCGGCGCGGATCGCCAGGGTCGCCAGCGCCCAGTCGTCCTCGGGGGATGTGTGCGGATCCATGGGAGCCTCATTCATCGATGTCATCCTGATTATGCAGGCCGACCAGGGCGTGGTCACCGGCGCTCTGCTGCTGCCTGGCGCCGTCGCTGCGCGAGGCCTCCAGGGCGGAGAGGTAGGCGTCGTCGATGTCACCGGTGACGTAGTTGCCGTCGAACACCGAGCAGTCGAAGACGTCGAGGTTGGGGTTGACGTCGCGACAGGCGGTCTTCAGGTCCTCGAGGTCCTGGTAGAAGATGCGGTCGGCGCCGATCAGCTCCCCCACCTCGGTCTCGCTGCGGCCATGGGCGATCAGCTCGCTGGCCGCCGGCATGTCGATGCCGTAGACGTTGGGGTAGCGCACCGGCGGCGCGGCGGAGGCGAAGTAGACCTTGTTGGCGCCGGCCTCCCGGGCCATCTGGATGATCTGCTTGCAGGTGGTGCCGCGCACGATGGAGTCGTCCACCAGCAGCACGTTCTTGCCCTCGAACTCCACGCCGATGGCGTTGAGCTTCTGGCGAACCGACTTCTTGCGCTGGGTCTGCCCGGGCATGATGAAGGTGCGCCCGATGTAACGGTTCTTCATGAAGCCCTCGCGGTAGGTCACCCCCAGGTGCTGGGCGAGCTCCAGGGCCGAGGTACGCGAGGTGTCGGGGATCGGGATCACCACGTCGATGTCGTGCGCCGGCCACTCCGCCTGGATGCGATCCCCCAGCTTGCGACCCATCTGCATGCGGGTGCCGTAGACGTAGGCGCCGTCGAGGATGGAGTCGGGACGCGCCAGGTAGACGTGCTCGAAGATGCAGGGCGACAGCAACGGGGCATCGGCGCACTGCTGGGTGTGGATACGGCCCTCCATGTCGACGAAGATCGCCTCGCCCGGGGCAAGGTCGCGGTGCAGCTCGAAGCCGCCCACGTCCAGCGCCACCGATTCGGAGGCGATCATCACCTCCTGACCGGCGCCTTCGTCACGAGTGCCGAACACCACCGGGCGAATGCCGTTGGGGTCGCGGAAGGCCACCAGGCCCATGCCATTGATGACCGCCACCGCCGCGTAACCCCCCTTGCAGCGACGATGCACCCGGCGCACGGCGTCGAAGATGTCGCCAGGCTCCAGGTGCAGGCCCTGCTTGCCCAGTTCGTGGGCGAAGACGTTGAGCAGCACCTCGGAGTCGGAGCTGGTGTTGATGTGGCGAAGGTCCGAGCTGAAGAGCTCCTGCTTGAGCTGATCGGAGTTGGTCAGGTTGCCGTTGTGGGCGAGCGCGATGCCGAAGGGGGAGTTGACGTAGAACGGCTGGGACTCCGCCTCGCTGGAGGAGCCGGCGGTGGGATAGCGCACGTGACCGATGCCCAGGTTGCCCCTCAGGCGCGCCATGTGGCGGGTATGGAAGACGTCGCGCACCAGGCCGTTGCTCTTGCGCAGCAGGAAGCGGCCCTCATGCCAGGTCATCATGCCGGCGGCGTCCTGTCCGCGATGCTGAAGCACCGTCAGGGCGTCATAGATGCCCTGGTTAACCGCCTGCTTGGCCAGAAGGCCCACGATACCGCACATTCCACCTTACCTCGCTTGCCTGGATCTTGCTGTGAAGGGTCGGGGCGGCACCGGCTGGTCGGGCCGCCCGGGAGTCATCTGTCGGGGGGTGTTGCGTCGTCGGTCGCGTCGCCACGCCCGGGGAGGGAGATCTCGCCGAGGGAACCGGGGACCTCGGGTATCCGCCCCTCCCAGGCCTCGAACTGACTGACCGCCCAGTCGCGCAGCTGCTCGAAGTGGGGCCGCAGCTGGGCATCGCGCCAGGCCTCGAGCTGGGCCAGCGGGGTCAGGCCGATGACGATGGTGACCAGCACCAGGATCGCCGCCCCCTTGGCGGCGCCGAAGGCGGCGCCCATGATCCGGTTGAACAGGCCCATGCCGACCCACTCCACCGCGGAGTGGACCAGGCGGATGACGATGCCGCACAGCAGCACCACGCCGAAGATCACCAGCACGAAGGCCAGCACCAGGCGCCCATCGGGATTGTCGATCACCCCCGCGAGCAGGTCCGCCACCGGCTGGGCCAGCAAACGCGCAGCCATCAGGGCGATGACCCAGGCGGCGAGGCCCAGGGCCTCTCGGACCAGCCCGCGCATGAAGCCGGTCACGGCCGTCACCGTGAGCAGCCCAATGAAAATCCAGTCCAGCCAGGTCAGTGCCATGCTCAGTTCCTCGCCCGCACCAGCAGGCCCTGCAGGTTGGCCCGTGACTTGAGCTCGTTCATGGCACGCTCGCCGGCCTCGGAGGAGTCATAGGGACCCGCATAGACCGTGGTCAGGTTGTTGTCGCGAGGCCGGCTGTAGGCCGGGAAGCCCTGCTCGCGCAGCTGGTTGAGCAGGCGCTCGGCGTTGGCCGGCTCGCCGAAGCTGCCCACCTGCACCGCCCACTCGCCACCGGAGGCGGCGGGCGACGGCGTGGAGGCGGGCTGGCTGCGGCTGCTCTCGGCCAGGCGCTGGTCGGCGGCCCGGGCCAGCTCGGCGATGGGGTCGGGAGCCGGTTCGCCGGCGGGCAACGGGGCCGGCTCGGCTCGGGTCACCTGCTCGGCGGCCTCCTCGGCGATATCGGTGAGGTCTTCGACGGGAGCCTCCTCCACGGGAGCCTCCTCCACGGGGGCCTCCTCGGCCCGGGGCGTCGCCATGGGCCCGCCGAACTCACCGAGGCTCGCCGGTGGCCGGGGCTCCGGCACCTCGATGCGCGGCACCTCAACGGGCTGCTCGATGGTCAGCACCGGCTGGGGTCGCTCGCTACGCGGCGCCGGCTCGCTCAACAGCAGGGGCACGAAGATCACCGCCAGGGCGATCACGATGACCGCACCGCTGATGCGTTCACGCCATCCGTATTTCATCGGGCTTCCTCGCTGCCGCTTGTGTCATCCCTAGTCTGCCCCGCGGACGGCTGCGGCGCCAACCACTC
>NZ_JACUUD010000093.1 GCF_014859505.1 Halomonas sp.
GCGATGATCATCGGCAGGGTCAGCAGCATGCCCATGGTCACCCAGCCGAAGGCGATGAAGCCGATATGGGCATCGGGCAGGCGCACGAACTCCACCGCAAAACGGAACACGCCGTAGAGGGTCAGAAAGAGCCCGGAGACCAGGCCGCGGGCGCGGGGCTTCGCCGAGACGAACCACAGCACCACGAACAGCACCGCCCCTTCCAGCACCGCCTCGTAGAGCGCCGAGGGGTGGCGCGGCGCAGGCCCCATGCCCGGGAACGGCATGCCCCAGGGCAGCTCGGTGACGCGGCCCGGCAGTTCGCGGTTGATGAAGTTGCCGATGCGCCCGGCGCCCAGGCCGATAGGCACCAGGGGGGCCACGAAGTCAGTGAGGGTGAAGTAGGCCAGCCCCTTCTTCCTGGCGAACCACCAGCTGGCGAGCAGCACGCCGGCCAGGCCGCCGTGGAAGCTCATGCCGCCGTCCCAGACCCGGAAGATCCATAGCGGGTCACTGGCCCACTGCCCCAGGCCGTAGAAGAGCGCGTAGCCCAGGCGCCCGCCCACCACCACGCCGATGGCGGCATAGAAGAGCAGGTCGCCGATGTCGTCGTGGGTGAGACCGATGCGCGCGGCGCGGCGGCGGCCGAGCCACCAGGCGGCGACGAAGCCCACCACGTACATCAGGCCATACCAGTGCACCTGGAAGGGGCCGAGGGAGATGGCCACGGGATCGATATCGGGGTAGTCGAGCATCGGGAGTCCTTGGGGGTAAGACGGATTCAGGGGGTATCGGGGGCGTGATGATGGGCCGGCAGCCAGCGCCTGACCAGTTCGATCAGCTCCTGGGGCCGGTAGGGCTTGGCCAGGTAGTCGTCCAGGCCCGCCTCGGCGAAGCGCTGGCGGTCCTCCTCGCTGGCGTTGGCGGTCAATGCCACCAGCACGCTGCGATGATCCGGGTAGCGCTCGGCCTCCACGTCACGCCAGCGCCGGCTGGCCTCCATGCCGTCCATGCCGGGCATGAAGATATCCATCAGCACCAGGTCGAAGGGCACCTGATCCAGGCAGGCCAGGGCCTCGGCGCCGCTGGTGGCGGTGCGCACCTCAAGCCCCTGACGCTCCAGCACCTGGCGGGCCAGCATCAGGTTGACGGGGCCGTCGTCGACGATCAGCACCCGGTTGGCCCGGCGGGCGGGCGCTGCCTCGGCGGCTGCCGGCTCCTCACCGGAGATATCCTCGAGCAGCACCGCCAGATCGCCGAGCCGTTCGCCCAGTTCCTCCAGGGCATGGCGCTGAGCGGCGCCCAGGGGCGGCTCGTCCCGGGCCGTCAGCAGCACCTCCAGGCGACCCTTGAGCGGCTGGAGCTCGCGGCCCAGCAGGGCCAGGTAGTCGGACTTCAGCCGCGACTCCTGGCGGGCGCGATCGCGCCCCGCCGTCAGGCGTTCCAGGCGCTGCTCGCGCCGCGCCAGGTCGTGCTCCAGGGTTTTCAGGCGGCGGCGCAGCAGCTCCTCGCCGGTGGCGACAGGCTCCGCCGCCGGCCCCGACGGCAGAGGGCGTCGGGGCACCGGGACGCCGGCACCGGGCTCGGCCTGCTCCACGGGCTGGCGCAGGACACCGGCCACGACCGCGGCGAGATTGAGCGCCGAGGCCAGCAGCAGCGCCGCCAGCCAACCGCCGGGATTGGCCACCTGCAGCGCCAGCAGACCCGCCAGCAGCAGGCCTAGCTGCACCAGCAGCGCAAGGCGAAGATAGGAAGGAAGCCGCCGAGGTTGGCGACCATTGTCGACTCGCATTGTCATCCCTGGCCGATCATGAGAGTGGCGGGAGAGTGTACGCCGGGGGTGGCCGGCTGTCATGGCGGGAGGATTTCACGACCGGCGGAACGCTTCCAGAGGGGGGCGGAAGCCGCTAAGCTGCCGGAATGTGCCTGATTGCCTTCGACCATCGTCCCGGCGAAACGTGGCCGCTGCGGCTGGTCGCCAACCGCGACGAGTTCCACGCCCGCCCCTCCGCCCCGCTCGCCCGCTGGGCGGAAGTTCCCGCCATCGTCGGCGGCCGCGACCTGGAGGCCGGCGGCAGCTGGCTGGCGGTGCATCGCCGCGGGCGCTTCGCCGCGGTGACCAATGTGCGCGACCCGCACCTCAAGGTGGCGAGCGATGCGCCCAGCCGCGGCGACCTGGTGCGTGGCGCCCTCACCTGCCCCGATCTCTCCGCCTGGCTCGACCGCCTGGCCGGCGGCGAAGCCGCCCGCTTTGCCGGCTTCAACCTGCTGGCCGGTGACGGGAGCCGGCTGTGGCACCTGCACCGCAGCCGGGATGCCACCCATCTGGGCGAGGTCCCCCCCGGCCTGCACGGGGTCTCCAACGGCAGCCTGAACACTCCCTGGCCCAAGCTGATCGATGCGCGCCAGGGGCTCGGCGCGTGCCTGCGCCACGGCCGCTGGCCCGAGGATGCCCTGGCGGCCATGGCCGACCCTCACCCCGCCGATGATGACCAGCTGCCGGAGACCGGGGTGGGCCTGGAGATGGAGCGGAGGCTCTCCTCTCCCTTCATCGTCGGCGAGCACTATGGCACCCGCGCCATGACCTGGCTGAGCTGGCACACCAGCGGACGCATCGAGATCGGCGAGCGGCGCTTCGGGCCGCATGGAGTAGCGCTGGGGGAGAGCGTGGAGCGGCTGATGGGCTTACACCGCTAGGCAACAACGCCGGGGCGGCTTCGCCGCCATTCGCCGGGCAAAGCCCAGCTCCCACCAGTAGCCACGAGCCTCGGGCAGTAGCCCCGAGCTTCGGGCAGTAGCCTCGGGCAGTAGCCCCGAGCCTCGGGAATTATCCAGTCATCACAGAGGTCATTGGGCGCCTGCGGGGCGCAGACTCCTCAATCCCGTGGCGGCAGCAGGTGGCCGAGTTCCCAGCCGCCCAGGCGCGTGGCCAGATGGCGGCGAACCGCGCTGGGGCTGTCGAGGCGCAGGGTCTCCGCCACCAGGTCGCGGGCGCCCTGCAGCGGCACCCGGCGGATGGCGGCACGCACCCGGGGCAGGCTGGGGGCGTTCATGGAGAGCGCATCGAAGCCCATGCCCATCAGCAGCAGGGCGCCGGCGGGGTCGCCGGCGAGCTCGCCGCACACCGAGATCGGTTTATCGAGCCGCGCCGCCTCGCGGGCCAGGGTCGCCATGGCGGAGAGCACCGCCGGATGGCAGGCGTCGAAGAGATCGGCGACGCGCGGATTGTTGCGGTCCACCGCCAGCAGGTACTGGGTGAGGTCATTGCTGCCCACCGAGAAGAAGTCGGCGCGCCGGGCCAGGGCATCGAGCTGGTAGAGGGTCGCCGGCACCTCGATCATCACCCCCACCTTCGGCCGCGGCACCGCCACGCCCTCCTCGCCCAGTTCGCGGATGGCGCGGTCGAGCAGGCGAAGGGCATCGTCGACCTCGTCGACGTTGGTGATCATGGGCAGCAGCACCTGGAGGTTGTCCAGCCCCTGGGAGGCGCGCAGCATGGCGCGCAGCTGCACCATCAGCACCTCGGGGTGGTCCAGGGTGACACGCATCCCGCGCCAGCCGAGGAAGGGATTGGCCTCCTCGATGGGGAAATAGGGCAGGTCCTTGTCGCCGCCGATATCCAGGGTGCGCATCACCACCGGCAGCGGGGCGAAGCTCTCCAGCTGGTCGCGGTAGAGGCGCGTCTGCTCCTGCTCGCCGGGGAAGCGCTCGGTGACCATGAAGGGCACCTCGGTGCGGTAGAGCCCCACCCCGCTGATGCGGTTCTTCAGCGAGGCCACCGCATCCACCACCAGGCCGGTGTTGACCATCAGCGGCATGTCGTGGCCGTCCGGCGTGCGGCTGGGCAGGTCCTGCTCGTGCTCCAGCACCTCGGTCAGCGCCCGCTCCTCGGCGATCAGCCCCCGGTAGTGGCTGAGCAGCTCCTCCCCGGGACGCACGAAGAGGCGCCCGCGGTGGCCATCGAGGATCACCCGCGCGCCGGAGAGCCGCGGCAGCGGCAGATCGACCATGCCGAGCACCGTGGGGATGCCCATGGCACGGGCGATGATCGCCACGTGGGAGGTGCTCGATCCGCGCACCGAGACCAGCCCGGCGAGCTTGTCCCGGGGCACCTCGCCGAGCATGGCCACGCTGAGCTCGTCACCCACCAGCACGGTGCTGTCGGGAAAGACCGCAGGCGTCTGCGGGGTCTCCTCCTGCAGGTGGGCCAGCACGCGCCGCCCCAGGTCGCGCACGTCGGCGGCACGTTCGCGCAGATAGTCGTCGTCGACCCGCTCCAGGTACTGCACGTGGCGCTTGACCACATCGGCGAGCGCCCCGGGGGCCCACTGTCCCTCACGGATGCGCTTCTCCACCTCCTGGGAAAGCGCCGCCTCGCTGAGCATCTGCTGGTAGACCTCGAACAGCGCCAGCTCCTGGGCGGAGACGCGGTTGGCCAGGCGCTCGGCGGCGGCACGGAGCTCCTCGCGCACGCGGCCGATCGCCTCCTTGAGGCGCGCGATCTCGTAATGCACGTCGGTGGGCACCAGGTCCGGCACGCTGTCGAGATCGGCGGGCGGGGCGATCACCACCGCCTCGCCGATGCTCATGCCCGGGGCGCCGGCCACCCCCTTGAAGTGCACCTGCCCCTCGAGGCTCGGCCGGGTGAGGTTGCCGGTCGCCAGGGCATGGGCCAGCACCCCGGCCAACTGGGCCGCCATGGTGACCAGGAAGGCCTCGTCCTCCTCGCCATAGCGGCGCTTCTCTTCCTGCTGGACGACCAGAACCCCGAGCATGCGGCGCTGGTGGATGATGGGCACACCGAGGAAGCTGGAATAGCGCTCCTCGCCGGTGGATTCGAAGTAGCGAAACTGGGGGTGTGCCTGGGCGTCCTCGAGGTTGAGAGGCTCCTCGCGGCTGGCCACCAGGCCCACCAGCCCCTCGCCTACCGGCAGGGCCACTCGCCCCACTGCCTGACTGCGCAGGCCGATGGTCTCCATCAGCACCAGCCGCTCCACCTCCTCATCGTAGAGGTAGAAGGAGCAGACATCGGCCTCCATGGCCTTGCGGATGCGCCGCACCATGGTGGCGAGAGCGGCCTCCAGGGTGCGGGCCCCGGTAACTTCCTGTGTAATGCGGCGCAGGACCTCGAGCATGGGGGCCATTATCCGTTGTTGTCGTTGGTGGGAAGGCGGGAATGAAACTCACGCCCCTGTGACTGCCTCACGGGTACGGGGTTCCTCGATCCAGCGGGGATACGCCAGAGCCTCATGCCAGACGGGTCAGCCCATCCCCAGTGCCAGGCGCTGGGCGCGGGGCGAGAGTTCCTTGAGGGCGCGGCGGTAGACCTCGCGCTTGAAGGGCACCACCTGGGCCAGTGGATACCAGTAGCTGACCCAGCGCCAGCCGTCGAACTCCGGCTGCTCGGTGCCGTCCATGCAGATCCGGCTCTCCTGGCAGCGGATCCTCAACAGGAACCACTTCTGTTTCTGACCGATGCATACCGGCCTCGAATGGGTACGAATCATGCGTCGCGGCAGGCGATAGCGCAGCCAGCCCCGGGTGCAGGCAAGGATCTCGACGTCGTCATCCATCAAGCCGATCTCCTCGAACAGTTCGCGAAACAGTGCCTCTTTCGGTGTCTCGTTCGCCTTGATGCCTCCCTGGGGAAACTGCCAAGCATTCTGCCCTACACGACGCGCCCAGAGCAGCTGCCCCTGATCGTTGGCGATGATGATGCCAACGTTGGGGCGAAAGCCGTCAGCGTCGATCACGGACTTCACCTTGTTGAAACCTGAATTGAGTCCATTCTTCCACAAGGCCACGAACCGCATCAATACGCCTTCCGGACGGACCTGCCGGGTCCAGGTCGCAGCCGACTGTGGGTTCTGCGATAATCGCCGTCTTTGGACCCTGACATTAACCCTCTGAAACCTGCCCAAGGGAGTCATCGTGAGCCTGGCCATCTTCGACCTGGACAACACCCTGCTGTCGATCGACAGCGACCACGCCTGGGGAGAGTTTCTGCTCGAGCAGGGCGCGGTGGACCCGGTGGCCTACCGCGACGCCAATGATCGTTTCCTGGCCGACTACGAGGCCGGCACCCTGGATATCCACGCGTTTCTCGAGGTGGCGCTTCGGCCTCTGGCCGAGAACAGCCCCGAGCAGCTGGCGGCCTGGCACCAGCAGTTCATGGCCAGCAAGATCGAGCCGCATATCCTGCCCAAGGGCGAGGAACTGGTGGCCCGCCACCGCAGCCGCGGCGATACCCTGCTGATCATCACCGCCACCAACCGCTTCATCACCGGCCCCATCGCCGAGCGCCTGGGCGTCGATGACCTGATCGCCGTGGAGCCCGAGGTGGTAAACAGCCGCTATACCGGCCGGGTGACGGGCACCCCCAGCTATCGTGAGGGCAAGGTGGTGCGCCTGGAGGAGTGGCTGGCCGACAAGGAGCTGAGCCTGGACGACGCCTGGTTCTACAGCGACTCCCACAACGACCTGGCGCTGCTGGAGAAGGTCGACCATCCGGTGGCGGTGGACCCGGACCCCATCCTGCGCGAGGTGGCCGAGGACCGCGACTGGCGGATCATCAGCCTGAGGGACTGAGCGCCAGGCGGCCAGGGATAACCCGCGATAACGAAAAACCCGCCGGATTCGCTCCGGCGGGTTTTTTCACTGCTCTGTGCGCCGCCAAGCGGCGATTCGCCCGGGAAAACCGGGCTCCCACAGGGTGGAAGCCCGCGCCCGAAGGAAGGCCCGATCAGCCCAGCAGGTGCTCGACGGCGGCGCGCTCTTCACGCAGCTCGTCTTCGGTGGCCTTCATCTTCTGCTTGCTGAAATCGTCCAGCGTGAGACCCTGGACGATCTCGTACTTGCCGCCTTCGCAGGTGACCGGGTAGGAGTAGATGATGCCCGGCTCGACGCCGTAGCTGCCGTCGGAGGGGATCGCCATGCTGACGATCTGGCCGCTGCTGCCCAGCGCCCAGTCGCGCATGTGGTCGATGGCGGAAGAGGCCGCAGAGGCCGCGGAGGAAGCACCGCGGGCCTTGATGATGGCCGCGCCGCGCTGCTGGACGTCGGGGATGAAGGTGCTCTCGTACCAGTCACGCTCGACCAGCTCGGCCGCCGGCTTGCCGGCCACCTTGCAGTGGGCGATGTCGGGGTACTGGGTGGCGCTGTGGTTGCCCCAGATGATCATGCCCTCGACGTCGGTGACGTGCTTACCGGTCTTCTGGGCCAGCTGGGTCAGGGCGCGGTTGTGGTCCAGGCGGGTCATGGCGGTGAACTGCTTGGGATCCAGATCCGGCGCGTTGCAGGAGGCGATCAGGGCGTTGGTGTTGGCCGGATTGCCCACCACCAGAATCTTGATGTCGCGACTGGCGTTCTCGTTGAGCGCCTTGCCCTGCACGGAGAAGATGGCGGCATTGGCTTCCAGCAGGTCCTTGCGCTCCATGCCAGGGCCGCGCGGGCGGGCGCCGACCAGCAGGGCGAAGTCGGCATCCTTGAAGGCGACGCTGGGGTCGTCGGTGGCGACGATCTCCTGCACCAGCGGGAAGGCGCAGTCGTTCAGCTCCATCACCACACCGTTCAGGGCTTCCATGGCCGGGGTAATCTCGAGGAGCTGCAGGATGACAGGCTGATCCTTGCCCAGCATGTCGCCGGAGGCGATGCGGAAGGCGAGGGAGTAGCTGATCTGGCCGGCAGCGCCGGTGATGGCAATACGGACGGGCTGTTTCATGGAGGCTCCTTGGTTGTCAACGCACGGATTGTCACCGTGAGGACGGGCCCGCCGGACACGCCGCCGGGCCAGATTTCAAACGCGGAAATGGTATGCCTGCGCTGCACAAAACTCAATGCGACCTAGGATGGGGACCGAAAGTCGGGGGTGATATGCTGGCGCCTCATGCCCGCTGATGGATCACACCGCATGCCCCGCCGTCGCCTTCCCCTCTCCCCGCTGCTGGCCATCGCCGTCACCCTCGCCCTGGGGGTGTGGCTGGCCTTCGGCGACCTGCAGCGCTTCCAGGACACTGCGCCGGACAGCGAGCCTGTCGAGGAAGCGCCCACCACCCGGGTCGAGGTAGCGGTGAAGGAAGCGGAGCCCCACGCGCCAAGGCTGGTGCTTCAGGGGCAACTGGAGGCCGACCGGGAGCTGACGCTGCGTGCCCGCCAGGCGGGGCGCGTCGAGGCGCTGCCGGTGGCGGCGGGCAGTCGCATCGAGGCCGGCATGGTGCTGATCGCACTGGCCCGGGACGAGCTGCCGGCACGGCTCGAGCAGGCCGAGGCGGAGCTGGCCCTGGCCCGGGCGGAGCTTGCCGGCGCCGACGATCTGCGCCGCCGCCAGCTGATCTCCAACACCGACTACCTGCGCCTGCAGAGCGGCGCCTCCCGGGCCGTGGCCGAGGTGGCGAGCCTGCGCCGCCAGTTGGCCGACACCCGCCCCACCGCCCCCTTCGATGGCGTGCTCGACCGCCTCGACGTGGAGCTCGGCGAGCTGGTCCAGGTGGGCGAGACCTTCGGCCAGCTGGTGGATGACCGCCACCTGGTGGCCAGGGCCTGGGCCCCCCAGCGCGACGCCCATGAGCTCCAGGCCGGCCTGCCCGCCGAGCTGCGCCTGCTGGACGGCTCGCGGCTCGAGGGCGAGGTGAGCCTGGTGGGGCGCCGCGCCGAGGACGAGGCGCGCACCTTCGTCGTGGAGGCCCGGGTCGCCAACCCCGAGGGGCGGCGCCTGGCCGGCGCCAGCGCGACCCTGGTGGTCACCCTGCCGGAGCGGCAGGTACACCGACTCTCCCCCGCCCTGCTGGAGCTGGACGACGGCGGCCAGCTGGCGGTCAAGCACCTGGACGACGACGACCGGGTGGTACGCACGCCCGTGACCCTGGTCGACGCCTCCACCGACGAGGCCAGAGTCGCGGGGCTGCCGGCACGGGTGCGCCTGATCACCCTGGGGGGCGGGCTGGTGTCACCGGGCGAGCGCGTCGAGCCGGTGCCGGCCGAATCCACCCAGGCGGCCCCCTGAGATGCGCGCCCTGATCGAGGCAGCGCTGGACCGCTCGCGCACCACCCTGCTGCTGCTGGCCGCGCTGCTGCTGGCGGGGCTGGCCGCCTGGCAGGCGATCCCCAAGGAGGCCAACCCCGACGTCACCATCCCCATCATCTATGTCTCGCTGTCGCTGGAGGGGGTCAGCCCCGAGGACGGCGAGCGCCTGCTGGTGCGCCCCATGGAGCAGGAGCTGCGCAGCATCGAGGGAGTGCGCAAGATGACCTCCCAGGCAAGCGAAGGCCACGCCGCGGTGACCCTGGAGTTCGATGCGGGCTTCGACCCCGACCAGGCGCTCACCGACGTGCGCGAGAAGGTCGACATCGCCCGCGCCGAGCTGCCCCAGGAAGCCGATGAGCCGCGGGTCATGGAGGTCAACGTGGGCCTATTCCCGGTACTCTCCATCGGCCTCTCCGGCCCGCTCGAGGAGACCCAGCGGCTGGCCGTGGCACGCCGGCTCAAGGAGGAGATCGAGGGCATCGGCGAGGTGCTGGAGGTAGACATCGGCGGCGACCGCGAGGAGCTGCTGGAGATCGTCGTCGACCCGCTCGTGCTGGACAGCTACGGCGTCGACTTCGGCACCCTGTTCGGCCTGGTCAGCCGCAACAACCGCCTGGTGGCCGCCGGCAGCCTGGATACCGGCGCCGGACGCCTGGCGCTGAAGGTGCCTGGTGTGATCGAGCGCCTCGAGGACGTGATGGCCATGCCGGTGAAGGTGGACGGCGATCGGGTGGTGACCTTCGGCGACGTGGCCTGGATCCGACCCACCTTCAAGGACCCGGAGGGCTTTGCGCGCATCGATGACCAGCCGGCGCTGGTGCTGGAGATCTCCAAGCGCGCCGGGGCCAACATCATCGCCACCATCGAGCAGGTGGAGCGCCTGCTCGACGAGGCCGGCGGCCTGATCCCCGAGGGGCTCGAGATCACCACCATCATGGACCAGTCCGAGATGGTGGAGGAGATACTCGACGAGCTGCTCAACAACGTGCTGACTGCGGTCGTGATGGTGCTGGTGGTGATCCTCGCCGCCATGGGGCTGCGCAGCGCCCTGATGGTGGGCCTGACCATTCCCGGGGCCTTCCTCACCGGCATCCTGCTGATCTGGAGCCTGGGGTTCACCCTCAACATCGTGGTGCTCTTCTCGCTCATTCTCGTCGCCGGCATGCTGGTGGACGGCGCCATCGTGGTCTCGGAGCTGGCCGACCGCCACCTGCGCCAGGGCCAGCCTCCCCGGGAGGCCTGGGTCAACGCCGCCGCGCGCATGAGCTGGCCGGTGATCGCCTCCACCGCCACCACGCTCGCGGTCTTCGTGCCGCTGCTGTTCTGGCCCGGGGTGGTGGGCGAATTCATGAAGTACCTGCCGGCCACGGTGATCCTCTGCCTGCTGGCCTCCCTGGCCATGGCGCTGGTGTTCCTGCCCACCCTGGGCGGCGTCTTCGGGGTGCGCGCCTCGCGCCGGGAGACCATGCAGGACCAGATCAGCGCAGGCGGGCGCCTCTACCGCGCCCTGCTCGCCCGGCTGCTGGCCAGGCCGGGGCTGACCCTGCTGGCCGCCCTGCTGCTGCTGGCGCTGATCACCACCGCCTATGCCCGCTTCAATCACGGCGTGGAGTTCTTCCCGGCGGTGGAGCCGGACAGCGCCCAGGTGCTGGTGCGCACGCGGGGCGACTTTTCCGCCGAGGAGAAGGACGCCGTGGTGCGCCGGGTGGAGGCGCGCCTTGGTGGCATGAGCGAGGTGGAGGCACTCTACGCCCGCTCCTTCGCCACGCCCAACCAGCAGCTCGGCAGCGACGTGATCGGCGTGCTGCAGTTCCAGCTGATCGACTGGCAGCGCCGCCGCCCGGTGGCGGCGATCTTCACGGAGATGAGCGAGCGCACCGCCGACCTGCCCGGCGTGGTGCTGGAATTCCGCGAGCAGGAGATGGGGCCCGGCGAGGGCAAGCCCATCGTGCTGGAGGTGAGCGGCCATGACGATCCCGCCACCGACCGGGCGGTGGAGCGCCTGCGCGAGCTGATGGGTGAACTGGGCGGCTTTCGTGACATCGAGGACGACCGCAGCCTGCCCGGGGTGGAGTGGCGGGTGATGGTGGACCGCGAGGCGGCGGCTCGCTTCGGTGCCGACGTCGCGGCGGTGGGCAGCGCCGTGCAGCTGATCACCACCGGTCTGCAGGTGGCCAGCTATCGCCCCGCCGGGGTCAGCGACGAGGTGGACATCCGGGTGCGCCTGCCGGCCGGCTATCGCTCCCTGGATCAGCTGGGCCGGCTGACGCTCAATACCGCCCGGGGCCAGGTGCCGATCTCCAACTTCGTGGAACTGGTGCCGGCGCCCAAGGTGGGCACCCTGCACCGCATCGACGGGCGCCGCGCCGTGACCCTGGAGGCCGATGTGGCCGACGGATACCGCAGCGACGAGCGACTGCGCGCCCTGCTGGAGGCCGGCGGCACGCCGCCCGAGGGCGTGATGGTCGAGGTGGCCGGCGAACAGCAGGACCAGCAGGAGGCGAGCCGCTTCCTGGCCAGCGCCTTTCTGATCGCCATCGCGATGATGACGCTGATCCTCGTGACCCAGTTCAACAGCCTCTACCAGGCGGGACTGGTGCTGACGGCGATCGTCTTTTCCACCGCGGGGGTGCTGCTGGGCCTGCTGGTCAACGGCCAGCCCTTCGGCATCGTGATGGTGGGGATGGGTATCATCGCCCTGGCGGGGATCGTGGTGAACAACAACATCGTGCTGATCGACACCTACAACCAGCTGCGCGGCGAGGGGCTGGCGCCCCTGGAGGCGGCCCTGGAGGCAGGCGGGCTGCGCCTGCGTCCGGTGCTGCTGACGGCGATCACCACGGTGCTGGGGCTTGCGCCCATGGTGCTGGGGGTGAACGTGAACCTGTTTGCGCCGAGCCTGGGGCTGGGCGCGCCCTCGACCCAGTGGTGGACCCAGCTTTCCAGTGCCATTGCCGGCGGGCTGACCTTCGCCACCGCCCTGACGCTGCTGATCACACCCTGCATGCTGGTGCTGGGCGGGCGCCTCGAGCGCCGCAAAGCCTCCTAG
>NZ_JACUUD010000240.1 GCF_014859505.1 Halomonas sp.
GATGCGAGTCGGCCAGCCCTCGGCCGATGGGAGTTCCCCCCGTAGTTTATTTTTTGCCCTGAAAGTGGCCTTTCAGGGCGATTCCCGGTGTGCTTTCAAACCGCAGATCACCATCAACCACCTGAACAGGGCAGGAGACGTTTCAGGATAAGGCCTCGATCAGCCCCGGATCATCCTCCACCGGCCGGTTGACCCGGGGACTCACCGGCCAGTGCGTCAGCCGATCGTGCGGGAGGTGATGGACGAGGTGGCGGATCGTCTCGCGGCCGGTCAGGTCGGGATCAAGCCAAGTCTCGAGGCTCTGCTGATTCAGGATCAGCGGCAGCTTCAGAGAGGCCGCCAGGCTGGGGAAGTCGCTATAGAGGGCGTAGCGGCCGCACATAGTGATGGGGTCTCCGTGATATGAAGCGTTGAGGACAACCACCAATACACTCGCTCGGGTTGCCAGCAGCGGACTAGGTGCCTACCATATAGGCATGGATTGGGAATGCCCGATCGGCAAGGGGCCTCGGCGAATGCGTCGGGGCCTTTTGTTTTCAGGGATATACCTTCAGCCCCCAGCCGCTGACCTGTCCAGCACGGCTACGCCGAAACTTGGCTTCCAATATCTCGAAAGCCCGATTTGGTTGATCCGGGTTCAGCAGATGGCGACCGATGGGACGCGCGACCATATCCGCCAGCTGCAAACCAGCCGAGTTCACCTTCTTGTTGGCCATGACGATATCCAGGGTCTCTCCCAGCCCCTCTACCCGTGACTGATCCTTGATACGCCGGAATTCCAACTCCAGCGCCTGATCTTCTTGCAGCCCTCTCTGCTCGAAGACGACATGGGTCAGTTGACCTCGCTGCCGAAGCCCTTGCAGCTCAATGAAGACGCGCTCCAATCCGAACTCCATGGCGACATGGTATGGATTTCCATCCACACCATGTCGCTGGGAGAAAGCTTCTTTCATGATGCAACTGGCCACCAAGATGAAGGGAGCCGTTTCGATGATCCTCGATAGCTCCTCCATGAAGCGATGTCTGACATTCGGGTTAAGAAGAATATCGAAAGGCTTTCTTGCTTTCCGGATCTCCGCCTCGTGGAGGACCACCATGTCATGGCCGAAGTAGCGAAACTTCAGCTCCTGTATTTTCGGCACGATTTGTGTCAGGTAAGCTTGTTTGTGGATGATACAAAATGCCAACACGAACACTGGATAATCGGGATTGATGTTCTTCAGCCCATGATCACCACTCTCATCCACGTAAACAATATACTCTCCGAAATCACCCATCATTCAGCTCCACCCCTGCCCTCTTCTCCTTCTCCGCTGGCGGCAGCACTGACCTGCCGATCCTGCCACTCACCATAGGTCAGCCCACTGCCCTCAGCTTTCCAGGAGGTCCGCCCGTTGGCGCTTCGGCCGGAAACCACCGCGGCGGCGGCGCTGGGGCTGCTGAAGCTCTGGTCCTCGTTGAAGATCCGCGTACCATCACTTTCCACCAGCACCCCGTCCTCGCAGAGCTGGTTGTAGAGGCTCTGATAACCGCGCTCGGTGCCGACCCAGCTGCCCCGGGCCAGGGAGCCCTTGAAGACATAGAACTCGCCGTCGATCTCCTGGCCGGTGGCGCGGATACCGTGCCGTGGCACCTCCAGGGTGAAGCGCGGAGAGGCCTCGGGCTCTGCCGCTGGGGCCTCTTCCGGCACCCGCGAGGGGCGCGAGGTCTCGCGGAGGAAGTCGAAGCCGAGCACCGGCAGCACGGTACGGATCTGCTCCATGAAGAACGCCATATCGGCGCGATCCGACTCGGGCAGATTGATGTACTCGTGGGCGGTGCCGTTGATCAACTTGCAGCGACCTACCTGGCCAGCGTTCTGAATCAGCAGGCTCTCCAGGTACTTCACGTGGGCCTTGGTGAGGTTCTGATCCTTGCTGGTGACCAGGCAGACCTTCTCCCAGAAGTCCTTGCCGCCCCTCTCCTCCGGGCGGTTGTGCTGCTTGAGCCGGGTGCCG